>CAZVEG010000130.1:0-9752 GCA_964625625.1 uncultured Leptospirales bacterium | reverse complement strand
CCTCCCGCCCCCGCGTCGAGACGATCGTCTTCCCCTTGTCCAGGAAGAGATCGGACATCGAGATCGCCTGATCGAGCAGCCCACCCGGGTTCCAGCGCAGGTCCACAATTACGCGACGTATTCCCCTGGCGTTCAAATCGTTAAGGGCCTTCTCGATTTCTCGTGTAGTGTCCGAGCTGAATGTCTTTACCTTGATGTACCCGGTATCGTTGTCTTTAAGGACATCATAGCTCACCGCGTCGATTTTTATGGGCATCCGCTCCAGTTCGAAGGTGATCGGATCGTCGAATCCCTCGCGCACCACCGTCAGCTTCACCTTCGTGTGCGGCAGTCCGCGGATCAGCTTTATGATATCGGGAAGGCTTTTGTCCTTGAGCTCACTCGTGTCGATCTTTGTAATTTTGTCCCCGGCCTTGATCCCCGCCTTCATGGCCGGAGTGTCGTCGATGGGCGAGATGACGATGATCTCGCCGTTCTTCATGGTGATCTCGATCCCCACTCCCACGAACTTGCCGGTGGTCTCTTCCTTCAGCTCGGCGAAATCCTCCTCGTTGAGAAAGCGCGTGAACGGATCGTTGAGCGCCTGGAGCATGCCCCGGATCGCGCCGTAGAACAGGTTCTTCGTCTCGACGGTGTCGACATATTCCGTGCGAACGATCTGGTAGACCTGGTGGAAATAATCAAGGTAGCCGTGAGCCGGCTCGAGTGCCTCGGCTTTAAACGAGAGATTCACTCCGAGAAAAAGCCCGGTGAGGAACGCGAAGATCATGAAGTGCAGGCTGCGCTCACGTATTTTTTTAAACATGCTGTCCCCCGATAATCATCCTAACGCCTGAGAAAGATTTTTTCGTGTTTTTCCACCTGTTCGACGGCCATGTACCGAATCAAGGCCTCGTAATCGACGCCGTGCCGGGCGGCGGTCTCCCTCAACAGGGCTTCCCGCTGCGAGATCGACTGCTCTTCGTCGAACCCCTCCTCAAATTCCCTCTGGAGATAATCCCTCCAGAGCGCCGCGAAGTCTTTTTCCGTCACCGGCTGCGCGGTACAGGCCTGGAAAAGAAACAGGAAGCAGAGATATAAAACCGCAAAGCGCTTCACGATGATCTCCTGAATAACACGATCATATTCCCGGTGCGGATCGGCGGAGAGGATTGTCGCCCTGCGGGCGGACCCTGTCAATGAATTAAATCGACAGTGTCCCCCGCACAGCGGTTGAGTATCTTCGCCGCGAAATCGGTGAGTATGCGGGCGGTCATCCCCCAGATCTCGAAATTCTTATAATAGTAATGATAGACGTTGTACATGTGACCTTCGAATTCCACCTGCTGCACCTTGCCGAATTCCCGGTTGGCGAACATGGAAAGCGGCACCTCCACGTAGTCCTCGATCTCGTCCCGGTTGATCGTATATTCGTACGGGTACGGGATAACACCGATATAGCTGACCACATGAAAACCGGCGATAGAGATGAAGTCATCGAAGCGCCCGAGTACATCGATGTCGGAGGGATGCACTCCCACCTCCTCCTCGGTCTCCCGAAGCGCCGTACGGAGGAAATCACCGTCGCTGTCATCGTAGCCGCCACCGGGCAGCGCCATCTGCCCCTTGTGGGTGCCGACCTTTTCCGTCCTCTTGGTCAGCAGCACGTGCGCCTCACCGTCCCTGTTCATGATGAGGATCATCACCGCCGCGGGTCGCAAACTCTTCTTCTGGATCGCGCGCGGAGCGTGGGCGGAGAGTCGCTGCCTGAGCTCTTCCCTGAATGCGGCGAAGTCATCCCCGTTTTGAAAGCTCATCTTCATAGAGGTCTCCACCATGAATATCGTTGATGACGATCGCCGGAAATTCCGCGACTTCAAGACGGTACACCGCTTCCGGACCGAGGTCTTCAAAGGCCAGCACCTCGGACGATACGATCCGTCGCGAAAGATAGGCGCCCGCGCCGCCGAATGAACTGAAATAAACCGCCCCGCATTCCATCATGGCCGCGCGCGCCCCGGCCGATCGTTTGCCCTTTCCGATAAAGGCCCTGACCCCGGCCCTGCACATCGTTCCGGCGAACGGGTCCATGCGATACGAAGTCGTCGGTCCCGCCGAACCGATCACCCTTCCGGGCGGCGCCGGGCTCGGTCCCATGAAATAGATCACCTGGCCCCGGGGATCGAACGGCAGCGCTTCGCCGTTCTCGATCATGCGGCGCAGGCGCTCGTGCGCCCTGTCCCGCGCCACGTAGAAGACGCCCGAAAAGAGCACCGCGTCGCCCGCGCGAAGCGGTCTGACCGCCTCCCCGTCGAGCGGGGTGGTGAGATGTATCCACTTCACAGCACGGCCTCCGCGTAGCGCAGCGAATGGCAGTTGAGGTTGAGCGCCACGGGGAGCGTGGCGATATGGGTCGGCGCCGCTTTGATATATACCGCGGCCGCGGTGGATGCGCCCCCGAAGCCAAGGGGGCCGACCCCGGTTGCGTTCAGGCGTTCGAGGATCCGCCTTTCGAGATCGGCATATACCGGATCGGCGTGGCGACTCCCGACGCCGCGCAAAACCGCCCGCTTGGCATTCACGAGCGCGACATCGGCCGTCCCCCCGATACCGACACCGAGAAACAGCGGCGGGCACGGGTTCGGTCCGGCTTCGATAACACACGCCTCGATATGGTCGATTATTTCTTCCGTGGTGACGGTCGGTCTGAACATCTTCAGGAAAGTCATGTTTTCCGAACCGCCGCCTTTCAGGTATACCGTAATACCGATTCTATCACCGGGAACTATCTCCGTGTGAAGGAAACAGGGAGTATTGGTTCCCGTATTTTTACGTACCAGCGGATCGCCGACCACCGATTTGCGCAGGTACAGACGTTCATAGGCATCGCGCACGCCCGCGTCAATCGCGTCGCGCAGATAGTCCCCCTCGAGCGACACATCCTGCCCGATGTCGCAGAAGACGATCGCCACGCCGCAGTCCTGGCACAGCGGAAGCCGATCGGCCGCGGCAATGCCCGCGTTCTCGACAAGCACGCCCAGCGCGTGCCGTGCCGTATCGGACTTCTCCCGGTCCCGCATGGCCGCGTACAGATCCACGACCCCGGACGGCATCCCGAAGCTGGCCCGATCCACCAGTTCCGACACCGTGCGGCCGACAAGGTCCACCGAAACGGGACGCTTAGGCGCCATCCGGTCTCCCCGCCGCGGCGTCGTCGTTCATGGCGCGGTGATACTCGTCCCATGCGGCCTCTATCTCGCGGGCGGATTCGGGATCGAGCTTCTCGATCACGAATCCGGCGTGTATGATCACCTTGTCCCCGACCGCGACATCGGGCGTCATGGCGATGTCCACGTATTTTTCAACGCCGTACGCCTCGGCGAGAGCGCGTGTACCCTCTATGCTTTTAACCGTCATTGGGATCGCAAGGCACATGGATCGTCTCTCCTTTTCCTATGTCGTTCCGCAGGCAGCGAGCGTTCACTTCCACTGCCGGAGTATGGCATCGTGTCATATTCCGTGTGTTCCGCCGCGCACTAGCATATTCGCGGCAGTTGCTCTTCTATCAGCAGGGGCAGAATGCGTCTTCCGCCGGTAAGCGTTTCAAGATAGGCCCTGCCGGGATAGGTGTCGCTTACGGTTCCGATGACCGCGGCATCCCTTCCTTCGGGATGCGATCGCATCAGATCGACGATTCCCCCGGCCTCCTCACCGCGCACCACCATGAGCACCTTGCCCTCGTTGGCCGCGTAGAGCGGATCGATGCCGAGCATTCCTGAGACGCCCTTGACCTCATCGCGCACCGGGAGGCATTTCTCGTTCAGGCCGATGCCGAAATCCATCCCCTTCACGACCTCGTTCAGCACCGAGGCAACCCCGCCCCGCGTGGGATCGCGCATGAACTTGACGCTCTCCGGGAATGACGCAAGCACTCTGTCGACAAGCCGGTTCATCGGTGCGCAGTCCGAGGCGAGCCCGCGGCTGAAGCTCAGATCGTTACGCAGCGCCATGATGGCGATACCGTGGTCGCCGATGAAGCCGCTGATAATGACCGCGTCCCCGGGCACGATCGGCCGACGCTGCACCGCTCCCTCAAGTATACCAATACCCGCCGTATTAATAAATATTTTATCGGCCTTGCCCCTCTCCACCACCTTCGTGTCGCCGGTTACGATCGAAACACCGGCGTAGTCCGCCGCGCCCCTCATCGAAACCAGTATCCTCTCGAGCACGGCCGTTTCCAGCCCCTCCTCCAGTATAAGCGCGCAGCTCAGGTAGAGCGGTCGCGCACCCATCATCGCAAGGTCGTTCACCGTACCGTTGACGGCGAGGGATCCGATCGTCCCGCCGGGAAACTCTATCGGCGTAATGGTAAAGGTGTCGGTGGTGAAGGCGATCCTCGCGGCGCCGACTGAGAGCACCGCCGAGTCGTCCAGTTGCACGCTCTCCGGCCCCAGCACGCGGCGGATCAGACCGCCGATCATCTCGTTCATGAGCTTTCCGCCGCTGCCGTGCCCCGCAAGTATCCGGTCCGCCATTACATCCCCCCGTATTTATAGTAGGCCGAACACGGCCCCTCGGAGGAAACCATGCAGGGCCCCACGGCGTTCTCCGGCGTGCATACGGTGCCGAAGAGGCCGCACCCGGTGGGAAGGATGAGCCCGCGCAGCAGGTCGCCGCAGCGGCAGCCAGGGTGCTGGCGCGCCGGCGGCGGCTCGACGGGGAAACGCCGCGCGGCGTCGAAATCCGCATAACGGTCGCGAAGCGCGAACCCGCTTCCGGGAATGACGCCGATTCCGCGCCAGTGCGCGTCACACTCCTCGAACACGTCGTACATGATCTCCCTGGCCTTCGGGTTGCCGCCGTCGCGGACCACGCGCGCGTACCCGTTCTCGACCACGTTCCGCTCCTCCCCGATCATACGCACCAGGTCAATCGTGGACGTGATGAGGTCGTACGACTCGAAACCGGCCACGATACAGGGCCTGTGGTACGAATCCGCAACGAAGCGCCAGGGCTCCACGCCGATGATCGCGCTCACGTGCCCCGGAAGGATGAACCCGTCGATGCGCGTTTCACCGGCGTCGAGCAGGGCCTTCACGGCGGGAGGGGTGAGCTTGTTACCGCACAGGATGGAAAAGTTCGGTATGTTCCGCTCGCGCGCCCGCTGCACCGCCACGGCCTCGGTCGGGGCCGTGGTCTCGAAGCCCACGCTGAGAAACATTACTTGAATATCCGGATTCGCGGCGGCATACTCCAGGGCGTCAAGCGGAGAATACACCACCTCGAGCATCATCCCGGTGGATTTCTCGCGCGCCAGAGAGCTGTACGAGGACGGCACCTTCACCATGTCACCGAATGTGGCCACGGTTACGCCATGGACGCGCGCGATCTCGATCGCCCGGTCCAGGTAATCGTTCGGCGTTACGCAAACCGGGCAACCGGGCCCGTCTATAAGAGAGAGCCCTTCGGGGAAAAGGTCGCGCACCCCTGTACGGAAAAACTCTGTGGTATGCGTGCCGCAGACCTCCATTATCCGGAGATCGCGCTCAAGACGGAGGGAGCGAAACCCGTCCGCCATCTCCCTGATCTTATCGCTTTTCATGTCGTATGATTTCCCTGGCCACGGCGATCTGGCCGAGCGCCAGGCAGCCGTCGTTGAAGGGTATTTTTTCCGGAAGGTGGATGTCAAACCGTTTTTCCCGCAGACCGTCGATGATGAGCCGAAGTAAAAGCCGGTTCTGGAACGCGCCGCCGGAAAGCGCGACGTCGTTGATCCCGTGTTCGTCGCGTATATTCCCGGCCGTCGCGACCGCGATCCCGGCGATCGCCGCATGAAACGCGTAGGCCGTTTCCTCGACGCCTCTGCCGGAAAGACGGAGCGTAACGACGCGCTCCACCAGCGACTCGGTCGAAATCACCGACGGGCGGCCCGCCGCGACCGGGATTTCCCAGCCGTCATCAATCCAGGTTTCCGCACCACGGAGCGCTGCCTCCTCGAGCAGCATCGCCGCCTCCGCCTCGGCGCTCACCGATTCCGCTATCCCGAGTATGGCGGCCACGCCGTCGAAGAGCCGCCCTATGCTGCAGGTTTCAGGACAGTTGATTTTCTTTTCAATCACTTCACACACCATCGCCGCCTCTCCGCCGCGGTTCATGATCGGATAATCCTCGCCATAGCGCGCGCGCAGAAGCGCGATACCGATTTTCCACACGTCGCGGATCGCGCTCTCCCCGCCGGGAAGCGGGAAGTACGAGAAATGCGCCAGCCGCTCGAATCCCGCCCGGTCGGCGAGCAGAAACTCGGCCCCCCACAGCCGTCCATCGGTGCCGTAACCGGTGCCGTCGAACGCGATACCGATGACACGGCCCGCCAGGCCCCGTTCTTCCATGACCGAGGCTATATGGGCATGATGATGCTGCACGGCGATCCTCTGCATGCCCGCGGCTTCCAGCTCTCCGGCTATCGCCGTGGTGAAATAGCCCGGGTGCCGGTCGCACGCGACCGTCCGCGGCTCGAACCGGTATATCTCCGCGAATCGATGCATCTCGGCACGGTAGAGATCGTTCGCCGACGGTGACTCGAGGTCGCCAATAAATTGCGACATGACCGCCGAGCGCCCGCGCGCGTACGCAAAACTGCTTTTTAAATCGCCCCCGGTGGCGAAAATCTCCGGACCGTCGGCCGCAAGAAGCAGGGCCACGGGCACGTAGCCGCGCGATCGCCGGACGAAGAAGGGCCTTCCCTTCTCCACGAAAAGGACGCTGTCGTCGCTGAACTGCTCGATCTCCCTGTCATAGGTCACGAAAACATCCGCGATATTTCCAAGCTCATCAAACGCCCGCCGGTCGCGGTAAACGATCGGCTCGTCCGCCGCATTCCCGCTGGTCATGACAAGAACCAGATCCCGGTCCAATCCGAACAGCATATGCTGAAGCGGCGTGTACGGAAGCATGAGGCCGATATAACTCAGACCCGGCGCCACATACCGGCTTACCAGTGACCGCTTTTCTTTCATGAGGACGATCGGTCGCTCGTGCGAAAGAAGAAGCCTTTTCTCATCCCCGTTGATCGCGAGAAACGATCCGGCTCTTTCAATGCTCCCGGTCATGAGCGCGAGGGGCTTGAAAGGCCGTCCCTTGCGTCGTCGCAGTTCAATGACCGCCGCGTCACTTTCAGCGTCGCAGGCGAGCAGAAAGCCGCCGACGCTTTTAATGGCGATGATGCGTCCCTCCCGCGCGTACGCAACGGTCATCCGCGCTATTTCCATCGGGTCCACCGAAAGCATCGCACCGCGGGAGTCATGCAGCTCGAGGCGGGGGCCGCAGGCCGGGCAGGCGTTCGGCTGTGTATGGAAGCGCCGGTCGAGCGGATCGCCGTACTCGCGTCCGCAGATTCGGCACATGGTGAACGGTTTCATCGAGGTGTTTTCCCTGTCGTAGGGAATGTCGCGCACGATGCTGAAGCGCGGGCCGCAGTTGGTGCAGGTGATGAAAGGGTAACCGTAACGCCTGTCGGCCGGATCCTTGAGCTCGGCCAGGCATTCATCGCAGAGCGCGCTGTCCGGGGGTATAATGGCCGAACGTTCATCGAGCTCCGCGCTTTTTTCTATGTGAAAACCATCATAATCGGCCGGCAATTCATCTTCGATGGTTATTGAATCGATGCGTGACAGCGGCGGCGCGGCACTTCGCACCTCATCCACAAAAGACTCCAGCCGTTCCCGTTCTCCCTGTGCGTGAATGAGCACACCGCACGTATCGTTCCGGACCGAACCGGTTATGCCGTATTTCAGGGCTATGCGATAAACGAAAGGGCGAAATCCAACACCCTGAACTATTCCGGTAACACGCAGACGTATATGATCCTTGCACTTCATTCGGTTCTCTGAAAGTCGTTCAATCTGTACACCGGCTCATCGTACGTACAATTATTTCCCCGCACAAGAAAATTATTTGACATACATATGTCGTATTCATAGAGTCAATCAGTTTCCTCGATCTCATTATCCTAAAGTCTCCTGACGATGGATTGTGCGACGACAGGGCGGAGCCGGAAACGGCACCACCTCCCGGTGTGGAAAGAGGAGCGGGCGCTACCGATTCAACACCAGACACGCAGGGTGTAGCGGTTGCGTACACTTTCCAACATATCCCCTTTCGGGACGTCGTTCGCGCATTGACCATAACCAGGATACTCAATCAACTTTGAGGAGGTACGTGTGTGAACAGGAGAAGTGCTATTTCTTTCCTCATCTATGCCACGATAATCACCGTATTCCTGCCTTTCCCGGGTTGCAAGGAGGGGACAACCTCGATCAATCCGAGCCCCACCGACGTGTATACCATCAGCTCGGTAAATAAATTCATCACCGATGCGGACCTCAAGGCCGGAGTGACCAAATCCAGGGGACTGATGAGCGAGGTTAAAATCTCCCATCTCAAGCACGAAAAGGCCGGTATAGACTGTTTCACCTGCCATCACAAAAACGGGAACGATGACAGGATAAAAGTCTGTGCTCAGTGCCACAAGGGCAGCCAGGGCGAGGACGAGATACACGATTTTTGTATCGGATGCCACGCCGAAAAAGCCAAGGGGCCGACCATGTGCCAGGACTGCCATCTGGAAATCCACGGCTCGAAATAGATACCCGGGTGAATCGGACATACCATGAAAAGCGTGCTGATACTGGGAATCGGGAACATCCTTCAAAGCGATGACGGTCTGGGCGTGCATATAGTCAACGAGATCGCAGCTTCGGGGGTATCGCTTCCCGACCATGTCGAGATAATTGACGGCGGCACCGCGGGCATGGATTTAATACCGCTGATGCAGGGAAAAGACCGGATAATAATCGTGGACGCGCTGGGCGCAGATGATGCGCCGGGAAGCGTTTACCGTCTGAGTCCCGAGCAGTGCAACTGCGGGAGTGCCCGTCTTTCGCTGCATGAAGTGGGAATCATGCAGGTCCTCCGCACGCTCCGCCTGCTCGGCGA
Organism: uncultured Leptospirales bacterium; assembly: GCA_964625625.1. Lineage (GTDB taxonomy): Bacteria > Spirochaetota > UBA4802 > UBA4802 > UBA5368 > MVZN01. Next base: position 776 of record CAZVEG010000130.1, on the reverse strand, counting down.
GGATCCCGTCGTTGAAATAATCGGCATTGTTCCCCGGGACGTCACGACGCTTGCCATTGATATCAGCGAGCCTGTACGGCGAGCCATTCCCATCGCCGTCAAAACGGTGCTCGAAGCCGCGCGACAATGATAAAAGGAGGATATACATGACTCTTAACAGACGGGACTTTTTAAAACTCATGGGTGGAACGGCCGCGGTTTTCGGCTTTTCGGGCGTTCTCCTGCAGGGATGCAAGAAGGCGATCAAGGAAGCCGCCGAGCGCACCCCGGTCATCTGGCTGCAGGCGCAATCCTGTTCCGGATGCTCGGTATCCATCCTGAACGCCGCCGAACCCGACATCGCCACCGTAATCACCGAGCACATCAGCCTCAATTACCATCAGACGCTTATGGGCGGCACCGGTGACGCCGCGATCCGCGTTCTCGATGAAGCGGTGAAAAAGCAGCGCAAGGATTTCGTGCTCGTGGTCGAGGGCTCCATTCCCACCGGATCCGAGGAATACTGTACCATCGGGATGCTGAACGGCAGGCATGTGAGCGCGCAGGAATGGGTCCGTGAGCTCGGTAAAAACGCGAAGGCGATACTGGCGTTCGGCACCTGTTCGGCCTTCGGCGGCATACCCGCGGCCGAGGTGAGAACCACGCCCAAGCGCACCCACGGCAGCATGTCGAACCGGCTGGGGCTTGCCAGCAGCGCATCGGCCATGCCGACCAGACTGCTCACATCAGGTGGGCGAGCGACCATCCACTGAAGCGCCAGTCCCAGGCTGCCAGCC
>CAZVEG010000129.1:0-9894 GCA_964625625.1 uncultured Leptospirales bacterium | reverse complement strand
ATCCATCTATATTTAAGAAAGTCTATCACCCTTTCCAAAGCGATTCTCCTTTTATACACTCAGTTTTTTCAGGTTCTTCGAGAGCGACAGCAACTCGAAAACGAAGCGCGTGACATACAGCACCACGAAAAGGCTGGAGATGAGGCCGATCGAAAGGGTGACCGCGAAACCCTTTATGGGGCCGGTGCCGAACTGCGAGAGCACGAACGCCGCGATCAGCGTGGTGATGTTCGAGTCGACGATGGCCCAGAAGGCCCTGTCGAATCCGTTTACCACCGCGATCCGGGGAGATTTACCGGAGCGCTGCTCCTCGCGCATGCGTTCGTAAATGAGCACGTTGCTGTCCACCGCCATGCCGAGGGTCAGGATGAATCCGGCTATGCCCGGAAGGGTCAGCGTGAATCCAAGCCACGAGAGCAGCGCGAGCTGACATACGATATTCACTATCAGACCGATCGATGCGATTAAACCGGAAAGTTTGTAGTAGGCGACCATGAATATCATGACAACCGAAAAGGCCAGGATCGTCGCTTTTATCCCCGCGTCGATCGCATCCTGGCCGAGCGACGGACCCACGGTGCGCTCCTCTATGATTACCAGGTTTACGGGAAGAGCCCCCTCCTTGATGATGCGGGCGAGCGTGTTCACTTCCTCGAGCGTAAAATCTCCCTGGATCAGCGCCTGTCCGGTCGTGATCTGCACGTTCACCTGCGGGGCGCTTCGCACTTTTTCGTCGATGATGATGGCGAGTTTTCTTCCGTGATTTTTCGCGGAGGTGACCGTCGCGAACTTCGAGGCACCGTCCGGCGTGGTGGTGAAATGCACCGAAAGGCGGCCGTATTCGTCGTGCCCCACCCAGGCCTTGCTGATGTCGTTACCCGCCAGCGCGACCTCCTTCTCCAGCGCTATCGGGTATGCCGGCATTATCTTCTTCGTGTTCTCGTCGCGCTCGTAGAAGAAAAGGAGCTCGCTTCTGGCGGGCAGCCCTATGGCCTTCGCCGCCTCTCCGAGTATGGCATACTGCTGCTCGAGGTCTTCGGGGATCTTCCCCTCCTTGAGCGTCTGGATGTTGTTCTTCAGCCACAGCCCGGCCAGGCGCGTATATTCGTCGTCCACCAGGCGGTACTCTACCCGGCCCGTGGTGCCGATGGCCTTCTTGACGCTCATGGGATCCTTCACGCCAGGCAGCTGTATCTCGATCGCTTCGGCGCCGCGCGGGCGTATGGATGGCTCGGACACGCCGAATTTGTCTATGCGGTTCCGCAACAGCTCGAGAGCCTGCTGTGTGATATCCATCTTCTCCGCGTCGGTGAGCTTCTTTTCCTGCTTGTGCTCTATGCTCTCGAAATCCGCACGCATGACGAGGTTCATTCCGCCCTGAAGGTCCAGGCCGAGGTTCATCTTTTTGGCCAGCAGCGCCTTCTCGGACCAGTGGGGGAGTATGTGCACATCCTTGACTCCGGGGATGATCTTCGCTTCGTTCATCACCGCGTCATTGATTCCATAACCGCTGACCGATATGACGGCGTCCTTCTTAACGACGAGAAAGCCGGCCCCGGTAAAGTGCTTTTCGAGATCGGCGACCTGCTCCGCGGTGGCGTCTTTTTCCGGAACAATGCTCATCTCCCGTTTCCCGATGGTGGGCAGGATGAGCAGTACGGCAAATACAAGTATCGCCACTATGAACATGGCCTTGTATATCATGCCTCGTGTCATGACAGTCCTCTTTAGTGTGAAAAGTCTTTACGCTTTAGGGAAACGTTTCAGGACACTCGAACGACGGTTTCTCGCCCTGAACCGGTAAAGGACAAATATGAGAATGATGATTCCGATCAACACCACCCTGGCCATGGTGTCGGTCGCCGAGCGGCTCATTCCGAACAGGCCTTTCCCGTCGCCCTCGTCGCCTTCGGAAGCCGGAAGCTTGTCGTTCTCGGAAACGACAACGGGTGGGGCCGTTTCGACCACGGCTTCGGTTATCCGGATCCCGGGTATCCTTCTGTATCTGAAAGGGCCGTCCGTTATATCGAGCAGGCCGTCACCGGAATAAGCCTCCCTGGGCTCTTCCAGTGGCGGTGTTTTCTGCTCGGCCGGCTTTTTTCTGGCGGCGGCTTCATCGGCGGTCTCGCGCGGCCTTTGAACGGGTTTTACGGGCGGGGCCGTTTCGTCTTTAACGGCCGGCTCTTCCTTTACCGCAACCGACCCGGCATCCTCCCGCTTCTCCTTCACCACGATGGCCTCGCCGGCGGCATCCGTACCGGTCTGGGCATAGAGCGCAGACGGGATGACGGCACGCAACGGGACACCCGCCGGGGTGGCGGTTGTGATGAAAAATAAGGCGATCAGCGGGATTTTAACGCCGGATTTCATTGTCGGTTCGCGATAAGCAGACGATGCTATACCTTTGCCTGAACCGCGGAGCGAGCGAACTCCACCTTCGCTCCATCGGCTATCTTCAACACGACGATGTTTTCTTCCGTCTTTATATTGACGACAACCCCGTAAATTCCGCCCGAGGTCAGGACCTTGTCGCCCTTCTGGAGCGAATCTATCATCTTTTTCCGTTCCTTCTCGCGCTTCTGAGTCGGACGAATCAGCAGAAAGTAAAAGATAACGATCATTAAAACGATGGGGATAAAGCTCATCCAGCCCTGGCCGCCGGCCCCGCCGGGAGTCTGCGCGTACGCAGTGGAAAGAAATAAATCTGACACCGTACATCCTCCGCATGACTAGAGTTGTTACACATCCGAAAATCGCGCGATCCGTACCGGCACATAAGGCCGCAAACGGACCGTTGCGCTTCACCTCTGCATCGGGCCGCTCAGCGGGCATCGCCACCCCCGTACGGAATACCCCCTTACGCTGCACCACTCAAAATATTATGTCAACCCTTTAATCCTCAGTCACCGTAAATAATTACCGGTGTTCCGACTACGAGGTATTTCTCGAGTTCGATTATGTCGCGATTATACATCCGCACGCATCCGCTGGTGGCAAGATGGCCGATTGAAGCCTCGTCGTTGTTGCCGTGTATCGCTATTCCGTGTCCGACCGGCGCATATTCACCGCGCACCCTGGGAACAACGCCCGCGACGATCGCCGATTCATAACGGGCCCGATCCCGCTCGAGCGGATAATCAAGCAGGAAAAAGCGCGGCCCATAGGCGTTGTCACCGAGATCAACATCCGGCCTGCCGTGTTTGAAATGGCCGTCTCTCGCGCGGAAATATACACCGTTCATGGCGCGCAGTTTTTTATACGTCGCGGAACCGGGATGCGCGTCCATGCTCAGCATCTCGATTATCCGGTACACGCCTTCCGGTGTCCGGTTATCACCCGCGTAAATCTTCGTCGAGCGGTCCGGATTCAATCCATAAGCGACACGGTAACTCGCGACCACGCCACCGCTCCGCTCATGGACGCGGAGCGTAAACGAACGCTTTTCGACGCTGAGAACGTATCTGCCCCTGAAACCATCGAACGCTTCCCGGATTTCGGTCTCATGGCCGTTCCCGCAGGCGGATGCCGACAACACCGCGGACAGCAGAACGGTCGTGAGCGATCGTTTCAGCATATGGCCTCAGCGCGACACCGGAGCGTTGCGTTTGCGAAGCGCGGCCATTTCGCGCAATACTTCCTCGGTGATGTCATATTCCTTCCCCGCGTACACCGCGCCATCCCCGGCCCCCAGTATGAAATCGATACCCTGCCTGGAGGCGACGGCGTTCATGGCGCGGCCGATCTCGGCCAGGATACGCTGCCGGTGCAGTTCCTCGGCCGCGTTCAACCTCTCGAGCTCGGAGTTTCTCCGGCGAAGCTCGCGTTCCGTCGTCTCTTTATCCGCCTGGTCCGACAAAGCCATGCGCTCCCTGAGCGCGCGGACCGCCGCAATCGCTTCTTTTTTTGCGGCCTTGACACCCCTCGCGTCGGGGTCCGTGTTCACCGCGTATTCAAACAGCAGCCCCATGTTAACGGAACGGATCCGCGCCTCGCGCTCATCCGCCAGACGGGCCCCGCCGCATGAGAGCACGATCGCCACGACCAGGATTATCGCGAATGCGGGTTTCATGTCAGAAACGGTAATCCCCTATTCCGAACTGGAAGGTGAAATCGCCCATCGGCTCGAAGTACCCCTTGTCCTGCCCCACCCAGGCCAGCTTGCGACCGAACCAGAAACGCAGCGGCATCATTGGAATCTGTATTTTGAATCCGAAGCCGTAGGAGTACTTGAAGTAATACATCAGGTTGATGTCCTCGATATCGCGAATATCGTGCACCAGCCCCGCCGCCTTGTCCTCGTTAAGCGTCTCGAGGTTGCTCGCCCCCCGTGTCTGCTCCCAGAAACTGTCCGTCCAGAGAGAGCCCGCGTCGAAAAAGAACGCCAGCCAGAGCATCTGTGGATGTATGGGCACCCGGAATTCGGCGCCGTAAAGAATACGATGATATAACCCTATCCTCCATGAGCTGGGGAGGTCCAGGTCATAATATTCCCAGCCGCGCAGGGTTTCCGGACCGCCGATGTACAGGTAGTCCTCGGTTTCGAGCCAGGGATTTTCCTCCTGCGGCTGGATCCGAGACAGTACGCCCCGTGCAAAAGGCGGCGCTAAAAACGTTGCGTTCGAGCGAAGCTCGATCACGCACGGATGCGTCTTCAGGAATGGAAGGTGGAACGGCGAATAATAGAACGATATCTCGGGCGAGTACTTGAGATAATGGTCATCTCCCCGGAGAAGCGTGCCGCCGGTAAAACCGACCGCCATCTCGACGCGGGTACCGCGCGTGGGATTCATCGAGTTGTCCCTGGAGTCACGGTAGGCATACAGGGTGACGGTACGCTTTTCCTGCACGCCGAGCGACTCCTCGATGAACACGGCGTCGGACGCATTCCCCGAGGGATTGAGATAGGACTTCCAGCTGTGCGACCAGACGCTTCCGATGCCGTAATAATACCAGAAGCGATAGCTCAGGCCGAGGCTGTAACCGATGGATTGTTTCTGATACTTCGCATCATCGTCCGAGTTGGAGAACATCGAACTGGAGGTAATCGTATTGAGCGTGTAGAAAACCGATGCGTTGAAGCCAATGGGCTTGTCGAAAAGCCAGGGCTCATTGAATGAGAGTGTGACCGAGCTGCGACTCGGGCCGTATTCGAAGCGCAGACCCACGCGCTGACCGTTACCCAGCAGGTTGTTCTCGCCGATATCGGCGAAGATGGAAAAACCGGAGGTTGTGCCGTAACCGCCGCCAAGCGAGATCGTACCGCTGGGCTGCTCTTCGACATCCACGATGAGATTCATATACCCCTCGCGACTGCCGGGGCGAACATCGAAATTGACCTGCTTAAAAAAACCGAGGTTGAATATTTTCTCGCGCGATATCTGCATTTTGAAGGAATTGAACAGCTCTCCCTCCTTGACCAGAAGTTCGCGACGGATGACCTTTTCCTTCGTCTTTACGTTTCCCTTGATGAAAATATTTTCAATATATGCCTGACTGCCCTCTTCGATCTGGAAATCGATCCGGACGAATTTCCTTTTTTCCGTCCGTCCCCTTACCGCGATATCGCGCTCCTCCACCGTGCGCTTGGGGACCACGCGCGCGAAGATATATCCCTTCGATGCGTAGGTGAAGCTGATCATCTGGCGGTCTTTCTGGAACCTGGTGTCGTTGAAGATATCGCCTTCCTTCGTCTGTTCGAACTGCGATTCAAGTACCTTGCTCTCGACGACCTGGTTACCCGCGATGGTATAGCGATCAAAATAGTAGCGTTCGCCCTCCGTCACCTTGATCGTTATGAATATCACCCGCTCTTCCTTTTTCCGGGGATCCTTCCACTCGTACTCGACCCTGTCCTCCAGGATCTGCGCGTCGAGATAGCCTTCCTCCCGGTAAAGGGCCAGGATTTTAGTCTTGTCCTGTTCGTAAACATCCTTCTTGAAATCACCGTCTTTAAAGAGACCGTCCTCTTCGCTTTCCATCACCTTCTTCAGTGTCTTCGACGGAATTTTCCTGGCTCCGAGTATGGCGATCTTATCTATCTTGATCTCCTCACCCTCGTCGATTACGAAGATCACCTCGACCGAATTGGGATCGTCCTTATACTGGCGGGTGCGATATTCGATCACCGCGTTGAACAGCCCTTCGTCGTCGTATTTTTTCCGCAGGGCCTTGATCGCCTTTTCCAGCTTGTCGATCCTGAGAGGCTCGCCTTCCTTTACGCCCAGCACTTCCGAAAGTTCGGTATCGTAAAGCTTGTCCACGCCCCGGAAGCTTATCTGCTTCACCATGGGGCGTTCCTTGCAGACAAACCGCAGCCGGACCCCGTCATCGAATTCCTGAATCTCCACCTGGACATTCTCGAACTGGCCGGTCTTGAATACCGCTTTGATGTCCTCGCGGACCTCGGCCCCCTTGAGTGGAAAACCTATATCGCTGACGAGCACCTCGTAGAGGTCCTCCTTGTCCACATTCTTCAGGCCGACAAACTCGATCTTGCGTATCATCTTGCCTTCGTATCTGGAGGGCTGGGAAAACACGCTGTGGATCATGAGTACGGAAGCGCAGATGACCCCCGCCGCCGCCAAAAAAACCAGTGCCTTTCTCATCTGCTGACGCTTACCGTTCCCATCGTTCTATTGAATGATTCCCGTATCAGGAGCCAAGGATTCCGGAATTCAGGTCTCTTTACCGTTCATAATCCCTGCTGTCAAGAAAATAGAGTGGTTCCGCTCAATGAATAAAAGGCTCCGGAAGGGGTGTACCATCCCGCTCACTCGGCCGAGCGTGTTGTCGCCAGCGTAAACTTCGGGATCCCGGCCCTGTTGAGGTGGTCCATCACCCTGACGATCGTTTCATAGTTCGTCAACTTGTCACCCCGGATCACCACCGCCCCGTCCTTCACGCCTTCCTTCCTCTTTCTCAGCTCATCGAGCAGCACGTCCATCCGCACACCGACATCGTTCAGGTAGACCTCGTTCTTTTCGCTGATGGTGATGACCAGGTCCCCCGAACGCTGCGCCCCGGCCTGAACCGCCCGGGGCAGATGCACGGTTATGGCCGAGACGTTTCCGATACTGTACGATACCATGAAGAAAAGAATCAGGTTGAACGAAAGATCGATCAACGGGGTGATGTCGATCGAAGCCCTTCGCTGGAACCGCGATTTGAAATTGAACCCCACGGCCTCACCGTTCCCCGGGTTCCGCGAGCGCGTTCGCGACATGCTCAAGGTCCTTTACGAAAGCGTCCACGCGCGACACCATGTAATTGTAGAATATCCAGGCGGGGATGGCGACGATCAGGCCGAGCGCCGTTGTAATGAGGGCCTCCGCTATACCCCTGGCGAGCAGATCGTGGGCGAACTGCCCTTCCCTGGTGAGCCCGCTGAAGGATTTCATCATGCCGGTGACCGTCCCCAGGAGACCGAACATGGGGCTGATGGTCGCGATGGTCGACAGGGTGCCCAGATGGCGCTCTATCTTGCGGATGGCACCCGACGAGAGGTCCGCTATGATCCTCGGGCCGGCATTACCCGGAAACACCGCGAGAAAACCGTCTATAACCTCGGAGATCGGGCCGGGGTAGCGGGCCACCAGCGCGCGGGCCTCCTGTATTTTGCCGGCACGAACGCTTTCGAGGCAACCGGAGACCACAAGCCGGTAGTCATGGCTGATTCGCCGGAAGAACACCGTACGTTCAATGATTATCGCCACACCGGCTATCGAACACAGAAAAATCGGGGCGAGCATCAGCCATGTCGGCACGGCGTCGAAGATGGACAGGTAGATATTGGTATTCATGCTGTATCCTCAAATGAGAATGCGAAGCCCGCCCAGGAAAGTGATTCCCGGCTCAGGATAACCTTCGCGAAGGTTGTATCTGGCGTTGTAAAGGTTTTCAACCCTCACATACGCGTAGAAGCTCTCCAGCATCTGGCGCTGGAGACCGAGCGTGCCGATAAGCGCACCCGACAGATCCTCGTCGCCGTCGGGGTCGGTATACACCTTGCCGGCCAGCCTGTTGCTCCATTCAAAGCGCCAGATCTTTCCGTTGTATCTGACCGCGCTGCCGAAATTCTGGCGGGGGCGATAGGTGATATGTTGCGAGGCGATAAAGTAATTATACTCGTATCGCAGGGAAATCTCGAGAACCTTCTCGAAAAGGAAAAACCGGGAATCAAGGTGTGAAGCGCAGGTGGTCGCCTCTATGGTCTCCGCGCTCAGAACATTCCCGGCGGTTACTTTATAATTATAGAAGTTATCATTGTTCTCAACGACGACACCCGCCTTGATGCTGACGCTGTCGTTGACGCGAACCTCAAGGCGGGCGTCGCCGTGATGCACGCGCCCGGGAGGGAGATCGTAGGTCGGCATGATATACTTCTGTTCCAGGTAGAACTCCTCCGGTCTGAAGGGAGCAAGGTCACAACGGTAGAGCAGCGAGAAGGTCGTATACTGGAAACCCTTGAGCGTAACGCCCACGATGGGAAACGCCAGCGGCTTTTCGTCCCGGTTGACGTCGACATTCACGCCGAAGCTGAGGCCTATGTTCGGTGTGATATTGAAGTCATCGATGAGCTCGCCGCTGAAGTAACGGTCGGAGGGGATATCGCCCTGGTAGACATAGTACCCTCCCAGCGCGTTGCCGCGGACCCTGTTCGACGCCGACCAGATGTATTCGCCGCCGATCTCGCCGGTCATATGGTTCAGCGTGCTGCGCTCGGAGTCCGTGCCCCCTATGCCATTGAGGCGGTGACGGTATTCCGCCCCCCCGACCGTAACATAGCCTTCGAACGAACTGGAAATCTTCGAGATGTTCTTTATCGAGATGCGAGCCTTGTCTTTTTCCTCGCGCGAATATGACTGGTTGTCGAACATACCGCGCGAATCGTTGTTAACCTCGGCCTCGAGTATCGATTTCCACGAATCCGCGGGATTAAAATTACCCGTGTAACCGATTCTGTTCTCGTTAAAACTCGAATTCTCGAACAGGCTTCCATTATAACCGAAATCGTTCGAGCGCTTGAAATAGGAGCTCAGCAGGTAGACCGATTTTTCCTGTTCGTGTGAGAGGTTGATCGTCGACAGCATGTTATTGTACTGGCCGTAGACGACCTGCATATCGATATTTACATTGCGGGATCTATCGTTTTTCGGCTCATCGACGGGGGCTACGGGCGCGGGCTTGTCGACCGGTGTCGTAACCGCGGGTTCATCGGCCGGGCTCTGGGAAAACCCGGCCGCGCACAGGAAAAGAATAAAGACCGCTCCCGCCGTTAATTTCAGCCTCATGATCGAACCCGGTAATGGAGGAATTCAGCCGGCGGGGGGCGTTGAATCAAAGCTCGTCGCGCCGCACCGCCCGCCTGCATTTTCTGCATGCCACAGATTCCTGCGGCGTGCCGAAGTCGACGAACACGCTGATCACATAACCACAGCCGCATCTGTAGGTAAAGGACTTTATTGAGCCGCTCGTCATGGTTTACTCTCCTGTCTGAAACGGATCGCGGGCTATTGTTACACAATGCCCGCACCGGTAACCGGAAACCCGCGGGTTTCCGGTTTTCCCGCGCCCACAACAATTATCGGACCATAAAAATACGAAGGCGAGGATAATATCCCCGCCCCTGTTGCCTCGATATCCCGTAACGGACTATTTCAGGGCATTGATTTTATCGGTCTTTTCCCAGGTAAACTCGGGTTCGCGTCTTCCGAAATGACCGTATGCGGCGGTAAGGCGGTATATCGGCCTGAGGAGGTCGAGAGAATTGATAATGCCCGCCGGCTTGAGGTCGAAGGCCTTCCGGATGCGCTTGGCGATCTCCTCGTCCGATACTTTCCCCGTCCCGAACGTCTCCACCATCACGGAAACCGGTTCGGCGACACCGATCGCGTA
>CAZVEG010000128.1:0-9903 GCA_964625625.1 uncultured Leptospirales bacterium | reverse complement strand
TTGTACTGCACAGACGGGTGGTGAACCGGCATGCTGAAAAAAATCACATTAAAGACTGTTTTTGATAAAAAAATAGAAAGCCTTCAAAATTGAATAAAAAAAATAAAAAAATTAAAAAAAATAATTTGACTTATGTTTTTCACACTTTCTACTATCAAGAGGCCATTAGTGCAGTATCAAAACATCATTATTGGGCCGATTTTGTCAGGCAAAAATGAGTACAAATTTTGTTGAATTGTCAAACTGTGATATGATGTACGGTGGTGCCGGGTGAGAACCTGTTGGCGGGAGAGACAAGGGGATGAGCCAGGAAGGCAAAAGAACAAAGCTTGATGAAATCAAAAAGCTTTTTCCTGAAAAATTTCTTCCCGAGGAAAAGGTTTTCAGCCGCATCAACCGTGGTGACCGGATATTCATCGGGACCGGGTGCGGCGAACCCCAGTACCTGGTCAATGCCCTCGTAAGCTACGCCGCTTCCTATCCGAAGGCCTTTTTCGACGCGGAGGTGATTCACGTCTGGACCATGGGCGTCGCCCCCTACGCGGACGAAAAATTCAGGGCCAACTTCAGGCATAACTCGTTTTTCGTCGGGGACAATACGCGTAACGCCGTGAACACCGGTCTGGCCGATTACACTCCAATATTCCTTTCGGAGGTCCCCGACCTCATCCACCGCAAGCTTGTCGAAATAGACGTGGCACTCATACAGACCTCGCTTCCCGACGACCACGGCTATCTGAGCCTTGGCATCAGCGTCGATATCGTAAAGGCGGCGGTCGAAAACGCCAACCTGGTCATCGCGCAGGTGAACACCTCCATGCCGAGGGTGCACGGCGACGGCTTTCTTCATATCGATGACATCGATTATGTAATCCCGTACGACGAGCCGCTCCTGGAATTTACCTCCGAGGTTCCGGACGATATCGCGGACCGGATCGGCAGGCACGTGGCGCGGATCGTCCAGGACGGCGACACCATCCAGGTCGGATACGGCAGCATCCCGAACGCCGTGCTCACCAATCTGAAGAACAAGAAGCATCTCGGCGTGCACACGGAGCTCCTGTCGGACGGTATCGTCGAGCTTATCAGGTGCGGCGCCGTCGACAATTCAAACAAGAGCATCGATCGAGGCAAGACGGTCGCCTCCTTCTGCATGGGACATACCGACACCTACAAATTCATACATGACAATCCGGGCGTCGAGTTTCGCTCCATAGAATATACCAACAACCCCATGACGATCGCAAGTATCCGTAACATGACGGCGATAAACGCGTCGTTGCAGATAGACCTCACCGGGCAGGCGACGGCCGAGTCCATCGGCAGGACGTTCTACAGCGGGATCGGCGGCCAGGCCGATTTCATGCGCGGCGCGGTGCTCGCTCCGGGCGGCAAGACGATTCTCACCATGCGGTCGACATCGAACGACGGGGAGGTCTCGAGGATAGTGCCCTTCCTGAGCGAGGGCGCGGGCGTTACCCTGGGGCGCGGGGACGTGCACTACGTGGTCACCGAATACGGCATTGCCTACCTGCACGGGAAAAACATCCGCGAACGCGCCATGGACCTCATCGCCATCGCTCATCCCAAGTTCAGGCCGTGGCTGATAGAAGAGGCCAAAAAGGTCGGACTCATCTACAAAGACCAGGCGTTCATCCCCGGCAAGAAGGGAGAATATCCCGAAACACTGGAGGTATACCGGACCACCAAGGCGGGGCTGAAGCTGCTGCTCAGGCCCGTACGGATCAGCGACGAGCCGCTGCTCAAGGATTTTTTCTATTCGCTTTCAGACAGGAGCATTTACCGGCGCTTTATCTCCACGCGCAAGGACATGCATCACGAACGGCTGCAGGAATTCGTGATAATCGACTACACGCGGGAGATGGTGATCCTGGCCGTGGTCGAGCAGCTCCAGAAAGACCGCGTCGTGGGAATCGCGCAGTACGGCAAGCAGGAATACGCCCACACCGCCGAGGTCGCCGTTGTAATCAGCGACGACTTCCAGAACAAGGGCGTGGGCACGGAGCTTTTATCTTTTGTGACATATCTTGCAAAAAAAGAGGGTTTGTTGGGGTTCACCGCGGAGGTGCTGGTGGAGAACAGGCCCATGCTCCATCTTTTCGAAAAGATGGGCTTCATTATAGAAAAGAGAAGTGGTGCGGGAGTATATGAGTTAAAGATGCAATTCAGAGGAGAAACGCTATGAAGGAAGAATCAAACATGAATCTGTTGTTCGAGCCCAGGTCGATCGCCGTCGTAGGCGCGTCATCCAAGCCGGGTAAAATCGGCTTCAGCGTGGTCCGCAACCTCAAGCAGGGCGGGTTCAAGGGAAAGATATATCCCATCAACCCGCAGGGCGGCGAGATTCTCGGCGAGCAGGTGTTTAACAGCGTCAAGGACATTCCCGGAGACGTGGATGTCGCGTCGATCATCGTTCCGGCGAAACTCGCCTTCGACGCGGTGAAGGAATGCGCCGACAAGGGTGTCAAGCACATCCAGATCATCACCTCGGGCTTCTCGGAAGTGGGCGAAGTCGAGCTCGAGCACAAGATCGTCGATTACGCGAAGTCGAAGGGCGCCCGCATCCTCGGCCCCAACATCTTCGGCGTGTTCTCGGCCACGTCGAATTTCAACTCGACCTTCTCCGCCACCGAAATCGCCCGCGGGCACGTGGCCATTCTTACCCAGTCCGGCGCGCTCGGCATCGCGATGATCGGCAAGACCGCGGTCAACAACATCGGCCTTTCGGCCATCGTCTCGATCGGGAACAAGGCAGATATCGACGAGGCGGATTGTCTCGAATATGTCGTCAGGAGCGAGATGACCAAGGTCATTTTAATGTACGTGGAGGGCATCAAGGGCGGGGAGCGCTTTATCGAGGCCCTCAAGGCCGCGACGAGGATCAAGCCGGTCGTCGTCCTGAAGTCCGGCCGCTCGAAGAGAGGGGCCGCGGCCGCCGCCTCTCACACCGGTTCACTCGCCGGCGCCGACGAGATCACCGACGCCATCCTCAAACAGTGCGGTGCGCTCCGGGCGGAAAGCCTGCAGGAGGCCTTCAACTGGTGCAAGTTCCTTTCCAACGCGCCGGAGCCCAAGGGCAATCGCGGCGTCATCGTCACCAACGGGGGCGGCATCGGCGTTATGGCGACCGACGCGTGCGAAAAGTACGGCGTCGAGCTCTATGACGACCAGGCCATCCTTAAAGATGTTTTCGCGCCGGCGACCCCCGAGTTCGGTTCGCTCAAGAACCCGATCGACATTACGGGCGGAGCGAACTCGGCCGCGTACGACCTGGCGCTTTCCGCCCCGGCCGTAAGCGACAAGATGGACGCCACCATGGCGCTCTACTGCGAGACGGCGACGTTCGACTCCGAGAACCTGGCGCCGATGATCCGCAACACCTACAAGAAGCACATGGAGACCGGCACGCCGGTCGTGTACGCGATCGTTGGCGGATCGGCCGTTGAAAACGCCATCGTTACGCTGAGCAACGAGAACGTACCCGTTTTCGCCGACCCGTACGACGCCATCTCGTGCATGGGCGCCCTGTATCGTCACCACGACTTCAACAAGAGCCGCGATGATTCGATCAACGAGTCGAAGATCGATCTCGCCGCGATCGAAAAGGTGATCGACAAGGCCCTTTCGGACGGGCGCACCTTCCTCCTCGCCAACGAGGGGCAGGACGTCATGAGGGCGGCGGGCATCATGATCCCCGGCGCGGCCATCGCGAAATCGATCGACGACGCCGTGAAGTGCGCCGAGAAGATCGGGTACCCGGTGGTCATGAAGGTCGTTTCGCGCGACATCCTGCACAAGAGCGACGCCGGCGGCGTGGCGCTCAACATCGAGAACAAGGACGAGGTTGTGGACGCCTATGAGGCGATCATGCGCAACTGCAAGGCCTACAAGTCCGACGCGGTGATCGACGGTATCGAGGTCTGCGAGATGGTGAAGAAGGGGACCGAGATCATCATCGGCGCCCGCAAGGACCCGCAGATGGGCCCCATCGTCATGGCCGGTATGGGCGGTATCTACGTGGAGGTCATGAAGGACGTGGCCTTCCGCTCGGCGGCTCTCAACAGGAGCGAAGCATTGAAGATGATATCGGAAACCAGGTCGTATGCTCTGCTGCTCGGCGCGCGTGGCGAGGACCAGAAGGACATCGACGTGGTCGTCGATTCCGTCATCAAAGCGGCGACGATTATCCGGAAGGTTCCGAGGATATCCGACATCGAGATCAACCCGATCGTGGTTTACGAGAAGGGCAAGGGAGTAAAGGCGGTCGACGTTCGGATTCTGATTACGAAGTAAGACGAGTCCATACCGGATTATCTGGCCGCACGGCCTTCAAGCAGCCCTTCTTCCGCGGTCGGAGGAAGGGCTGTTTTTTAAACGCGGCGGAACAGTGTCGCTGCCGGTTGCGGCTATTGCCGGCAAAGAGTTGGAAAAGCTTGACATATTATATTTCGATGATAATATTGATTTATAGAAATTATTTTGAATTTAACGTACAGAAAAGGGGTGGTCTATGGACAAGATAGTGATTTCATCGTCGAGGGAGAGCGCCGGCAAGACCAGCATTATAGTGGGCCTGGCGAAGGCCATGGGCAAGACCTACGGTTACATCAAGCCCTTCGGTGACCGGCTGCTGTACCGCAAAAAGAGGTTGTGGGACTACGACGCCGCCCTTGTGACGCAGGTGCTCGGCCTCCACGAGAACCCGGAGGATATCACCATCGGTTTCGAGCATTCGAAGCTGCGTTACATGTACGACGAAGTGCGCATCGGCGAGAAGGTCAAGGAGCTCGTCGCCAACACCAGCAAGAACAAGGACCTTCTTTTTGTCGAAGGGGGCAAAGATCTCTCCTACGGGGTTTCCGTGCATCTTGACGCGGTATCGCTCGCGCAGAACATCGGCGGGAAGCTGGTGGTCGTGGTCAGCGGAAACGACGATTCCATCGTCGATGACATCATGTTCATCAAAAATTATGTCGGGCTCGGCAAGGTGGATTTCCGCGGGGTCATAATCAACAAGGTGCACGATCTGGAGGACTTCACCGCCACGTACCTTCCGGCCGTCGAGAAAACCGGCGTTAAGGTGCTCGGCATCGTCCCGATGCAACCCGACCTGAAGAACTTTACCGTCGGCTATCTTTCGGAATGTCTTTTCGCGAAGGTCATAGCCGGAGAGGGTGGATTGAACAACGTCGTAAAGACCATCTTCGTGGGGGCGATGTCCACGAACGAGGCCATGCGCAACCCGTTGTTTAACAAAGAAAACCGTCTTGTCGTTACCAGCGGTGATCGCAGCGACATGGTGCTGGCCGCGCTCGACAAGAGCACCATCGGGATATTGCTCACCAACAATATTCTGCCGCCTTCGAACATCATCTCCAAGGCGTCCGAGATGAACATACCGCTGCTTCTGGTGCCGTCGGACACGTACCAGGTGGCGAGGCAGATCGACGCCATGGAGCCGCTCCTTACCAGGGACAACACCGAGAATATCAACCTGCTCACGGAGCTCATAAAGAAGAACGTGAAGATCAAGGAAATCTGACGGGCATATTCCGGCCCGCGGGGCCGTATATCCGGGGGTCTGGGCCGGCAAAAGGCGGGATGCGGAATCCCGCCTTTTATTTTGCCGGGTCTCTCGCCGGAGAGGTGGGAGCGGTCATCCGTGCATTGCCAGATATAACCACGGGAACATCTCCATTTGCTGTTCAATTGTGCATATTTGTTTTTTGTGTATATGCATGGTAAAATCCTATTATTTAAAAAAAACTAGAAATAAGTGCTTTACAGGGATTTTTGGGGTCGTTATATTATAACGACAGAGGCTTTAGGGAGTGTGCGCTGTAAACACTCCATGCGGCTGTAATGTTCAGGTATTATTGCGCGCAAAATTACTATAGATAAACTCACGCAGGAGGGGCCGATGGACAGATTAGTAATTGCTTCAACGAGGAGAAGCGCGGGAAAGACAAGCATCGTCGTGGGCCTTGCGAAGGCGCTCGGCAAGAAGTACGGCTATATCAAACCGCTGGGAGACCGGCTGGTGTACAGAAAAAAACGTTCGTGGGACTATGACGCGGGGCTTATAACGTACATCCTCGACGCCAAGGACAATCCCGAAGACGTGACGATCGGCTTCGAGCATTCCAAGCTGAGATACATGTACAGCGATGATACCATCAAGGGCAGGCTCGACGACATGGTGAGCAAGGCCTCCACCGGGCGTGACATGCTCTTCATCGAGGCCGGGCGCGATTTACAGTACGGCGTGTCGGTGTACCTCGATGCGATCTCGCTCGCGAAAAACCTGAAGGCAAAGTTTTTGCTTGTCGCCAGCGGTAACGAGGACGCCGTCATCGACGATATCACTTTCGTCAAGAAAAGCGTCGACATGGCGGGAGTCGATTTTCGCGGTGTTATCATAAACAAGGTGCATGATATCGACGACTTCAACAGCACATACCTTAAAAGCATCACCGACCTCGGCGTGAAGGTGCTGGGGGTGATCCCTTACGAGAGCGAGCTTACGGGTTTCACCATGGATTACCTCTCGGAATATCTCTTCGCGAAGGTGATCAGCGGCGAGCGCGGACTGAGTAATTTTGTCAGGAACATCTTCGTGGGCGCGATGTCGACGAACGAGGCGATGCGCAACCCGCTGTTCAATCGTGAGAACAAGCTCATCGTCACTACGGGTGACCGCGGCGACATGATCATCACCGCGCTCGAAACGAAGACCTCCGGCGTGCTGCTGACGAACAACATCCTGCCTCCTTCGAATATCATCGCGAAGGCGTCGGAGTTGAATATCCCGCTCCTGCTCGTTTCGGACGATATCTACAACGTTGCCAGGCAGATCGACGCCATGGAGCCGCTTCTGACCAGGGACAACACGGCGAACATAAATCTGATCGCCGAGCTTATCAAGAAGAACGTAAAGCTGAAGGATATCTGATACATCATTACCGGGGGCGCGCCGCGGCGTGTCCCCGGTTTCCGTATTCCTTTCTCCTCATGCACGGGCGCTTTCACCCTCCATCGCGTCCGGCGGCATTTCATCCGGCGGACATATATCTGGTCTTTATGAAATACGCGAAGTTTTCGGCCGCTCCCTCCGGAAGCGGCGGCCCGGAAGCACGCGTGATGACCGATGGAATGCTCTCGCAGGATGTTATGGTGATTTCCGCGCAGTTGTCCATGATGAAGGCTCCGGTGTCGGACGAAACCAGTACCGGGTGCGGCAATACATCAACCTGGTATGTTTTTTTCATCAGGATGCCCAGGAAGTGGCAGGTTCGCCAGAGCAGTGCCACCTCCTTTTCCAGGGAATGCTCTCCAACGCGGGGAATTCCGTTTTCGCACCCCGTCATTCCCGTCCCTTCTATTTTCGACAGCAGGTATACTCCCTTCCGGGAAACCACCAGGTACTCGATGTGGAACAACTCGACCGTGGTGTTGACCAGCACCAGGCATGAGTCGTCGAGACGCCGGAGCGATTCAATCACGCGCCGGTCGAGCTCGCGCAGGCGTTCATAGCCCGGCCTGTCGAAGATCCGCTTCCACGCGTACGGGTCCATCCTGAAATACATGTAGGCGATAATGAGGCACAAAACGACCGCGAGCGTGACGGTTGAAAAGACCGTCCAACTTGTCGCCGGGAGCAGAAAGACGAGCAGCACCACCAGCGCGCCGGAAAGGGAGAGTATGGCAAGCCGTTTCGCGCCGGCGCCGGCGTTTTCAGCCATCATTTTACCTTCAATATATGCCATTGGCCGCGCTCTCCGTTCTCGTGTTTGGTATTCCGTTCCTGGCGTCGTGTTTCGTCTGCGGATCGCGGATTCGTAGTCTTCCCGTCCCGCCCGATAATGACATGTGCTTTTATTGTCGTCCATCAATAAAAAAACGAGTGCCGCGGCGCAGGTATCCGCGGCACTCGTTGATCAGGTAAGGGCCCGGACGGGATCGTTTGCCTGAGGCCGGGAGCGGCGCGGCCCCATGCTGCCTCCCCCCGGTTGATCGATCAATGCGCGTTCCCCATGGTCTCCTTCACTTCCCTGGCTATGCATTCGGGGGAATCGCAGGGGAACACCGGTTCTTCCTGTTCGTATGCCTTCTTCCAGTTCTTGCTGATGTATACGAGCGCGGTGAGTATGAGGGCGGCCGAGAGTCCCCACGAGGCGCCGCGGACCGCGAGGATAGCCCCCGCGACGCCCGCGATGCCCAGGTCGTTGAAGGCCCGTGACTTGAGCACACCGACGCGCACGCTGACGTAACCCTGGATCAGCATGGTGGATGCGAGCCCGACCCCGAGGATCGGCTTGACCGTCGAGACGATGGGGGCGAAGAAATAACCGGTGAACGTTCCCCAGCGGAACGAACCGGCGCCGCCGTTGACGGATTCCATGGCCTTGGGGCCATGCTTGTATCGTTCGCATACCACCACCTGCATGGCGGCCCAGAGGGGACCGCACATCGAGATGTCGGGACCGGCAACGCTCATGATGAGGTTCCTGCCGCCGAAGATGATGTGCGACCTGTTGGGATTGTAGTTAACGTTTTCATCGGGACGGTACTTCTGGGCGTCGTCGAGAAGGGCCTGGCTCTGAATGACGTCGCCGAATACCACGATATAGGCGCTGATCACCATCGGGATGCCCGAGATGAACATATCGAGCGGCGGGAAGGGAATGGCGCCGAGAATCGTGAAATCCTTCCAGAGGGTGGCAAAATCCGGGGAGGTGAAAATGCTTCCATCATAAGTCGGCCAGGGGAGCTCGCCAAACAGCGGTCCCAGAATGACGGCAAGGGCGAGCGCCGGCATCATACCGAGATTGCCGAGATAATAAGCCCATCTGTGTTTGCGGCGGAAAGCCTTGAAGCTTTCGGAAAAAATGAGATAGAAGGCAAGACCCACGCAGACGCTGATGGTCAGCGGGCTGGTGCTGAAGCTCCGTATGCCCTGTTTCGCTGGATCGAAGATGAGCATGATGGCGGCGAAGCCTGCGCCGATGAGAATGGCCGACTGCACGGCGTTGGGAATCAGCGCGATGAAGCGTTTGGCGAGCCCCGTAATCCCCAGGAAGATGCAGAACACGCCGAACGTCATTTCGAACGCTATCAGCGCCTGCATGCGCTCGGCTCCGACCGGGAAGGTCTCGCAGTAGGCGATCAGGAGCGGAATGGCGGGAGTAACCCAGCCCGGTACAACCGGGTCGCCGAAGGTTACATGCGCCAGGTACAGGGCCCCGTTGAGGATAACGATGGCCAGTGCGACCTCGAAAGACATGCCGAGCTTGGCGGTGAGCACCGTTATTATCGAAAGGCATACGGTGCACATCAGAAGCCCCTGGGCGAAATCGGCCCATTCGAATCGGTAATGAATAAACGGTACTCTCAGCGTCAGCGGGCCCAGGGGTATGCCGGGCTGGACCGCGCCGAACTCTCTCTTGATACTCATACTCAAGCCTCCTCCTGTCTATTTATCATGTCTTTCAGGTCGTTTGGGTGAGACCGCCCCCCCGGACATTTTCATGCGTGCTGCTCCGTTCTTTGACGGTTTTTCGTCTTATCGTGTAAACCTCTCGTGAAAGCGTTTCGAGAGCTCTTCGCGGAAGTCCGGATGGGCGATCGCGATCAGCGCCTCGGCCCTCTGCTTCACCGTCCTTCCATACAGCTCGGCGATCCCGTACTCGGTAACGATAAAGTGAACGTCGGTTCGGGGGGTGGTCACCGCCGCGCCTTCGTCTATCAGCGGCACTATTTTTGATATCTTTCCACCCGAGGCCGTCGAGTGGAAGGCGAGGATCGATCGTCCTCCCCTGGACCAGGCGGCTCCGCGTACGAAATCCCCCTGGCCGCCCGAGCCGCTGAACTGTCGGTAGCCGA
>CAZVEG010000127.1:0-10114 GCA_964625625.1 uncultured Leptospirales bacterium | reverse complement strand
ATATAGAATATGCTCTTACCGGCTTTTCCGGGGCAAATCGAACCGCTCCTTCGGTGCGGAGCCAGCGTGTCATGGCTTATGTATCCGTTATTGATGACGGTCTGGAGAGCGCCCTTAGTTTAAAAAAGGTCGCAAGCGGGGCCAATGTAACCCTGCTCGTTCCTTATGATGAGGGAGTTTACCATGGGAGTGCGGGAAACGACATACGTGTCGTCTCGCCGGTACAATTGTATCTTGATTTGAAAAAATACAAAGGTCGCGGGGAGGAAGCGGCTGATGCGATATTAAAACAGGTAATCGTGAGAACATGGTAACTCGTATCGATTATGATGTGATGAAGGTTTTTGCCGCGCGTGCCGTCATGCTTGAACTGGTGCGCATGCTCGGCGAGTACCGTGATGAAATGATAATCGTCGGCGGCTGGGTGCCCGCCCTCCTTCTTCCGTCGGGAGCGGAAGGGCATGTGGGAAGCATCGATATAGATATTGCCCTTGATCACCGTACTGTCAGGGAGGACACCTATAATACCATCAAGACCCTTCTTGAAAGCCGGGGTTACACCGAAGACGAAAAACAGCCGTATATCTTTTACCGTATCGTTCCGGTGGAAGGACAGGATATTGTGGTTGAGGTCGATTTCCTCGCGGGCGAGTACGCTGGTACGGGTAAAAGCCATCGCACTCAGCCGGTACAGGATATCCGCGCCCGCAAGGCGCGCGGATGCGAAATCGCCTTCGAAATGAATGAAGAACTGACCATTGAAGGCACCCTCCCCGGCGGCGCCCGGGACTCCGCCCGCGTCCGCGTCGCGTCGGTGGTCCCCTTTATCGTCATGAAGGGCATGGCAATAGCCGATCGTCTCAAGGAAAAAGATTCGTACGATATTTATTACTGTCTCAAGTATTATCCCGGTGGTCTCGACGCCCTCATCGGTGAATTCAAACCTCACCGTGGCAACAAACTGGTTGCCGAAAGCCTTCAAAACATATCGGAGAAGTTCGCGTCGGTTGATCATTACGGCCCCAGGGCCGTCGCCGATTTTAATTCCGTCACCGACAGGGAGGAACGGGAGCAAATTCAGCGGGATGTCTTCGAGCATGTGGATTATTTTTTGAAATGACTGGCAATGCGATGAATACGAAATCGAAGACCTCATAATTCATTTTGACAACTGCGAAAAACGCGAATTCCACTACTACAACAAGGGAATCCACTACATGATATACGGCGGAGAAAACGAGCGCCCCATCTTTCAGGTTTTTGTCTGTTTTCTGCGCGGCACGGACTGAAAAGAAACGAAGTGGAAACGCCGCGCTGCACCATAAAAGAACGTCCACACAAACCACACCACGAGGAACAACCGCATGTTCAACGAGCTGAGGGAGATAAACAGAAAACCCCGACCATTCGAACGCTATACCGCCGAAGAATTATGGACCGACGAATACACGCGCGAGAGGATGCTCGAGTTCCATCTCGACCAGACCATCGATGCCGCGTCGCGAAGCATGGAGTTCATCGATAAATCGGCACGCTGGATCATCGAACACTTCAAGCTCGCAACGGGAAGCGCCGTGATCGATTTCGGATGCGGACCGGGATTGTATGCGCTGCGCCTCGCGAAAAGCGGCGCGTCGGTGACGGGTATCGATTTTTCGGAAAACTCACTCGCGTACGCGCGCGGGAAGGCGGCCGAAAGCGGCGTATCGATAGACTACATACACGCCAACTACCTGGAATACCAGACCGATCGCACCTTCGACCTGATAACCATGATCATGTGTGATTACACCGCGCTCGGCCCGTCGCAGAGAAGGACACTGCTGGAAAAATTCCGCCGCCTGCTGAACCCCGGAGGGGCCGTACTCCTCGATGTGTACTCGCACCGCTATTTCCACAAAACGAAAGAGCGGGCCGCGTACGGGTTTAACTATATGGATCGATTCTGGAGCGCGGACGACTATTACTGCTTTCATACCACCTTCAAATACGAGGAAGAAAAACTGCTGCTCGACAGGTACTCCGTCTACACGGAAGAACTGGAAAAACACATATACAACTGGGCGCAATGCTTTGACAGGGATACGATTACCGGGGAGTTTGCGGCCAGCGGCTTACGTATAACCGAATTCTATGCCGATGTTTCCGGGGAAGCCCATACGGGCGAAACGGACGTATTCGCGATAGTGGCCGGAAGGGAATAGACGTTACCGGTCGCGCCGGCCGGCTTCCAACGGCGCAACGAATCCACCCGCCTCCTTTAGTAAAGGAGGCTCCTGTTGGATGCGCTGCAGGTTTTTTTCCCGGCCATGCCAGATACCAACCGGTATCTCAACAGGGCTCCCCTTTATCAAAGTAGAGCTGTGACGCACAGGATGTGCTAATGCCGGCGAAGCGACAGGAGGTCGCGTCTTTCGCCGGCGCGGCGGCTGAGAGGATTCGTTCTGCATCATGAAGCATTCAGGCAATATTCTCCACGAAGCAAAAATAATTGACGACAGATTTGCAATCATTTGATTTCTGTGATATACATCGGAAAACCGGAAACGACAGGCGAAAATGGAAACGGAACGCGAAACCTCATTCAGCTCCATGAAAAAGCGCGAACGAAAGGCCCGGCAGGACGCCATAATAGCGGCCGCCGAGCGCGTATTCGCGACCAGGCCGTTCGCCGAGGTGAGCATACGCGATATAGCCAGGGAGGCCGGGATATCCCACGCGTCCATATACCGCTACTTCCCCGACCAGCAGACCCTTTTTGTGGAGGCCTTCCTCAAGGGCGCGGAGAAAATAATCCACTTCCTCGGCGAGCTCATAAGCGAGGGCAAAACCGTCAGCATAGAACGGGTGACCGAGAAGTTCATCAACTACCTCATCGACAACGACACCTATTTCCGCATGATGACGCACTTCATGCTGGACGGCACCCTGGGCGCGGAGCTCATAGAACGACTCAACGCCGCCGAGCGGCTGCTGCTGGACCAGATGGACCGGCTGTTCGTCAAGATGAACGCGAAGGGAAACGTGCGCATGCTCTCCCACGCGTATTTCGCCGCCATGAACGGGGTGCTCATAACCTTCAGAAATTATCCCGGCAGAAGCAGGGAAGATGTGGCGGCGCACATGCGGAAGCTCGGCAAAATAATAGCCCTCAGATTCAAGGAGCCGAAGTAAACCCGTAACGGGATGGTTCACCGCCGGAAGGAGCGAAGAAACCGGCCGGAAGAAAAGCGAACGCTCTCCCCTCCGGCCGGCGGCATACGCCTTATCGTGCCGGGCTCTGCGCCCGCACCGTGCCCTCGACTTCCGCCAGCGCGCAGTCCTGGTACGAATGATAGAGCCGGTGGCAGAAATTGTCCCACATGCGGCAGACCTCCACGGTCTTTTCGTCGTCCTGGAAGAGACTGGGATGCGACACGAGCTGTCCGATCTCCTGCGCGTACGCCTCGACCAGCGCCGCATCCGCGTCTTTTAACACATCTTTCACGAACTCCTCCGGGGCGTACCAGGCCGAAACCTTTTTCAGATCGTTGTGGATCTGGGCGAGGAGCACGTTGCGCGGGCCTTCCCACAGCTCGTTTATCGCCGAATCGCGGTACAGGCGCGGGAGGGATGAGAAATCCTCCATAACGCCGTGCCCGCCGAAAATGGACATCGCCTTCCTTATCACATCGGTCGAATCCCACGAGGCCGCCATTTTCTGGAGCATGATGAGCTCGCGCACCCTGAAGCTCTTTTTTTTCTGCTCGATGGGCGCGTCCGCCGCGATGCCGGTCCCCGTTCCGCCCTCAAGGGACAGGAACTCGCCGTAGAGCCTGAACGCGCCGGCCGTGGTTCTCCTGGTTGCATTTTCGATGTCCTGAATCTGGGCCTTCACCATGGGGAACCTGCCGATGGTGACGCCGAAGGCCTCCCGCAGTTCGCTGTACTTCTTCGCCTCGCGGACCGCGCGCGTCATGAACGCCGCCGCCGAGAGCCCCACGGTGAGCCGCGAATAGGTGAGCACGATGCCGACCACGTTGGCGACCCCCCTGTCCAGCGGCCCCACGGGGTAGGCGATGGCGCCGTTGAACGTGAGCTCCCCGGTGGTGAGCTCGCTCGTGCCCATCTTCCATTTGATGCGGTCGATGGTGTAGCCGTTGCGGATCTCCTTTTCCTTGTTGCCGGGAAGCCACGACGGCATCACGAAAAGGGCCACCTTTTCCGAGCCGACCGGTTTGGCCGTAACGACGACGTAATCGGCGTGCGTTGCCGAGCAGAAAAACTTGCTTCCGTACAGGCGCCAGGTGTCTCCCTCTTTAACGGCTTCGAGGACGTTGGCCGGCACGTCGGAACCGCCGTGTATCTCGGAAAGGTACTGGGCGCCTATGGCCACGTCGCCGTCGATGCCCTCCCTGCAGTGCTGAAGAATGCGCCTGGTTTCCGTGGTGTCGGCGTATTTCTCCAGGAGTTTTACCAGCCCCTCGGTGCAGGTCATGGGGCAGGCCACGCAGGCCTCGCCGTTCTGGTAGACGATCATCATCCTTATCAGCTTGACCCAGGGGGAATACCTGTCCGAAAACAGGAGCTCGCCGAAGATCTCCTTCTCCATTATCTCCGTCTCGCGCGGCCGCACGATCCGGTCGATGCGGTTGTGGTGGCCGTCGTAGTGCGTCATGTACGGCCGCTTCTCGGGCGCGGCTATCGACGCGGCCATGTCGCGCCACCGGAACGACGCCTTCTTCGATATGTCGCGGGCCTCCCTGTCCACCTCCTCCCAGTCCGCGCCGGAGTAGTGTCTGAGCACCTTCTGTACGAATTCATCGTCCGCGTAGTAATCGACGTTCCTTCTCCATTCGAGAAATTCGTTGAATGTATAGGGGTTATTTCGGTTCGGCAGTGTCATATGCTCCTCCTTCGCTGATTCTGATACGCTCAATCATGCCATCATCCGGCCAGCTGCCGTCTCAGTTCGCGCTTGAGCACCTTGCCGAGCGCGTTTTTGGGAACGGCGTCGATGAAGCGGATTTCCTTTACGCATTTATACGACGCCAGGTTTTCCTTGCACAGTTTTATTATTTCCTCCTCGCGGATCTCCGCGTTCGGGTTCTTTACGATGAACGCCACGGGCACCTCCCCCCATCTGGCGTCATTTTTCCCCGCCACGGCGACCTCGGCCACGCCGGGATGCGTCTTTATCACGCGCTCCAGCTCGGCGGGGTAGATGTTCTCGCCGCCGCTCACGATCATGTCCTTCAGGCGGTCGACCACGTAGAGGTAGCCGTCTTCATCCATCCTTCCCAGGTCTCCCGAAAGATACTGTCCGTTTTTGAGGACCGCGGCGCCGGCCTCCGCGTTTCCCCAGTACCCGCCGAACACCTGCGGGCCGGAGACGCATATCTCGCCGACCTCACCGGCGGGCAGCACCGCGCCGGTGCCGGGCTGCAGAATCCTGACCGAGCCGTGAAAAACGGGAAGCCCCACCGAGTCTGACCGGTCCATGTCCATGTCGTGCGTCCAGAAGGTCACCGCGCCGGTATACTCGGTGATGCCGAATACGTTCTCCACCTTTATGCCCATGTCTTTGTAGGTGAGGATGAGGCTCTGGGGCACCATGGAGCCGCCGCATACGATGTGGTCCAGGGACGAGAGGTCCATTTTGTCTATGCCGGGGACCAGCAGCATGAAGCTCAGCATCGCGGGCACCGACATCATGAAATTGATCTTTTCCTTCTGTATGACGTTCCAGACCTTCACCGGATCGAAATCCGGCAGGAACACCGTGGTCGCTCCGGCGTGGACGTTGCCCATCATGGGGGCCAGGCCGCCGCTGTGAAAAAGCGGGGCTATTGAGAGGAAGCGGTATTTATGGAACCAGTTTATTGAGTGCATGAGACCGAGCGAGGCCCAGAACAGGTTGTTGTGCGTGAGAATGGCCCCCTTGGGATTCCCCGTGGTTCCCGACGTGTACAGAATGACCGCCGGATCGTCACCCCCGCCCGTTATTTCCGGTTCATCGGCCGGCATGCCGGCAAGCGACTCTTCAAATCCGCCGGCGCTTTCTTTTCCCAGCGCCTTCAGGTAATGCTTTACCGGTATCTCCTTCCGGATTTTCTCGATGATGGGGCCGAATTCATCATCGTACACGAGCAGGGAGGCGCCGCAGTTGTTGAGAATGTACACTAGCTCCGGAGCCTGCAGCCGGTAGTTCAATGGAACGAAGATCGCGCCGGTTTTAAGCGCCGCATACATGGTCGTGGTAACATGCTCGTTGTTCTTCCCGAGCACGGCCACCCTGTCGCCCGCGGATATCCCGTTCTTTTTCAGAAAGGCCG
Source organism: uncultured Leptospirales bacterium (assembly GCA_964625625.1). Lineage (GTDB taxonomy): Bacteria > Spirochaetota > UBA4802 > UBA4802 > UBA5368 > MVZN01. Next base: position 3,800 of record CAZVEG010000127.1, on the reverse strand, counting down.
CCAATCCGTTTATCCGCCGGTTCGTCTCGTAGTAGGTGTACCGATAGGCCTCCCCGACAAAGGCCTCCAGCCCGGGCGACAGTTTCGCCCTGTTCGAGAACATCGCGCCGATATTTACCGCCATGCCATACCTCCACGGATGTATTATTGTATTATTACTGAGTATAGTGGTTACTCATGTAACCACTGGTTACATTTATGTCAAATCTTATTTATTAATTATACAAATCAACGCATGCGCCCTGCATGGACCTTTGCAGGCAGAGCGGCCGATAGCATCATAATACGTGCGACGCAAGCGGTTTCGATACGCCTGCGGCTACACTTCGACAGGCTCAGTGCGGCGCCCGGCCACCTGGCTTATCTCGACACAAAGCGAAATAAAAACACCCGGTATCATAAATAAACAGGCGGGGTGAGTGCGCAAAAACCCTTGACAGCCCCCCTTTGCGCCCGCATCGTGAAGACACGCGCGGGGCAGGTCGCGCGCCCGGCGCGCCCGCGGCCTGAACCCGCGAACACACGAACACAACGGAGACCCACGATGAGAAGCGATGTAATGAAAAAAGGACTGGAAAAGGCGCCCCACCGCTCGCTCTTCCGCGCGGCGGGGCTTACCGACGAGGAGCTCGCGCGTCCGATAATAGGCATAGCCAATTCCGCGAACGAGATAATTCCCGGCCACATACACCTCAACACGATCGTTGCGGCCGTAAAGAAAGGCATCCTCGCGGCGGGTGGCACGCCGCTCGAGTTCTCGACCATCGGGGTGTGCGACGGCATCGCGATGAACCACAGGGGCATGAAGTATTCCCTGGGCTCGCGCGAGCTTATCGCCGACTCGATCGAGATCATGGCCATGGGCCACCCCTTCGACGGCATGGTGCTGGTTCCCAACTGCGACAAGATCATCCCGGGCATGCTGATCGGCGCGCTGCGCGTCAACATCCCCTCCATCGTCGTGAGCGGCGGGCCCATGTTCGCCGGAAGACACAAAGGGCAGAAGATCACGCTCAACGACGTGTTCGAGGCGGTGGGAAAAGCGGCAAAGAAGACCATCAGTATGAACGAGCTCCACACCATTGAGTGCGCGGCGTGTCCGGGGGCGGGCTCGTGCGCCGGGCTCTTCACCGCCAACTCCATGAACTGCCTGACCGAGGCGCTGGGCCTCGCCCTGCCCTATAACGGCACCATACCGGCCGTAATGGCCGACCGCATCAGGCTTGCCAAGGAAAGCGGTAAGCTCATCATGAACCTGGTAAAGAAGAACATCACGCCGCGGAAGATCGTAACGCGAAAGGCCATAGAGAACGCCCTGGCGGTGGACATGGCCATAGGCGGCTCGTCGAACACGGCGCTGCACATACCGGCCATAGCGCACTACGCGGGCCTTCCCATCACCCTGAAAGACATCAACCCCGTGTCGGAGCGCACGCCGCACCTGTGCACGATAGCCCCAGCCGGCACCCACGCCATGGAAGACCTGCACGACGCCGGCGGCATCCCCGCGGTGATGAGCGAGCTATTGCGCAACAGGCTGCTCCACGGCGATTGCCTCACCGTTACCGGAAAGACCCACGCGCATAACCTCCGCGGACGCGACATTCTGGACGAGTCGGTGATACGCCGCGTCAAGGCGCCGGTCCACGCCGACGGGGGACTTGCCGTGCTCACCGGCAACATCGCGCCCGACGGCTGCATCGTGAAGCAGGGAGCGGTCGACCCGTCCATGCTCAGGCACAGCGGGCCCGCGAAGGTCTTCACCTCCGAGGAGGCGGCCATGAAGGGCATTATGGGAGGGAAGATCAAGAAGGGCGACGTGGTGGTCATCATCTACGAGGGGCCGCGCGGGGGCCCCGGCATGCGCGAGATGTTGACGCCCACCTCGGTGATCGCCGGCATGGGCCTGGACAAGGACGTGGCACTCATAACCGACGGCCGCTTCTCCGGCGCGACGCGCGGCTCGTCGATAGGCCACGTGTCGCCCGAGGCGGCCGCGGGCGGTCCGATCGCGATTGTGCGCGACGGCGACATCGTCGAGATCGATATCCCCGCCAAGAAACTCAACGTCAGGCTCTCCGACGCCGAGATACAGAAGCGCCTGGCCGCGTGGAAGGCCCCCGAGCCCAACATCACCACCGGCTACATGAGCCGCTACGCGAAGCTGGTTTCCTCGGCCGACCGGGGGGCCGTCTTCGAGAGCTGAGCCGTGAAGGCCGGTATCGTCGGCGGGGGGGCGGTGGGCTCTCTCTTCGCCTCCTTCTTCAACGCCGAGGGGAGGGCGTACGCCGTGTACGAGAAGGACGCACGCGCCGCGCGCGCGCTTGCCGAGGGCCTCACCGTGCGCATGCCCTCGGGCGACCGCGTGTTCCGCTCGGAGGCCTCAGGCGCGCCCGACATTCTCTCCTCGTGCGACGTCGTGTTCCTCTTCGTTAAAAGCTACTCCACCGGCGAGGCCATGGACGACATCGCGCCTTTTTTAAGGGGCGGCGCGGTGGTGGTGAGCCTTCAGAACGGTATCGGTAACCGCGAGACGATCGAGCGGCTCGTTCCGCCGGAGCGCGTAGTGTGCGGCTCGGTGACCATCGGCGCGACGCGCGTCGACGAGCATACGGTCGTCTACGGGGGAAGCGGGAGCGTGGTGATCGGCGGGCCGAACGCCGGGGCGGTGGAATCGGTGCGCGCGCTTCTGGAGAGCGCGAACGTGCCGGTCGAAACGCACGATCGGCCCGACGAGGTCGTCTGGCGGAAGGCCGTCATCAACGCGGCGATCAACCCGCTCGGGGCGCTCCTCGACGTTCCCAACGGCAGGCTACTCGAGCTTCCCGACGCACTCATCGTACAGGAATCCGTCATAAAGGAATGCGTGCCGGTCGCCGCCGCGAAGGGAATCGCCCTCGACGCGGTTGAAATGATGGAGGCGACACGCGAGGTGTGCCGGAAAACGGCCGCCAACCTCTGCTCCATGCTTCAGGACCTGCGCGCCGGAAGGCGCACCGAGATCGACAGTATCAACGGCGCCTTCGCGCGCTTCGGGCGCGAGGCCGGCGTCGCCGCGCCGTATAACGAGCTGCTCGCCCGGCTGGTAAGGGCGAAGGAGCGCGAGGCCTCCTCCTGACGCCCCCCGGAGCACTCCCGGCCTACAGCTCTTTCCCGGTAATGGCCCGATAGGCAATAAGCACCGACTCGTTCCCCACGTCACCGCCCGCTCCGGGCGCCGCGACCGAATCGCCCACAAGGTACACGCCCTCGAGGCCCGGAACGCGCACGCCGGGGCGTTTTTCCTCCGTCTGGTCTACGTTGACCTGCACACCGTCGATCATGGGAAGCGCGCACTCGCGCTTCCACAGCACATGCTTCTCGATCCCCGGAAAGACGCGCCGCACCGCCGCCCACAGCTCCTTCTTGCGCCTGGCGGCCGTGGCCCTGTTTTTCATATCCTCTATCGAGGTCGGGTAGAACATGGTGAGGAGCTGCTTCCCCTCCGGGGCTATACCCGGCGAAAGGCTGGAGGTGATGCATCCGTACGCCGCCGGCTTCGTCGTGTAGATGAGGCCGTCGAGGTCCGACACCATCGAGCCGAGCGCCGCGTCGACGAACACGCCCGAGGTGGGGACGAGCTTTCTGCAGCGCGCGGCGTATCCTTTATCCAGAAGCTTCGCCGGGATGAGTGAGGCCGCCTGCTGTACCGGCGCGTTGATCACCACGCGGTCGGCGCGGTGTATCTTCCCGCCCGCCTTCACACCCACGGCCCGCCATCCCGAAAACACCACCGACTCCACCCTTGTCCCGGCATGTAT
>CAZVEG010000126.1:0-10142 GCA_964625625.1 uncultured Leptospirales bacterium | reverse complement strand
CCGTCATTGCCCCGATTATCGCGACGATCCGGTTCTGGCGCGCGAGGTCCTGGCGACGATGATCGAATTCGCGACGCGGTAAAAATCGCTTTAAATAGGGAGTTGCGCTCTTCGCGCCCCTGAACGCGCACGGCCCGCCGGCGGACCGGCGGGCCGTGAAATTCACGAAGTCCCGAATCTACACGAAGCGCTACAGACTCAGGCCGACACCGGCATAGAACGCCGCGTCGTGAGAGGATTTAACGTCGAAGAATGATGTTTCCGCGGTATCCTTGTCTTTCAACTCCGTATATTGCGAATTGGTCAAATTATAGCCGAAGCGACCCTGTAAATCGATGAACAGCCCATCACCAATTTTGGCCATATAACCGACGACCGCCACGCCCCAGTAGTCGAACATCTGTTCGTACTCCACGTTCTCGCTCATCGGTTTCAGCCTTTCAGCGGCGACGAGCAGCTTGCCTGAAAGCCCGACTCCGACATAGGTTCCGCCGGGCGTCATATACTTCGCCATCACCATCGGCAGTATGAAGTGCTGCATGCCGTCATCGAAGGTATTCTTCGAGCCCGGCGCCCCCTCCGTAAACGAGAGTTTCGTCCACAACAGCCTGTATTCAAGACCCAGCGCTATGAGCACCGGGGCCGCGTTGATATTGTATTCGATATTAAATGCCGGTCCGCGGGAGACAAAACCGGACGGCCTGGAATCCGGATCCCACGGAGAATCGGTACTGCCCGTCCCGTTGCCGAACACGACGTTCGTAAACGGGACATATCCCAGACGCGCCACCGCGAAATTGCCCGACGGCGCTTCCGCCGACAGAGGGGCCGCGCCGAACGACCACAAGACGAAAACCGCCAGAGCGACCAGGCATACGTGCTGTTTATGCATGATTTTCCTCCATGCTTAGATGATCACAGCCGCCGCGCGGATTGCCGAACGCGTACAGTGCGGCTTTAACGGTTCATATACCGCGCGCGTGATCTGTCTTCCAGCATGAATATAGCTGATTCGTCGGAGGGGTCAATACAGCGCAATGTGACACCATACACTGTGCGGTCGACGGAGCCGTTGTATTCTGGAGAAGTCATGTTGGCCTCGGCGACCCCGAAATGGCGGTACAGGCGCACAAGCGTCCCGACGCGCGCCGCGATCGTGGCATCTTCTATGCGCGCGATGGTATTTCGATGAACGCCGGCAAGCAGGGCAAGCCGTTCTCTCGAGATATCGTACCTGAGTCTGAGGTAATCAATGAAATAGGCGATGGTCTCGGTGACCATGCGATCCGACAGGGGCGGCCCCTTGGGGCCGTTATTGATTATAAAGGCTCGCTCCCTTGTATGATCGAGACCGCACCGGCTGATTCCCAGAGCAAGGCAGAGCCTCGAGAAGGTTACGATGGTAAAATCGCTCAGTCCGCGCTCGATGAGCGTGATCGAATTGCGATGCAGATCGCAGAGCTCGGCGAGGCGCTCCTGCGACATGCCCTGACATCGACGCTCCACCGCTATGGCCTTTGAGAGGCTCCGAATATAGTTTTCTTCGGTGATCATCCGCGTGATCCCCTGTGTATGGAGTACAGTTCGGCCTGATGTCCCGAAGAAACTGCCGGCAAACGAAGTAGGCGCGGGTTTACAAAGCAATACGCCGGGGCGGCATCACGGTCTCAGAGTGAATCATATATTCGCGCGTTGATCGGTCAATAAGATTTTTTAGATATTCAGCGTCCCTGAATACGGCAACCGATTCAGTCCTCCAGTCCGTACGCGTTTACGTCGTCGAGCGCCGCGAGTACGGCCTCGATGTCCGCGGTCGGCGCGAGGCAGGCCGTATCGCGGCAGAGGTACAGGAAGCCTTCCCCTCCCGGCGGCCGGCCATCCGCCATCGGCACACCGTCACCGGAGGCGATGACGAGCGAGGGGGCGAAATTCCGCCGTATTGCGGCGGCCGCCCGGACGGCCTCGTCCGAGGCAGGACCGCGCGCGATTACGACCTCGAAGGGCGGAGCGAGATGAAAATCGAGCGCGATGAACATCTGGGAGAAAGCCGACGGATGCGCGCGCATGAGGGCCGCCGAGGCGCCGAAGACTCCGAGCGCGCGTCCGAGGTGGGCGTCGTCGCGCGTCAGGCGATGAAGCCTGAGGAGATTCAGAGCCGAAACGGCGTTCGAATTCGGCATCGCCCCGTCGAAAAAATCCTTTACCCGCGCGATAAGATGCTCCGCGTCCCGCGGCGTATAGTGATACCCGCCCGCCTCGTCCGCGAAGAGCTCGTTCTGGGCTTCCTGCAGGCGCACGGCCAGGTCGAGCCAACCTGAATCGAATGTCGACTCATACAGGGTGATGAAGCCCTGGATGGTATAGACGTAATCGTCGAGCGTACCGCCATGACGCACATCCCCCTCCATGTAGCGCCGGTACAATACCCCGTCGCGATACAGGTTCGCCTTGATGAACTCCGCCGCGCGAAGCGCCGCGTCGAGATACCGTCCGTCTCCGAGCGCCCTGTATCCGCGGCACAACGCCTCAATCGCGAGTGCGTTCCACGACGTGAGTACCTTTTCGTCGCGACGCGGGCGCTCCCTCTCCGCCCTCAGATCCAGAAGCCGCCGGCGAAGGGCCGCGATGACAGGCGTGTCGCGCTCCTCCCATGGGACGTCCGGCTGGAGCGCGAGCACGGATGCGCCGTCTTCAAAGTTTCCGCCGGGCGAAAGCCCGAAGACGCGCCGGGCGCCCTCGAACTCATCCTCATCGAGCACGGAAGCGAGCTCGTCGTATTTCCATACATAATACGCGCCTTCCACGCCTCCACTGTCCGCATCTTCCGCGGAGTAAAGGGCTCCATCCGGGGATGACAGATCACGGAGCATATAATCGAGCGTTTCGCGCGCGACCTCCGCGTACAGCGCCTTTCCCGTCAGCTGATACACCTCCGCGTAGGCGGCGGCGAGGAGCGCGTTGTCGTAAAGCATCTTCTCGAAATGGGGCACGAGCCAGCGTTCGTCGGTGGAGTAGCGGGCGAAACCGCCGCCAAGATGATCGTAGATGCCGCCGCGCGCCATCGCCAGCAGGGTGGACTCGGCCATCGCCAGCGGCCGTTCGTCCCTCGTGCGGTGATGAATGCGCAGCAGCAGGCGTATGAGCATGGACGGGGGAAACTTGGGTGCCGCGCCGAAGCCTCCATGCGCGCGGTCGAAGCGGAATTCGGCCGCGCGAAAGGCCGCGCGAAACAGTTCATCGCCGGGCACCCCCTTCTCCACGACGGATGGATACGGACGGAGCAGAAAATCGTGCAGGGCTTTCGCCTGTTCGATGAGCGCCGCACGCTCAGCGGTCCACAGGCGCGACAGCTCGGTAAGGAGGTATTCGAACTGCGGCTTCGGGAAATAGGTGCCTCCGAAGAAAGGCTTGAGATCGGGCGTCAGGAATACCGAGAGCGGCCAGCCGCCGCGCTGCCCCATTGCCTGCACGGCGTTCATGTAGAGACCGTCGACATCGGGAAGCTCTTCGCGGTCCACCTTCACGGCGATGAAATGACGGTTGAGGAGCGAGGCGATGCGTTCGTCCTCGAAGGACTCGCGCTCCATCACATGACACCAGTGGCATGCCGAGTAGCCGATACTGAGGAAAATGGGCCGATCCGCCCCGCGGGCCTCATCGAAGGCATCGCTTCCCCACGCATGCCACCACACGGGATTATGCGCGTGCTGTCTGAGATACGGGCTCTTCTCGCCACCCAGACGATTGCCCTTCCCCTCCATCGGCCGCCTCCTCGCGCGCGTCGTCGTATCGAAGTATACGCGAAGCGCGCGGAAAAGGCGAGAAAAAGATCGGCCTCCCCTCTACTCCTCCACCTGTATCGTTATCGTCCCGACCTTCGCCGCCTCGCCCGCGTAATAGAACGACGCGATGAAGAAGAAGGCCGCCGCGACAAGATTGAAAACCGGAAGCGCGAGCATCGCCGTATCGATACCGTACACGTCGGAGAGGTGTCCGATGACCGGAGGTCCGAGCGAGCTGCCGAGAACGTGCTGGATGATGATACAGATGGAAAGGGAAGTCGCGCGAAGGCCCGGATGCACCACGTCCTGTGTCACCGCCACCGAGGCGGGGACAAAGGCCACCGCGAGGATACCGCCCGCCACGAGCACCAGGTACTGCGCGCCTCCGGTGAAGGCGGTGAAGGCCAGGAAGAACACACCGGCGGTGAGCAGCGATGAAATCATCGCGAAAAGCAGGCGCGCGTTGCTCCTCACCCGGAACCAGCGGTCCGCGAGGATGCCGCCGAGCGGGGCGCCGACGATCGCCATGAGCATGATGACGCTGCTCTTCACGCCGGCCTGGCTCATCGGGATGCCCTCCATCCGGTTGAAGTAGGTGGGAAGCCAGCTCATGAGCGCCGTGGTCACGAAAACGTTGCCCGCGAAGGCGAGATTGTTGAACAGCAGGGATTTGATACCCGCCATATAGACGGCCACCTCCTTCCAGCGGGGTCCTCCCTTCGGACGGCCCGCGTCGGCGATCGACGCGGTGTCGAGCTCAACCGTTTTGTAGTCCTTCACCCTGAAAAAGAGGATAGCGATGAACAGGCCCGGAATCGCGACGATACCGAAGGCATGGCGCCAGCCCCAGTTCTCGGCGATGAGCCCCCCCAGCGCGATCCCCATGGCGCTGCCCAGCGGGATGGATGCGTTCCATATCCCCAGCATGCGCGCGCGCAGACCCTGCGGGAAGAGCGCCGAAATCATGGCGGTCCCGCCCGGCGCGTAGCCGGCCTCTCCTATCCCTATAAACGCGCGTGCGGTGAAGAGCTGGGTGAAGTTCCGCGTGAACGCGCACGAGAGCGTTGCGATGCTCCACAGCACCGACATTATCCCGATGCTCTTCTTCCTGCTCCACCGGTCGATCGCGATGGAAGCGGGCAGCGTGAATACCAGGATGGACCAGTAAACCGCCGAAACCAGCAGGCCGCACTGCGCGTCCGTAAGCCCCCAGTCCTGCCTGATATAGGGAAAGAGCGAGACCACCACCAGCCGGTCGATGTAATCGAACATGTAGAGAAGGAAGAGAAGCCCGAAGATGTAGTACGCCTGCCGCTTCGGAAGCGGGCCCGCAAAATCCCGATCGTCGTTCATTGTCGCATCCCCGTACGGTTATTTTCAGGAGAAGAACGGCGGCAGTCCGCCGGCTCCCCTTTATGCGCGCTTACCGTTCAACACGAAGCGAATCGATCATCGACTCCACTCCCCGGGCATAAAGCTTTTCAAAGCCCGTTTCGGCCAGCATGGTCCCCTTGAGTTTCCTGAAATGGGCCACTCCATGCATCATGCCGAGAAACAGGAGGGCGTACTGCCGGGCGTCAACGCGGACGAAGGAGCCGTCGGCGATGCCCGCCTCGACGGCCTCCACAATCGGCGCGAGCACCTCCTCGCCGTATTCGTCGATGCGCGACTTCATTTCGGCCGGAAAGATGGTGCGGGGAGAGGACACGAAATAATCCAGGAAATCGTAATACGCCTTGTGACGTACGCTGAAGTCGAGCACCGAAGCCCCGATCGCGCGCAGGCGGTCCGCCGGCGTGGATGCCGCATCGGCGGCGGCGCGGAAGTTTTCGTACAAAAGATCGAAGACCTCGTTCGCGAGCGTGGCATAGATTTCGGGCTTACCGGAAAAATAGGAATAGATGGTTCCCGCCCCGAGCTCGCTGATCTGCGCTATCTGGCGAATCGATACGGCATCGTAGCCTTTTTCAAGCAAAAGGCCGCGCGCAGCCTCGAGGATGGCTCTTCTGCGTTGCTCTTTTTCGGCCTGTTTCCGGCTGACCGTTTCCATCATCCCCGCCGATCGTATGGTATATTTCTTCGTTTACGTCCCCGAAAACAGCGGGGAAAAACACCCGATTATCCAGTCACATGAGTCGCAAATAAAAAAAGCATTGACAATCGAACGGTGTTCGGAATACGAATATAATTCAGTATTAGAACAGTGTTCATATTGACTATGGATGCTGTTTTGTCAACCATTATTCCGGATCGCGGGAGATCGGGCAGTCCGGAGCGGAGGTGATGAGATGAACGGTAAAGAGCGCATACTGGCCGCGCTGAGTATACGGGAACCCGACCGGGTGCCGTTGTACATCCACGGCATTAACGAAGCTCCGATAATCGGAATCGGACGGCAGATCACCGACGGCCTGCCCGATCCGAAGGAGTTCCGCGAGATGAACGACCAGGAGAAGGGCAAGCTCCTCGACACGCTCTTCCTCATACACGAGCATTTCGGCGTTGACGGGTTCACCTCGTTCGAGATCGGCCACGAAGCCGAAGTGGACGAGCGCCACGTTGCCGACGACTGGGGCGTGGTTTACACCCGGAGCCCGCACGGCCTTCCCGTCGCGACCGGGCATCCGGTGCGGGAGCCCGGCGACCTTGCCACTTTCACCCCACCCCGTCCCAACCGGGGGCACCTCGTATTGCTCGACCTCGGCCGGGAACGCTTCAAGGGAGAGAAGGCCCTCTTCTGGCTGATGCGCGGGGCGTTCGTCCGCTCGTGGCGGCTGATGGGTATGGAAAACCTGATGGTACAGATGTTCGACAATCCCGAATTCGTGCACCGGGTGGCCCGCATGGTGACCGATTACAGCCTGGAGCAGCTCGACATGCTGATCGACGCCGGGCTCGACGTGCTGGTGGTCGAGGACGACATCGCCGACAGGCACTCGCCGCTCATCTCACCCGCAAAGTACAGGGAATTCATCAAACCCTACAACATGGAGCTGGTCGAGAAGGCCCATTTAAAAGGCCTCAAGGCCGTCACCCACAGCGACGGGAACCTCTGGCCCCTGCTCGACATCATACTCGAAACCGGCTACGACGGACTCAATCCGCTCGAGCCGCAGGCGGGCATGGAGCTCAAAAAGGTAAAGGAGTACTGCGGCGACCGGCTCTGTCTCATCGGGAACATCGACTGCGTCGACCTGCTTCCGCACGGCAGCCCCGCGGAGGTGGACGAGGCCGTGCGCCTGGCGATCGCCGACGCGGCCGACGGGGGCGGGTATATCGTGTGCGATTCGAATTCGCTCCATCCAGGGGTGGATCCGCTCAACTGCATCGCCATGTTCGAGGCGGCGAAGAAATACGGGAAAAGACGGGCTTGAGAAAACCCGTTTATGCTTGCGCGAGGCGTCGCCGGGACGCATTATACGACATCAATACTTATATCGCCCACGGAGGTAACTGCATGGAACTGTTGAAGGAGATCGCGGAAAAGGTCGAGGCGGGCAGGCAGAACGAGGTAAAAGCGCTCGTCGAATCGGGAATCGAGCGGGGAATCGCGGTCAGCGACATACTCAACGGCGGACTCGTCGCGGGCATGAACTCGATCGGCATCAAGTTCAGGGAGAACGAGGTTTTCGTCCCCGAGGTGCTGGTCGCTGCGCGCGCGATGAAGGCCGGGCTGGAGATCATCAAACCGATTCTCCTGCGCGAGAAGGTGCGGTCGAAAGGCACGATCGTGATGGGCACGGTGCTCGGAGACCTCCACGACATCGGCAAGAACATCGTCTGCTACATGCTCCAGGGAGCCGGTTATGACGTGGTCGACATCGGCATCGACGCCCCGGGCGAAAAGTTCGTCCAGGCCGCGAAGGAGAGCGGCGCGCAGATCATCGGGCTCTCGTCGCTTCTCACCACCACCATGGTGTACATGAAGGACGTTGTCGATGCCCTTCGCGCGTCCGGCCTCGGGGACAGGGTGAAGGTGATGGTGGGAGGCGCGCCGGTAACGCAGTCCTTCGCCGACGAGATCGGCGCACACGGTTACGCCTCCGACGCCGCAAGCGCGGTGGATGTGGTGAAACGCCTGCTCGCCTAGCGGGCCCGGGCGTGACGCAGGCGGAATAACGGATTCGGCAGGAGGGGGACGGTCATGATGCGGAACATGCGTGAATGGGTCGACGAGATTCTGTCCTCCCGCGTGAGGCGGGCGTTTCCCCTGATGGTTTTCAGCGGTGCCGAATTGACGCACACGACCATCGACGACATGCTGCGTGACGCCCGCACCCAGGCAGCGTGCCTCGCGGCGCTCGCCGCGCGTTACCCCTCGGCGGCCCTGATAACGGCGATGGACCTTTCGGTCGAGGCCGAGGCCTTCGGCAGCGAGGTCCGGCGCATGCCGAACGAGGCCCCGACGATCACCGGAAGCCTGGTAAGGGATGCCGACGGGGCGGACGCCCTTCAGGTACCCTCCGTCGGTGCCGGGCGCAGCGGCATTTACCTTGAGGCGGCGGCCCTGACCGCTTCGGCCGTTATCGACAGGCCGGTTTTCGGCTGTCATATCGGTCCGTTTTCGCTCGCCGGCAGGTTGTGCGGCATGACCGAGGCGCTCATGAACGTCCACGCCGAGCCGGAGACACTTCACGTAGTGATAAGGAAAGCGACCGGGTTTCTTGTCGAGTATGCCCGTGCGTTCAGGGATTCGGGAGTCAACGGGATCGTCATTGCCGAACCCGCGGCGGGGCTCATCGCCCCCGCGCATTGCGACGAGTTTTCATCCGGGTATATCCGGGCGATCGTCGACGCGGTGCAGGACGATCATTTCATGGTCGTTCTTCATAATTGCGCCGCGTCGGGACGCCATGTCGGCTCGATGGCGTCGACCGGGGCCATGGGACTGCATTTCGGCAACGCAGCGGACATGGCGGAGGTTCTGGCGGTGGTGCCGGCCGGGATGCTCGCCTTCGGCAACATCGATCCGGCGGGCGTTCTGAAAAACGGCACGGAGGAGGGTGTACACCGTACAACGACCGAACTGTTGATGAAGACCGCGCTCTACCCCAACTTCGTCCTCTCGTCCGGGTGCGACATCCCGCCCGGAACGCCGCCCGACAACATCGACGCGCTTTTCCGGGCCCTGGACGAATATAACGCCGAAACCTTCCGCGCCCGAAACCTTGAATCAATACCATAAACGCGGCCCTTCTTTCAGCGCCTTCAGGCGCGTCTCTTCCTTCCCAGCTCGATCGGTACCGGCACGGCTCCCCATATGTCCCGGCAGTACTCGGCGATGGTGCGGTCGCTCGAGAATTTCCCGATGCGCGCCACGTTGAGTATGGACATGCGCGCCCACGTTTCCGTGTCCGCGTAAACGGCCGACACGCGCTCCTGGCAGCGCACGTAATCGGCGTAGTCGGCGAAGAGCAGGTAATGGTCGCGCTCCAGAAGCGAGTCGGTAAGCGGCCTGAAGAGCGCGGGTTCGGCCGGGCTGAAGTAGCCGCCGGCGATGAGGTCGATGGCCTCCCGCAGCTCCTGTTCGTTCTCGTACCGGTCGCGCGGCCGGTAGCCCGAGGCGCGAAGAGCGTCCACCTCGGCGGACTTGAGACCGAAGATGAAGATGTTGTCATTCCCCACCTCCTCGGCGATTTCAATGTTCGCCCCGTCGAGCGTTCCGATGGTCAGCGCCCCGTTGAGCGCGAACTTCATGTTGCCGGTGCCCGAGGCTTCCGTCCCCGCCGTGGATATCTGTTCGGAGAGGTCGGCCGCGGGAATGAGCTTCTCGGCGACCGAGACCGAGTAGTTCGGCAGGAAGACGACGCGCAGCCTCCCGCGCGAAGCCGGATCGGAATTGACGAGGCGCGCGATCGAGGTGACGAGCTTGATGATGAGCTTGGCGATATGGTATCCCGGAGCCGCCTTCCCCGCGAAGACGATGGTGCGCGGCGCGGAACCGGTATCGCGGCCTTTGCGCGCGCGATTGTAAAGCGTCACCGCGTGCAGCGCGTTGAGCAGCTGCCGCTTGTACTCGTGGATGCGCTTGACCTGGCAATCGAACATCGAGGCCGGGTCCACCGCCACATCACACTGCTCGTCGATGAATCGCGCGAGACCCTCCTTGTTGGCGCGCTTTACGCGCATCCATTCCGCCCTGAAGCCCGCGTCGTCGGCAAGCGGCTCGAGAGCGCGCAGCTGGTCCAGGTCCTTCGCCCAGCCGTCGCCGATATGCGAGCTTATAAGTGCCGAAAGGGCCGGGTTGCAGTGCATGAGCCAGCGACGCTGGGTTATGCCGTTGGTCTTGTTGTTGAATCGTTCGGGCCAGAGCTCGTGAAAATCGCGGAAGAGCGTCGCCTTGATTATCTCGGTGTGGAG
>CAZVEG010000125.1:4537-10451 GCA_964625625.1 uncultured Leptospirales bacterium | reverse complement strand
GCCTTCGGGTTTATCTCGTATCCCGTCATCAAGATACTCACCGGCAGGTTCAGGGAAGTGCATCCCGTTATGCTGCTGCTCGGCGCGGTGTTCATCCTGAGATACGCGTTTTTATAGGATGGCCGGCTTCCGGGCGGCATCCGCAGGCGTCGCCTGAAACCGCGGACCCTCAGTCCCCCTCGAATTCGCAGAGGGCGAACATGGCGTAGCCCGCCGCCGCTATCCTGGCGCGCCCGCCGACGTCGGGGAGATCGACGACGAAGGCCATCTCGACGACCGTGCCGCCCAGCTTCTCGACCAGCTTCGCCGCGGCCATGGCCGTGCCGCCGGTGGCGAGCAGGTCGTCGACGATCAGCACGCGGTCCCCGGGATTGATCGAGTCGACGTGCATCTCGATGACGTCGGTGCCGTACTCAAGCTCGTATTCGTGGCGCTCGGTCCTGGAGGGAAGCTTTCCCTTTTTCCGTACCGGTACGAATCCCTTTCCGAGCCGATAGGCAACCGCCCCTCCCAGGATGAATCCGCGCGCCTCGAGCCCGACCACGACATCGATGGGCATTTCGCGATAGCGCCCGAAGAAGGCGTCGATCACCTCGCGCAGGCCGTCGGCATCTTTAAGGAGCGTGGTGACATCGCGGAACAGAATCCCCTTTTTCGGAAAATCGGGGATGGTGCGGATTTTCGATTTGATGGACATGGGAGGACGCTCCTTTTATCATGATTGCGCGGGCTTACGTTGAAGGCGCAAATATCCATCCGCGCCTCCAACGCGAACGCCCTGCATTAGGCCATGCTCTCCCCGGAGACGTCAATTCTCTTTCGCCCGAATCCATCCACATTGAGCGGCTCCGACGCGCCCGGCATAAAATCATCGCCCCGCCTCGCGGCGTTTCTCAGATAGATGCCAACCATGCGGTTGACGTCACTCTCGCCGTCATAGAAGAGCGTAAGAAGGCGCGTATACCCATACGCTCCAGTCTTTTTACGCGACGATGACCGCGCGCCGTACGGAATGCCGGCCCCGCCCTGGAACAGCGCGTTCGTGATGTTTCCCGGCATGCAGCCGAAGGGCGCGCAGTTGACCACGAGCGCCGCGCCGCCGTCCGCGAAGGCCGCGGCCCGGCCGAGGGTGAGAACGGCCTCGCCCTCGAAATCGAGGGGAAGAAAGCGTTTCCCATGATCGAGGATGGTTTCAACGGACGGCTCGTGCCGGTGCGCGAGCCGGGCGTCCATCGCGCGCTCGAATTTATGATAACGGTGGAAGAGATAGGCGGTTTTGAGTCCGACCACGGTGCGGTTCCAGAAACCGGTGCGATGAAGCCGCGCAAAATAGCGCTCCATCCACGCGGTGTAGAGGATCCACTCGGAGATCGGCGCGAGCCAGGCCTCGCCGCCGAAGCCCTCGATGGCGCGCACGATGTTGTTGTTGCAGTAGGGATTGCAGCGAACGTAGATTTCGCCGACAATGCCCACCAGCGGTTTTTCCTCCCGCAAAAGCGGCACTCGCGCGATCGAGTCGAGCGCCGCGCGGGTCGCGGCGACAAGGTCGCCTTTCGATTCGGCGGCCGACTCGACCCCGCGTATGGCATCTTCGGCCGCGCGATCGACCGAGCCGGGCTCCGTCTCGTAGGGCCGTGTCGTACAGATCTGTTTGAAGAGCATATCGCCCGAAATCAGGATGTCCCACAGGTACATACGCAGGCTTTCCGGCATCCCCATGTACGAATTGACCGATGACGGTGAGAATATCTCGGCCTCGCCGAAGCCGTTTTCGGCCAGGATCTTCCGGTGAAGCAGTGTGTACTGGCCGAAGCGGCACGGCCCCTCCGCCGTCGGCATGAAGAGCGCGTGCTTTCGCGGGTCGGCGCCGATCTCCCGCATCTTTCTTAAAAACACGCCGATCGTGGTGCTCGCCGGCAGGCATTCACTCCCGCGAACGCCGCGCCGCCCCACCTCGTGCGCCATGCCGTCCTCGACCGGCAGGGCCTCGGCATCGAAGCCCCAGGCGCGGAATCCCGCCGCGGTGATGCGCGCCGAGATTTCGTGCATGGGCGGTATCCAGAGCTTGCGATCGCTCTGTTTCCATGTGGGATGGAAGGCTCCCGCTTTCGACCTCGCCGCCTCCGGACCGCTCCCGTGCGAGCGGAGCACGTCCATGAAGGCCTCGATCCGCGTGAGGTACCCGGTATCCGAACCGTGCTCGTCGAGCTCGACGATGAGGTACGGTTTGCCCTTCATGACCTCCTCGAACCGGGTGAGCACGAAGGAATCGGGACCGCAGCCGAAGTTGGTGAAATAGACCGGATACAGGCCGTCCATATCGCGTATCTTCCCGGCGAGGGAGAGGATGCGCTCGCCGTAATGCCAGTACATGTGGTATATATTCGAGCTCCAGTCGGAGGGATCGATCAGGCACTCGTAGGGCAGGATCTCGACGTCGCGCCCGGCGAAGCGTTCCGGAAGCCCCATGTTGACGACCGGATCGTACAGGTTATAGGGCCTGCCGATGAAGACGATCCCCCGTTTACCGTCATCCTTCATCCTTGCCAGCAGCTTCTGTCCGTATTCGTAACGTCGCTGAAGATAGGCGCGATGGACCTCGAGCCCCGCGCGGTACGCCCGGCGGACATCATCCTCACCCGGAGAGAATCCGGCGAAGGCCTGTTTGAGCGATTCGACGATGAGTCGTTCGTCGAGACGGAAATCGACCACCGGCGCGATGACCGGCACCGGAAGCTCGAGCGTGCCGGCGGCGATGGAAGGAAAGGACATCACGTAGGGACAGGATATGCGCGGGAGCCCGCTCTCCTGTTTGCGCTCGCTTATCACGGTCGGGAAGAACAGGGCATCGACGCCGTCCCGGCCGGCCAGATCACGCGCGTGCGCGAGCGCCATCTTGACGGGAAAGCAGAAGTCCGATTTAGCGATACGGATACCGGCTTCTTTGTGGTGCGGCGTCGAAACGCCTGAGAGCGCGACATCGAAGCCGAGGCGTTCGAGGAAGGTCCTCCACAGCGGCAGGTAGCCGTGCATGGAGAGCGCCTGCGGGATGCCGATGCGCGTCCCATGAAGGCGCACAAACGTTTGCGCGCCTTCATGGGACGCGCCGTTCATCATCGCACGCACGCGGGAGAGGTGATTGACGGGCCGCGTGTTTTCCCGGTCACGAAGGCGCGGATCCTCATGTGGGCGCGGATATCCATCCGCGCCTTCGTGACCGTCCCGCCCGCACATATATCCCCACGACTCTTCGGCTCCGCCTTCAATGCGTACCACGGTGATGGTGCAGCGGTTGGCGCAATCCGTGCAGGTGCGATATGAAACATCGACGTCGCGTTCGAACACGTCCAGCCCCCGAAATACACCCGCATGTTCGTCGCTGTGCTCGAGAGAAATGACGGCCGCGCCGAGCGCTCCCATGACATGACAGTGCGGCGAAACGACGATCTCCTTCCCGGTAATGAGCTCGAAGGCCGCGACCAGGCCGGTATTCCGCGCCGTGGCCCCCTGGAAGAAGATGCGCTCCCCGGTGACGGGGCGCGATCCCACCACGCGGTACAGGTAGTTTTTGGCGATTGAATGGAGCACACCGGCAAGCGCCTCCTCGCGCGACCGGCCCTCGCGGAGCAGGCGCTGGATATCCTGCTCCATGAAGACCGTGCAGCGGTCCGAGGTGTGAGGTATGCGACGGCCGAGCGTGAGCGGGCCGATCTCGCGCACGTCGTAGCCGAGGCGCGCGGCCTGCTCCTCGATGAAGGAGCCGGTGCCCGCGGCACAGACAAAATTCATGTTGCAGTCGATCACCGCGCCGCCGGACCCGCGGATATACTTGGCGTCCTGCCCCCCGATTTCGAAGACGGTCTCTATGGAAGGATCGTGGCGGGTCGCGCCGCGGTAGTGCGCGGTGATTTCGTTCACGATGACCGAAGCTCCCATCACGCGCCCCACCAGCCTGCGTCCCGAGCCCGTTGTCGCCGCATGCTCGATCCGGGCGTCTTTCCCCACCACGTCCGCCAGGACGTGGAAAAGCTCGCGGGTGGCGCCGAGAGGGTCTCCTCCGGTCTTTCGATAAATATCGCAAATCACCTCGTGACTTCGCGCGTCGATCACAACGCACTTGGTGGAAGTGGACCCAATATCAACGCCGAGCGCGAGCGGCCCGCCCTCCGGGGGCTTCCGGTGCACGCGCACCTCGTTGTCATCTCTCCGGTACTCCTCCGCCAGATCGATCACGGCCTGTTTCGAGCGGCGCAGGGCAAGCACGCGAAGACCCTCTTCAGCGTCGGGCTCCTGAACCGCGCGGGGCACGCATCCGACCGAACACCCGCAGGTGCTCCGATCCTTCCCCTCTTCCCGAATCGTCGATCCGGCGCAGGCAGTCCATACGCCGGAGGTCTCCCGCGCGACCTCCGGCTCTCCGGCCAGCGCGGCACCGATGGCGGCGAGAAAATGTCCGTGCTCATGGAACACGGCCCGCCCCGCCGCGCGACGCACCCATTCGCGCGCCTGCGGATTGAGGAAGAGCCCGCCGCAGAAGAGTATCGGGCAGGCCGGAACATCACCCCGAAAAACCGTGGTCAGCATGGTGGTGACCACGCCCCGGCACAGCCCCGACCAGAGCTCCTCGCGCGTATGGCCCTCCTGCTGGCGATGAATGAGGTCCGACTTGGCGAAAACGGCGCAGCGCGTGGCGATCGAGGGCGGCTCGATGCCGGGCGCCAGGGTCGCGACGGCATCGTAGCCGAAGCCCATGCGGTGCATCTGTTCGTCGAGAAACGATCCGGTACCCGCCGCGCAAAGGCTGTTCTCCCTGTAGGCGCGGAAGTTCATGGCGCCGTCCAGCTCGATACAGCGAATGGAACCGGCGCCGACGTTGACGATATAGCGGCATTCGATCTCGAGGTGGCGGGCGGCCTCGATGGTCGCGGCGATTTCATCAATGGTCCGCGTTTGCAGAAGGCGCGGATTCAAATCCGCGCCTTCTGCAAACGCCCCTTCATCGCGAATCTGCCCGGCGAAGGGGCCGGTGACGACGACACGCGGATGCTCCCCGCCGTAACCGAGCGCATCGATCAGCCCCGGAAGCATCGAATCGAACGCCGAACGGGGATTGCCGTGATGTTCACCGTAAAGCATGCCGGCCCCGATGCCCGGAACAGTGCCGCCGGAGGGAGCTTCGGCCCGGACGATTTTCAAGAACTTGCTTCCCGCGTCGACACCGATAACCATTGAAACCTCGCAGAACCCGAAATACCGGATGCCCGGCCTGAATTCATACACATTTAAAATAAGTGTATTTATTCGGACAATTCTGTCAATGGTATTTTATTTAAATTTATTGTCAGGACGGGTGGGATTCATCATGGAGCCGCGAATATATTCAGGCCTTCGTAATTCTCAATAACGGCCGCACAAAAAGGCGCGGATTGCGTCCGCGCCTTATCGGCACCATGTCGGCCTTTAACTGGCTTCGAGGGAGATTACCACAGGACCTGGAGCGGGTTGATCAGGCGTCCGTTGTGCCAGAGCGTGAAATGCAGATGCGGCCCCGTGGACCAGCCGGTGGATCCCACCCTGCCGATGATCCTTCCGGCGGCGACGCGCTGTCCGGGGCGCACGTGTATCGAGGAAAGATGCCCGTACAGCGTGCGATACCCCCTGGGATGATCGATGACCACGGCCTTGCCGTAACCGCCCATCCATCCCGCCGCGACCACCGTACCCCCGCACGAGGCGCCGACCGCCGTGCCGTGGGCCGTGGCGATATCGACACCGTTGTGGAAACCGTACTGCCTGAAAATGGGATGCACCCTCCCGCCGAAGTGGGAACTGAACCTTCCCGCCAGCGGCGAACGGAACATCTCCCTGAGCGCGTATTTGCGGGCCATGTCCGGCGTCATGGTGTGGGTGATGG
>CAZVEG010000125.1:0-4527 GCA_964625625.1 uncultured Leptospirales bacterium | reverse complement strand
CTTTTAAACCGGGAGAAAGCCCAGTAAAGCGGCGGCAGATCCTGAACGCGGATTTTCGAGCGCTCGACGCCGTAGAGCTCGGCGATCTCTTCGATTTCCGAGGGGTCGGTGATGAAGTTGAGAACGCCGACTTTCGAGGGCACGACGATACGCTGGTTCAACCGCGCCGTCAGCGTGTCCCAGTGAGGATTCGCGCCGATAAGAGTGTCGATGTTGACCCCATTGTCGCGCGCTATTTTCCAGAAATTGTCGCCCTTCCTGATCCCGACAACGCGCAGATCGATGCCGTCGAAACGGACCTCCCCGCTTATAAAGTCAAGATAATCGTTTTCGGTAAGGAACAGGCTGTGGACGTTGATCGGCGCCGCCGGTTCATCCGCGGGCATGAAACCCGCGACCGAAAGCCCCGTGATGATGACGATTGCGGCGAAAAGCCCGATGAGCGGATATACGTATCTCCTCGGCATCCGGTACTCCATATCAGTAATCTAGATCGTTGACGATCTCCACCCGCCGTGGCGTGGCATTGCGCACATCCGGGAGAAGCGTTGCGGCCTGCAAATAAAGACCATTTACGAAGCGACCGGTCAAGAAAATTTTACCCGTGAGACGAAAAAAAGAGAGCGCTCGTCACACTCTCTTCATTATAGCTATTTCAATTGCGGTGTGAGTTATATGACTTTCACCGAAACGGCCCTGGGTCCCTTCTCGCCGTTTTCCACCTCGAACTCAACGTTGTCCCCTTCGGCAAGCGTCTTGAATCCGTCCCCGCCGATCCCGGTGTAATGGACGAACACGTCGTTACCGTTCTCCTGCTTGATGAACCCGAACCCTTTTTTGTCGTTGAACCATTTTACCACACCTTTAGGCATTGTGAAAACTCCTTACCATTAATTTGCGGCATGACGCCTGGGGCAGAGCTCTGCATCTGAATCCGCTTCTCTGATGCTTTTCCGCGGGGGAAAACCGGAGTGTGCTGATCCTAAGCTTCTCTACCTGCTGGTAACAGTATATACTGCATTAATCAGGGTAATATGTCAAATATTATTCGTTTTTTTCAATAATTTATTATTCCGCCGTCCCGAGTGATGGGACAAGCGGGGCACCCGGCATGCTGCACGAAAGCTCCCGGTTATTTCAATTTTATTATTCAGACTCTTAACGAATACCGAAGAGCGGCAGGCATGGGAGCGGGATCCGCCACCGGGATTCGTCGGTTCCATAAATACTATTGACAAATACGGCGCCGAAAGTACCCTCATGTGGCGCAAGAATACCGTATTACAGGGATATCGATGAGCCTGTACGAACTGTTTGTGGGACTCCGCTACCTCAAGGCAAAAAAAAGCCAGAGGTTTATTTCGTTCAACACACTTCTCTCCGTCGTGATCGTTTTTCTCGGCGTATTCATCCTCATCGTGGTCATAAGCGTGATGACCGGATTCCAGGGCCAGATAAAGGACAAGATACTCGATGTCGACTCGCACATCACCGTATCGGGCTATTCGGGCGACGGCGGAGAGGGCATTTCCGATTATGCCGCGATCACCGGGAAAATCAGGGCGATAAAAGGCGTCCGCTCGGCAAGTCCCTACCTGCAGGGGCAGGGACTGTTTCGCTTCCGTACGGCGATCGCACCGGTCATGATCCGCGGAATCGGTTCGACCTCGGGCATCCCCACGGACACGGCGAAGTTCATAACCGAGGGACCGAAATCATACCAGCGCGACAACGACGTTTACATCGGCGCGGAGATGGCGTTCAACTTCGGCATACGGCCGGGCGACACGATTGAGCTCATCGTTCCCCGGGGCAGACTGACGGCGACCACCGGGGTGACCCCGGGGATGGGCTCGTTCCGCGTGGCCGGCTTTTTCAAGACGGGCTATTACGATTTCGACACCCGGCTCATCATGATGTCGCTTCCGGCGTCGCAGCGGCTTTACAGCCTCGGGAACATCGTATGGGGTATCGGCGTGAAGATCGACGACATCTATCGCATGGACTACATGTCCTCGCGCATCCAGTCCGCGATCGGCTTCAGCTACCAGACCCTCACCGCCGAGCAGCGGAACCAGAACCTCTTTTACGCGCTCCGGCTGGAAAAGCTCATCATGACCATCATCCTTTTCCTGGTCATCATCTCGGCGGGATTCTCCATCATGGGCACGCTCGTGATGGTGGTGATGGAAAAGCGCCGCGACATCGGCATCCTCAAGTCGATGGGTGCCACCCCCATCTCCATCATGGTGATCTTCGTCCTCGAGGGATTCTTCATCGGCGTCATCGGCACCGTCGCCGGCGTCGTCGGGGGGCTTTCGGCCGCGCTCAACCTCGAGGCCATCATCCGCTGGGTCGAGAGGACGATCAACGCGGTAATGGGCCACATCTACACCATCTTTGACCTGGGTTTTTATTTCAACATCACCCTGGTCCCGAAGAGCGTATACTACATCGACACCATCCCGACCGAGATCAAGCCGGAATTCGTGGTGCTTATCGCCGCCTTCGCGGTTTTCCTCTCGACCGTCGCGGCGATCTTCCCGTCATGGCACGCCTCGCGCCTCCAGCCGGTCGAGACCATACGATACGAATAAGGCCCGGCACATGGAACCGAACACCATCATCCACGCGGACAATATCGACAAAATATACGGCTCGGGGCGGAACGCCCTGCGCGTTCTCAGGGGTGTATCGCTTTCGATCGCCAGGGGCGAGATCGTCTCGATCATGGGTCCCTCCGGAGCGGGGAAATCGACGCTCCTCAACGTTATGGGCTGCCTCGACGGGTTCCAGTCGGGAGGCCTCTCGATCCTGGGCCGCGAGCTCTCCGGCTTTTCGGTCGAGGACCTCTCCACCTTCCGCAACCGGCATATCGGCTTCGTTTTCCAGCTGCACAACCTGCTCCCCGACTTCACCGCGCTCGAAAACGTCACGATGCCGCTCCTGATCCGGCGCGAGAATCGCGCCGCGGCGAGGAAATCGGCGCTTTCGGTCATCGAACGGTTCGGAATGCTCGACCGGATCGGCCATCGCCCCGGCGAACTTTCCGGCGGCGAATGCCAGCGAATAGCGGTCGCCAGGGCGATCGTAGGCAGACCCGACATCATCCTGGCCGACGAACCCACCGGCAGCCTCGACAGTACAAACTCACAGGTGCTGATGAGCACGCTCTTCGAGCTGGGCAGGGAGAACGGGACCACGATCGTGGTAGTGACACACGACGCCGGGATCGCGTCGATGACCGGCCGGACCATTACCATCGTCGACGGCGCCATCATCGGGGCGCAATAAAACTTGCCATGGCATCAACGGAATGGTACGCTGTAATCCACGACCCGTATCGGCACCCGTGCGGTGTCGTTTCCCAAACTGATCGGGCGGAGCGAGCTGATGAAAATTGAATTCGTGGGCGGGGCGGGAACCGTTACCGGTTCTTCGTATATCGTCAAGAACGACGACTTCACCATAATGGTCGACTGCGGGATGTTCCAGGGCAGGCGCGAGCTGAAGGAGCGGAACTTCCAGCACCTCGTCTACGCCCCTCCCGAGATCGACGCCATCCTTCTCACCCACGCGCACATCGACCACAGCGGTCTCATTCCGAAAATAGTGAAAGAGGGATACTCCAACCCGATTTTCACCACCGACGCGACGGCGGACCTGTGCACCATAATGCTGCCCGACAGCGCCCATATCCAGGAGATGGACATCGAGTGGATCAACCGCAGGCAGAAGAAACTCGGACGCGAGCCCGTTCTCCCGCTTTACACCACGGAAGACGCGGAGAAGGCCCTTCAATACCTCAGACCCCGGCCGTACGGCGAGATATTCGACGTAGTCGGGGGAGTGAAGGCGCGCTTTCGGGACGCGGGGCATATCCTCGGCTCGGCCTTTATCGAAATGTGGGTGGAGGAGAAGGGCCGTACCGTAAAGCTCGTTTTCTCCGGAGACGTGGGAACGAAGGGCCAGGCCATCATCCGCGATCCCGAAACGACCGACGAGGCGGACATCCTTCTCATTGAATCCACCTACGGTGACCGCCTGCATAAAAGCCGCGAGGACACGTTCGCGGAATTCAAACAGGTCATTCTCGACTCACACAACCGCAAAGGCAACATCATCATCCCCTCGTTCGCGATCGAGCGCACGCAGGAGATCATCTACGTGCTCGGAAGGCTTTTCAGGGAGGGAGCGGTGCCGCCGATACCGGTGTATATCGACTCGCCGCTCGCGATCTCGGCGACCGAGATCTTCAAGAAAAACGCGCACCTTTTCGACGATGAGATGCGCGCGTTGCTGTCCTCGGGCGACAATCCGCTCGAGTTCCCCGGGCTGCACTATACCCGCAGCGCCGAGGAGTCAAAAAGACTGGACGAAACGCGCGGATCGATTATCATAGCCGCCTCGGGGATGTGCACCGCCGGCCGCATCAAGTTCCACCTCGCCAACAACCTCTACCGCGGCGAATCGTGCGTGGTCTTCGTCGGATTCCAGGCCGAGGGCACGCTGGGCCGCAGACTGGTC
>CAZVEG010000124.1:0-10584 GCA_964625625.1 uncultured Leptospirales bacterium | reverse complement strand
GGCCCTTTGATGATATAGGTCACCACGGCATAGCCGTCGGCCGTATCGTACCGGTCGGCCGTTCCCTGGCGCACCACGTCCACGGAATCGGCGAAAATATCCTTCGCGATCATCTGTGCGTTTATCAGCGCCGCCTCCTTGGCGGTCTCCATGGCCTGGACTCCTTCAAGCCCCTCGCGCGGATAACCCTTGCAGACGATCATATAGCTTGTATCGTCAATAAACGCGCTTTTTATAAGGATGCTTCCCCGGTCCCCCGCCTTTCTCTGACCGCAGCCCGCGAACATCAGTACAACGGCGATAACGGCGAGTGTTTTATTCATCCCTCTTCCTCCATCGGCGGCGGAACAACCGCTTCCCGTACCGGGCGTCACTCCTTACAGCCCCAGGTCGTCTGAAATCTCCCGCATGGCCGCGAGCGAAAGCTCCACGAAGCGCGGAAGCTCCATGCCGAGCTTCTCACATTCCAGGATGATGTCCCGGTTTACCGAGCGCGCGAAGGCCTTCTCCTTCATCCGCTTCACCACCGAGGACGTCTTTACGCTTGAAAGCTTCCTGTCGGGATAGACCAGGGCGGTGGCGGTGATCAGCCCCGTAACGGTTTCGCCGGCGGCGAGCGCGTGCTGGAACAGCGTGGACCGCTTCTCACCCGGAAAGGCCTCTTCGTTGTGCAACCGGATCGCGTCAATGATTTCGGGATCGACGCCGCGCTCACCCAACATGCGCACCGTCTCCCGGCCGTGAACGGCGAGATCGGCGTCGGTGAGCTCAACGTCCAGATCGTGCAGAAGACCCGCGAGCGACCACTTCGCATCGTCCTGCCCCAGCTCCCGCGCCAGCGAACGCATCACGGTCTCGGAGGCCAGGCAGTGCTTCAGCATGTTTTCATTTTTAACGTATTCCGTCAGAAGTTTCAGCGCACTTTCCCGGTCCATATCGGGCTCCCGCTCAATATCGATTCAGCCATACCGTTCCCCTCATATGCCGAGAGGCCCGGTACTTTACGTATGCGGACCCAAAGCCGCAACCACCCGGCAAGAGTCTGATTCTGTGTGAATATATCGAAGGCGCGGCAAAAAGAAAAGCCTTTTTCGCGCTTACAGCAGGTAGAGCTCACCGTCGGAGAGAATGGTGAAACCCGCCTCCGAGAGAAGTTTCTCGGTCCTGCGCACATCCTGCACCTGGAAAACGAAGACGGCGTCCTTTTTGCGCTCGACGATAAAGCCGTAGGCGTCTTCCACGTTCACGTCATTTTTTGTAAGTATCGACGCCACCTCGTAAAGGCCGCCCGGTTTATCCTTCACCCGTATGGCCACGATATCGCGCAGGCTCGCCGCGATCCCGTCTTCCTTGAGCGCGTCAACCGCCTCCTGCGGCCGGTCCACGAGGAGCTTCACGATGCCGTAGTCACCCGAATCGGAGATGGTGATCGCCCGGATGTCGATGTTCTTTCTCATCAGAACGCCGGTTATCCGTTCGATCTTGCCCGGCCTGTTCTCCGCAAAAACCGATACCTGGTGCGGCATATGGATTCCTCCTTGATTAAAGTGACCTGTTATCGAACACCCTTTTCGCCTTGCCCTGGCTCGGCGGCAGCGAGCCCGGCTCGAGGAGCTCGATCTTCGGATTGATGGTGATGATGGCCCGCAGGGCCTCGCCCATCCTCTTTTTCAAGCGCTCGAGCTCCTTTATTTCGCCGTGAAACATCTTGGAATACAGCTCCACCTTGATGTGCATCCTGTCCAGGTTGTTCTCCCGCTCGAGCACGATCTGGTAATTGTTCCCCACCTCCGGGATGTTCATGAGGACGGTCTCGATCTGCGACGGGAACACGTTCACGCCGCTGACGATCATCATGTCGTCGGTCCTTCCCTTTATTCGCTCGATCCGGCGGTGAGTCCGCCCGCAGGGGCACGGCTCGGGAATGAATCTGGTCAAATCGCGCGTGCGGTAACGGAAGACGGGCATGGCCTCGCGGTTGATGTGCGTGAGCACCAGCTCTCCCTCCTCTCCATCGGGCAGGTTCTCGCCGGTTTCCGGATCGATGATCTCGGCGATGTAATAATCCTCCCACAGGTGCATGCCGTTTTTGTGCACGCACTCGAACGCCACGCCGGGGCCGTTCATCTCCGACATGCCGTAACTGTTGTAGGCGCTTATGCCGAACTGCTCCTGTATCTTGTCGCGCGTCCCCTCGGAATAGGGCTCCGCCCCAAGGTAGGCTTTTTTCACCCCGAGGTCCGGAGGGTTGACGCCGTGGGCGCGTATCTCCTCCACGAGGTGCAGGGCGTAACTCGGCGTGATGTGGATGACCGTGCTGCCGAAGTCCTGTATGAACTGGATCTGCTTGAGGGTGTTCCCGGTCGACATGGGTATCACCATGCAGCCGAGCTTTTCCGCCCCGTAGTGGAGCCCGAGCCCGCCGGTGAACAACCCGTAGCCCATCATGTTCTGGAAGACGTCGTCCGCCGTGGTACCCGTCGCCACCATGCCACGCGCCACCTGGTGCGCCCATTCGTCGACGTCTTTCATGGTGTAGAAGATGACAGTGGGCTTGCCCGTTGTACCGGACGAGGCGTGCATCCGCACGATCGAACGCTTCGGAACGGCCACCATCCCGTCGGGATAACTCACCCGCAAATCGTTCTTCGTGGTGAAGGGAATATCTTTCAGATGCTCGAGCGTGTTGATCTTCGACGGATCGACACCGTTATCGGCGAAGACTTTTTTGTAAAAAGGCGTCACCCCGCCGGCCGCGAGCGCTTTTTTGAGGCGATCGAGCTGTATCTTCTGCAGCCCCGGACGATCGATGGTTTCAACTTCCTGGTTCCAGTACATAGTTCATTCCCATATCGTAAGAGTGTCGGCACCGGCGCGACGAATCGGTGGCATACGGAATCGACATGCGGTCCTTACACCGGTCAGCCAGAAAGGTGACGGTCGCCGCGGAGCCTGTCAATGATAAATTGGGATAACGTGATGTGTGAACAAAAAACTTTAAATGCTCAATGCATGGTTTCGCGGTCGTCCGGGTAATAGTGGCGACGCGCCCAGTCGAGCCTTTTGCGCTCTCCCTCGGAGAGCGAGCTCATGCCGTTGCGCGCGATCTTCTCGAGCAGGGTATCGATGATCTTCTTGGCCTCTATTCGTTCGTTGATCTCTTTCTGCTTTTTCCGTAAACGCCGCTTTTTCGTGAACGACGTCCAGAAAGAGACCCCGGAAGAAGTTTTCGCCCGCCTTCCGGTTCCCGTCCTCGAACGGATCAGGATGAAAACCAGGCCGGAGATCAGTCCCCCCAGGTGGCCAATATGACTGATGTTGCCCCCCATGCCCTTCGCGCTGGTAAGCGTGCCGAAGAACTCGACCACGCCGAAAAACAGGACCAGGTATTTCATCTTGACCGGTATGAGGAAATAGAGCAGAACCTCCCGGTTGGGCCAGGTAAGCCCGTAGGCCAGCAGGATGCCGTAAATCGCACCGGAAGCCCCGAGCGTCGTGGGGGCGTAGGGCGCGAACGGGTTGACGCCGTATTTCACGACCACGAAGTAATTCATGGCCGCGATGAACATCCCCGCGCCTATCCCGCAGAAAAGATAATAGCGCAGGAAGAGCCGGCTTCCCCACAGCGTTTCGAGGTCGCCCGCGAACATCCACAGGCCCAGAAGGTTGAACAGGATGTGGAGCCAGCCGCCGTGCAGGAACATGTACGTGGCTATCTGCCAGAACCGGAAATCGTGGACCAGCCCCTGGTGGTTGAGGCCGAAAAGGTTCTCGAGCATGCCCGGGGCGAGCATGGCCGCGAACTGCTGGAAGAGGAACACCACGGCGTTGATAATCAGGAGGTTTTTCACCACCGGTGTTATCGGTCCGCCGATACGAACGTTCATTGTCTGCCGCATTTCAGGAAACCCGCCGCCTCATGATCAGCTGAATTCCTTTCTAATACGGTTGAATTCGCCCTCATTATCAAGAAATATTTTAAAAAGCATCGGATCGAACCGCGAGGACTCCTCCCTCATGATCCTTACGCTCTTGTCGTGCGAAAAGGCCTCCTTGTAGGGCCGCTTCGAGGTGAGCGCGTCATAGATATCGGAGATCGTGACGATCCGCGCCGCCAGCGGTATCTCAAGCCCCTTCCGTCCGGTCGGGTAGCCGCCACCGTCATAGCGTTCGTGGTGGTACAGCGTAACCTCCATGGCCATGTTGAGGAAGGAGTTCTCACCCAGGTCGCGCGAGGCCTCCTTCAGCGCCGTATATCCGATCGTGGTGTGGGTCTTTATTATCTCGTATTCAACCGGCGTAAGCGGGCCCGGTTTCAAAAGAATATCGTCCGGGATCCCGACCTTGCCGATGTCATGGAGAATGGACGAATCGTAGAGGTCGCGCAGGTACTGGTTGGTTATTTCGACCTCGTTGCCGGAGTATTTCAATATCTGCGCGACCAGCACGCTGAAGTTGCGGATGCGCTCGAGGTGCTCGCCCGTCTCCGGATCGCGGACCTCGGCGAGCCTGCTGAGCGCGAAAATAGTGGTCTTCTGGGTCTTGAGGATTTCATGCGTGCGCGCCTTCACGAGGTGCTC
The DNA here is from genome assembly GCA_964625625.1 of uncultured Leptospirales bacterium. Taxonomy (GTDB): domain Bacteria; phylum Spirochaetota; class UBA4802; order UBA4802; family UBA5368; genus MVZN01. Next base: position 6,004 of record CAZVEG010000124.1, on the reverse strand, counting down.
GAGATTCTTCGTGTGCAGCTCGAGCTGGTCGAGCAGCTCGGCGCGCTGGATACTAAACGAAATCTGGCCCGAGATGGATCGTATGAAAAAACTGTGCTCGCTGTTGAAAGCGCTCGGCTCGACCGAATTGAAGACAAGAAACCCCCTGGTGACGTTATTGATGATGAGGGGCACCATCATCGTCGAACGCAGGCCTTCCTCGAGCAGGGTCTCCGTACGCTTCGACTGAGGATGCGCCGCCAGGTATTCACCGAGGTCGCCGATGAGGAGCACTTCCTTGCCCATCGCGACCTCCTTGAGCAGTGAATCGCTCAGGTTGAAATTCCTCATGCCGGCGTACTCGACCTCCCTGTCGGACTCCACCAGCTTGGTGACGACCTCCCCGGTGGACTCGTCTATCATCAGGAGCGAGAGCCGGTTGAAGGGGATGATCTTCCGAAGCGAGGTGTTCAGCATCATGAATATCTCCTCGGTCTTCTTCCCCCGGTTGAGCATGGTTATGATATCGTTGATCTGTCGCAATTGCTCCACATAGCGGTTTTTCTCGTCGTTGAGCCGCTTGCGGTCGAGCGCCCGTTCGATCGCGTGGTAGAGAATCGCGAAATCCATGATGGGCTTGGTGAGAAAATCGTAGGCGCCTGTTTTGAGCGCGAGGATGATGTCGTCGTTGGTACCAAAACCCGTCAGCACTATCTTGGGGATATCCGGGAACTTTTCGGACATCATCGTCAAAAGCTCCCTGCCGTCCAGGTTCGGCATCTTGAGATCCGTAAGGACCAGGTCGTAGAGATCGGACTCGAGCTTCGCTATCGCCACGTTGCCGTCCTCGGCCGTGTCGATCGTGTACCCCATCTTGACGAGATAGCGCGACAACGCCTTTCGCACCAGGTGCTCGTCGTCGACGATAAGGATGCTGCCCTGGCGTTTGCCGGCCTGCCGCTCGTCAGTCGTTGTCGCTGAAACGTCTTCCATTATTGTCTTCCCGCCGCGAGAAGCCGGCACCACAATCTTATCATCACCGGGGAAAAATGTCCATATTTTCCCTGAACCGTGCGATCAGCCGTTCTCCTATCAGAAGCCCCCTGTCAATAAAATCCGGCCCGTAACGCTTCCCGGTATCGGTCCGGAAGGTGTCGCGGATTTTCATGATTCCAAGAACGCCCTGCTCGTAATGGTCTATGATCAGGAGCGGGTCGATGCTCATGGCTTCCGCCATGTCCCAGACGGTATCGGTGAAATTGTCCGGGCCCCAGCGGAACTTGTCGGAATCGTACAGGGCCCCGGAAACGAGCGCCGCCCCGGGGGCGGAGGCGGACTCGTTGTCCCTGAAGGCCTCGTGGTTGCGAATGGTGAACACTATCATCGCGGAATCAGCCGGGTCGAGGCGGCCGCGCAGAAATTCCGCGGCAAAATCGGCACCGGCTTCCGCGTGGCGTTTCTCGCCGCGCTTTATGTCATGGAGGTAGCCGGCGATGAGGGCGTTTTCCGCCAGCCGGTCGCAGTCCGGCCCTGGCCGCATTTCACATCGCACGATCGCTCCGGCCTCTATGGCGACACGGTGGGCATGATCAATGCCATGGCCGAGCGCGCCGCCGCTTTCACGCATAACAGACCGCGCGGAAGCCACCCGTTCAGAGGATTCCGCCAGCCGCTCGGCGTACGCAATCTCTTCGGCCCGCTCCCCGTAAAAAACCGGTCGCTCAGCCGCAAGGGCGATCCGCCGCGCGGCTTCCCGGAATATCCGTATCCGTTCCCTGTTCATATCCACCCCTGCAGTGTATGCGCCCATCGGCGGACATCAAACAAATTTCACGAGCCGGAACCGGACGGTCCACACGATCAAAAAATCAGGTCTTTTTTCCCGACCACCTTGTTGAGCGGATATTCGATTATACCGTCCGCCCCGGCCTCTATAAGTCGCGGGATGAGCTCACGCACCACGTCCTCGCCGATGACCGACTCCACCGAAAGCCACTCGGCCTTGTAAAGCTCGGCGACCGTCGGCGCGGTGATGCTCGGGATCAGCTTCACGACCGCGTCTATATTGCCCTTGGGGACGTTCATCTTTATCCCGACCAGGTTCTCCGCGTTGAGCGCGCCGCGCAACAGCATGGCGATGTGGTTCACCTTCTTCCGCTTCCACGGATCGACCATGCTCTTCTTGTTGGCGATCAGCTTGGTGTTTGTTTCGAGGAGTGTATGGATGATCTTGAGTCCGTGCGCGCGAATGGTGCTGCCCGTCTCGGTCACCTCGACAATCGCGTCCACAAGCCCTTCCACGACCTTTGCCTCCGTGGCTCCCCACGAAAACTCGACATTCACCGGGACATTACGCTCCGCGAAATAACCCTTCGTGAACTCCACCAGTTCGGTCGAGATCGTCTTACCGGCGCAGTCCTCGATCGTCTTGATGGATGAGTTCTCGGGTACCGCGAGCACCCATTTCGCTTTTCTCGTGCTCACCTTCGAGTAGATGAGGTCCGAGATAATTTCGACATCTGCCCCGTGCTCGAGAATCCAGTCCAGCCCGGTGAGGCCAACATCAAGCACGCCGCTTTCAATATATCGCGCCATCTCCTGTGCGCGGATGAGGGCGCAGGAGATTTCCGCGTCGTCGATGGAGGGGAAATAATTGCGCGACGAAACCGATATCTTCCAGCCGGCCTTCTGGAAAAGCTCTATGGTGGCGTTCTCGAGGCTTCCCTTGGGGATGCCGAGCTTAAGCTTGTTAGCGCTCATTTCCTGTCTCCGTACACTTTCTCGGGGTCGAAAACCTTCAAGCCATCTTCGACCAGGGCATCCCCTTTAACAACGCGGTAAAAACAGCTCCTGAACCCGGTATGGCAGGCGGCCTCACCGATCTGGTCGATTTTCAACAGCACGCAATCGTTGTCGCAATCCACGCGGATTTCCTTCACTTCCTGTACGTTGCCGGACGACTCTCCCTTCTTCCACAGCTTGCCGCGCGAACGGCTCCAGTAGTGGACGATGCCGGTGGAAAGCGTGAGCTCCCACGATTCCCGGTTGATGAAGGCCATCATGAGGACCTCGCCGGTCCTGTAATCCTGGGCAATGGCGGGGATGAGCCCGCCGCTCTTTTCGAAATCCAGTTCAATCATTACTCGTATCCTTATAAAATAAAAATCACCGGCCTCCTTCGGCCGGGACAGGTCATGAATAGCGAAATTCGATGCGCTGACAAGAAGATTTTAGCGTACGACGGCCCTCTTCGCAAGATAAATTGTCCCGGGGAGAAGGTCTATTCCGTATCGCTTTTCGTCCCGTTGTATAGATGCGTGATGAGCACTACCAGCGCGAACAGGGAGTATCCCGCGGGAATCCACCCGCCCATCCCGAGCCCGACCGATGACGAATGGACAAGACCGAACCACGAGCAGACGGCGAGCGGGAGTGTCCAGTAAAATGCCTTCAAAAAATCTTTCTCGATCAGATACACTCCCACCGCGGTGAGAAACATCGCGGAAAGAAGGGGCCCTTCGGCGAAGGCGAGGATGCCCCTGAGGTGCGGCAGGGCCGTGGCGATGAGCGCGTCGACCTCTCCGGCGGGACGAGCACCACCTGCGTTGACGTACTGGCGCAGGAGAGAAAGCCCCCAGGAGGCGGTCGCGGGAAGGAGCCCGAGCGCCACGGCCGGCGCGTGCTCCCGCGGCGTGGACTGGAAGGCCTGCGCCGTGATGACGATACCGATCCACAGCAGGATAGGATATCCCGCCTCGAGCGGTACCAGGCTCGCGATGACGCCGATCAGGCCCGTCATGCAGATGACGGTCATCACCGCGCCGTTTATGACCGAATAGCCGGAACGGGCTCCCAGCGCCTTCCAGCCCGGGTGGCCAATGTACACCGTGGTCGGGAAGGGCGAGCCGAAGAGCGCGCCCACCATGGTGCCGATTCCGTTCATGGCGAGCGCGGGCGTGGCCGGGAACTCGTCGCCGGCGGCCGCGGCCGACTCGATGTTCTGGAGCGTGCCGAAAAAGCTCAATATGCCCATGGGGATGGCTATGCCCAGATAGGGCAGGATATCACCGAAACCCTGAACCAGTTCCACCACGGCGGGCGACGGAATATAGACGGCCACACCCTCGAGCGAACGCGCGAGCGCGCCGCCGTCCATGGCCCCCGTTCCCCAGGCAATCGCGCCGCCGAAAACCAGCGCGTACAGCCCGGCCGGGATTCGAAGCGGCAGCTTCGCTCGAGAGAAATACTCGATCAGTATGAAGGCGAGCGGAACGAAGGCTATGATGGGTTTCTCCCAGAGGGGAAAGACGTGATTGAGCGCGATGAAGGCGATGGCAATACCCGCGAGTGTCGAAAGAAGCGCGGCGCGCGGAGTGATCCTGCGCAGTCGCTCGCCGACAAGCGCCCCGAGCCCCTCGAAGACCCCGCTCACCAGGCAGGCGGCCACGCCCACCTTCCACGCCAGAGTCGCATCCCTGGTCTGCAGATAAACCGGTGCGATGATAAACGAGAAATAGGCGAAGAGGCTCACCGTATTGATTCCGTAGGGAAGCGCGGTGACGTCCGTCCGCCGTTCACTCGCCGCCAGCCGGCGGGCCTGCCACGCGTAGAACAGGTTGCCCGCCAGCACCGACAGCGCCGTGCCGGGGAGGATCCGCCCGAAGACGAGTTCGGCGCTCATACCCAGCGAAAGGCAGAGGCCGGTGATGAGAAGCAGGTTGATGAGATTATCGATGAAAAGGCCGATGAAGCCGTCGATATCTCCCCGAACCATCAACGGAACATGGAATTCCCTTTCTTCAGCTTTCATGGAACACCTCGAATTATCGTAAGGAAATCATCGGCTCCGACCGCCCGATGCACGAATTCCGGGGGAATCGACTCCGCAAGGATCGCATGCCTCGACGCCCGCGATCACCGGTCCGATCAACGCCCCGACGACGGAGGGCCGAGGGTTTTCCAGAACACATCAAAAAAGGCCGGAATGCGATCGACCAGCCTGGTCGTCATGCCGTTGAAATACCACAGGTGAATCTGGCGATAGCAGTGCATGTAATACTGGTCGAGAATCTGCGAGGTGCGGATCGACGGATCGATCTCTCCGCGCTCCCGCGCCCGTTTCACCACCTCGGCAAGAATTACCGATGCGTCCTCCCGCCGGTACGAGCGCTCCTTCATCCAGGCCCGCATGGGCACTGTTATGAACGCGGTGACGGCGACCCCCGGATTGCGGTCGTAGTAGTCCATGGTCACCCAGAAGATTTTTCTTAAAATCTCACGCGCGCTTTCGATTCCCTTTATGTGCTCGCGCACCAGCACGCCGATCTCGCCGATCTTTTCGTCGAGAATGGTGAACAGAAGGTCTTCCTTGGAGGGGAAATAGCGATAGATGGTACTGGGACTGATTCCGGATTTTTTATAGATCTCGCGGATGTTTACCTGGTGGAAGTCGCTGTCGGCAAACAGCTCGAGCACAACCGGGTATAGCCGCTGCTTGAGCTTTTCGGGAAAAGCCGCCCCGGCCACGGCGGCCCGCCGCGACGGCGAATTGTGCTTTGATGGCTTCTTCATGAGGCGAACTATCCGGCTACCCGCCGAAAGTCTCAACCCTCTTTTCGGCCCGCGCGTACTTTTTCGCGCGGCTCAACCGGCGAGGCGAGCGTAACCGTTCGAAAGCACGCGGCCGCCGTCGCCATGAACCTCGAAGAAAAGATCCGTGCCGCCGTCCCGCTCGCGCCTGTCCGTCAGCCGAACGCGGATATCCCCCGGCGGGACCACCATACCGGTGAACCGGCACGCGAGCTCCTTTAATTTCCGGGAATCGCCGCCGGCCTCCCGGTCGGCCATCTCCCGCGCCGCGTAGGCGAGCGTCGCCGTGCCCTGAAGGATGATGTCCGGCAGGCCCACCATCCGCGCGAAGGCCACCGAGGTGTGGATGGGGAAATAGATGTTCGTGCAGCCGTCGTAGATGAAGGGACGCATGCGGTCTATCCGTATCACGCGTTCCCATCGCGCGGGTGCGTCC
>CAZVEG010000123.1:0-10629 GCA_964625625.1 uncultured Leptospirales bacterium | reverse complement strand
TCCGAACAGTACTTGACACCCCTCCGCAAAGCTGCTAGCCTGCGCACCGCAGCACCGATTCAACACAATCGTCAAAGGAGCGTACCGATGGCCACCACCGTCAAAGAACTGAATCTCAGCACCGAGGAGAAGGGCCTTATGCGCCTCATCGTGGACAACAAGTACGAGGGCGGCACCAATTACCCGCGAGCCACCTGGGTCGAGATCGTCTGCCCCAACAAGAAGAGCAAGGCCGTGCTGAAGGGCCTCTGCGACAAGGGCCTGGTTGAGACCGGTATCGGCGGCACCGTGGCGGGCGATCCCTACACCGGCTGCTGGCTGACGAAGAAGGGCGAGGCCGTCTACAGCACCCTCGAATAAAAAAAATCATTGCGCTGCCGGGCCCCGTGGTGATCTCCTGTTTTTTCCACCGCAATGCGGGACTGTCGTCATGAGAAAAGCCGCCTGTATCATCCTCGTCGCGCTCGTCGCGCCGCTGTTCGCGCGGGCTTCGGCGCGCGCGCAGGGCATCATCCGCCCCGTCGTGTACCCGTCGGAGTCCACGGGGCTCGCCATGCCCCTGTTCATCTGGCAGGACATGTACGCCGCCGACGATTCGAAGAAGGGCATTCGCCACCGGCTGACGATCCGGGACCTCGGCCGCGCGGAGGCCGCGCCCGTGGTGCTCATCACGTCCCCCGAGATCTATTACCGCCAGTACTACACGCTCAGGCTTCCGTCGGCGCTCCCGGAGGGCCGCTACGAATTCACGATCGAGCGCATGAGCGGCGCCACCTCGCTCACCACGCGCCATTACCATTACGCGCGCTACCCGATAAAGCGCGAGTTCGAGCTGGCCGCCGAAAAGACCGAGCTCGACGATCTGCCGCCGGGCTACCTCATTCCCTGGCTGCACACCGACCGCAACAACCGTTTGCAGAACGGCTACAACAGCCTCTTCTTCGCCGGGGGCGCGGTGTTGTCGTTCGGGATCGGCCTTCTGTTTTACTCGGTGATCGACCTGGGGGTGATAAGCACCGTCGTCTACGTGCTTGCCTTCACCTCGTCGGCGACGGGGATCACCGCGTCCGCCTACTACGGCTGCCGCTACTTTTCGACGAAGCGGAAGCTGGCCCGGATAATGGACCTGGGCAAAAACGCCACGCTCAAGGGCGGGGTGCTTGACGACTCCGTTATGTCGGAGATCGAATTCCGCTACTGACGCCTCCGGCGCCTTTCGACCGGTATTATGCCATGCTGCTAGAACCGATAACCCGATCATTCACCGGCTCCGGCGAGTTCGCCGATTTCCGCGCGCGGCGGGGGGAGAAGCTCTCCATCGAGGGCATCGCGCCCTCGGCGTTCCCGTTCATCGTGGCCTCCGTCTTCAACGAGCGCCCGGCCCAGACGCTGGTCGTCACCAGGAACGCCCAGGCCATGCAGGAGCTCGCGCTGGACCTGTCGTGCTTCGTGGACGCGCGCTTCGTCTACACCCTGGCCCCGTACGAGACCCTCCCCTACGAGTTCGTCTCGCCGGCCGAGAAGGTGCTGCGCGAGCGCGTTACGACCCTGTACAAGATGGCTTCGGGCGAGCCCTGCGTGGTGGTGACCACCGTGGAATCGCTGCTTCGCCGCGTCCCCCCGCGCGAGTTTCTCCTGAAAAAGGGGATCGCGCTTTCCGCCGGCGAGGACTACCCCTTCGACGACGTCGCCGCGGCGCTGGTGGATTACGGCTACACGCGCGAGCACCGCGTGGAGTCGTTCGGCCAGTTTTCGATCAAGGGCGGTATCATCGACGTGTTCCTGCCCACGGGCGACAACCCCGTGCGACTGGACTTCTTCGGCGACACGCTGGAGTCCATCCGCGAGTTCGACGTGGAGAGCCAGATTTCGTTCTCGAAGCACGATTCGATCACCATCTATCCGCGCAGGGAGCTCGTGCTCGGCGAGTCCGAGCTTTCGGCCCTTCGCGCGGCGGTGGCGCGCGAGCGCGGCGGGCGCGACGTTCCCGGCGCGTATCTCGGCGGCGACGGCTCGCTTCCCGGCATTGAGGACGTCTTTCCGCTGGTGGTCGAGGGCGTGAGCCCGCTCTCGTACCTGGGCGCGGGGCGCGGGATCTTCTTCCTGGAGACCATGGAGCTCATCGCGCAGCGCGACCGGTTTCTTAAAGTGTTCGACGAGCTGTACCATCGAAAGTCGTCGTCGGTGTTCTGCCTGGCCCCCGAACGGCTGGTGGACGCCGCCGCCTTCGACGAGGCGCGCGCCGGGGCGGTCGAGCTCCAGGTGTTTACGGTTTCGTCCAACGCGCTCCAGTGGCGCATGCGGAGCATCCCGAACTATCACGGCAAGATAAAGCAGGTGCGCGAGGAGCTCTCCGGGCGCCTTGCGGACGGCTGGCGCGCCGTCATCTGCACGGCCTTCGAGGGGCAGGCGCGGCGCCTCTACGACCTCTTCGGGGAGCTCGGCCCCGCCGACGGCTTCGAGGAGCTGGACGCCGGCGCGCCGCTCTCCATCGTGCTGGCGCCGCTTCGCGAGGGCGTTGAGCTGGCCTCGATCAAAACGCTCCTTCTCACCGACCACGACATCTTCGGGAAGTCGTACCGCAAGAAGAAGCAGTTCAAGCGCAAGTCCTCGCGGCCGATCGAGTCGTTCCTTGAGCTGGACCAGGGTGACTACGTGGTGCACATCAACCACGGCATAGGCGTGTTCAGGGGGATCGAGCGCATGGCGGCCGGCGGCGTTGAGCGCGACTTCCTGCTCATAGAGTACGAGGGGGCCGACAGACTGTACGTGTCGCTCGACCAGATCACGATGGTGCAGAAGTACATCGGCATGGACGGGCGGAGCCCGCGCATCGACGCGCTCGGAAAGAAGTCGGCGTGGAACCGCATCAAGGACCGGGTGCAGCGCTCGGTGGAGGAGATCGCCGGCGAGCTCATCCAGATCTATTCGAAGCGCAGGGCCATGAAGGGCTACCAGTTTCCGCCCGACACGGTGTGGCAGGAGGAGTTCGAGTCGAAGTTCGAGTACGAGGAGACGCCCGACCAGATCACCTCCGTGGAGGACATCAAGGACGACATGGAGAAGGCCGAGCCCATGGACCGCCTGGTGTGCGGCGACGTGGGTTTCGGCAAGACCGAGGTGGCGATCCGCGCGGCCTTCAAGGCCGTCATGGCCGGCAAGCAGGTTGCGATCCTGGTGCCCACCACGGTGCTCGCCATGCAGCACTTCTCCACCTTCAAGAAGCGCTTCGCCGATTACCCGGTGACGATCGACATGATGTCGCGCTTCCGCACCTCCTCCGATGTGGCGCGCACGAAGATGAACCTGGCCGAGGGAAAGCTCGACATCGTCATCGGCACGCACGCGCTGCTGGCGAAGGACATCGTCATCAAAAACCTGGGGCTGCTCGTCATCGACGAGGAGCAGCGCTTCGGCGTGCGCCACAAGGAGCAGCTCAAGAAACTCCGCACGCTGGTGGACGTGCTCACCCTTTCGGCCACGCCCATTCCGCGCACGCTCCACATGTCGCTCTCGGGCATCCGCGACCTCTCGATCATCGCCACGCCGCCCGAAAACCGGCAGGCCATAGAGACCTATGTTATCGAAGAGAACGCCGACATCGTGCGCAACGCCATCTTGAAGGAAATCGAGCGCGGAGGACAGGTCTTCTACGTGCACAACCGGGTGCAGACGATCGACGCGCAGGCGAAGATGCTGAACGAGCTGGTGCCCGAGGCCGGTTTCTGCGTGGCGCACGGGCAGATGCACGAGCACGAGCTGGAGGAGGTGATGATCGCCTTCCTGGGCCGCGAGTACGACGTGCTGGTGAGCACCTCGATCATCGAGTCGGGCCTGGACATGCCGAACGTCAACACCATCATCATCAACCGGGCCGATACCTTCGGCCTGTCGCAGCTCTACCAGATGAAGGGCCGCGTGGGGCGATCGGCCGCGCGGGCCTACGCGTACCTCATGTACCCGCGCCACACGGCCCTGTCCGAGACGGCGCAGAAGCGCCTTTCGGTCATCGCCGAGTACTCGGACATAGGCAGCGGCTTCAAGATCGCGATGAAGGACATGGAGATTCGCGGCTCGGGGAACATCCTGGGGCACGAGCAGTCGGGAAGCATCATGGAGGTCGGCTTCGACCTGTACTGCCAGATGCTGGAGGACGCGGTGCGCAGGCTCAAGGGCGAGCGGCCAGCGCGCTCCTTCCGCACCCCGGTGTTTTTAAAGACGAACTTCTTCATCCCCGAAAACTACATTACCGACGAGCGGCAGAAGATCGAGTTCTACAAGCGCTTCGAGTCGTGCGAGCTGGTGAGCGAGGTCGAGGAGATGGAGAAGGAGATGACGGACCGCTTCGGCGAGCCCCCGGCCGAGGTGCGCGTGCTCGTGGCGCTGGAGAAGATCCGGGCGCTCGCCTCGGCGCTGGAGATCGACGAGATACTGGAGGACTCGCGCGGCGTGCGCATACGCATCTCCGGAAACTCCAGGGTGGACCCGAAGAAGATCGTGGCCCTTTTGAAGAAGGACCGCCGCATTTCGCTCGATCCGACCGACAACGAGATGGTGCTTTTCAAGCCCGCCGAGAAGGGGGACGAAAAAAAGCTCCTGGAGCTAAAAAAATGGTTGCAACAAATATCCTGAGTCCATAGCGTTCTTCCCTGTCCGGGAGGATTTCGCTTTTCCGGCCGCTTCACGCGCGCAAACTTCATATAAATGTACAAAGGACCTCTCCCATGAAAAGCAGGATTACCGTATCGACCCTCGTGTGCCTGTTCGCGATCGTTGCGCTTCTCGGCTCGTGCAGCAAATACGGCGGCGAATGGGTCGCCAAGATCGACAGCGACACCATCACCATCGACGAGCTCAATACCTTCTACTACGCCCAGCAGAAGTCGCTGTATAACCTTCCCAAGGAAAAGATCGACGAGCTCGCCGCCGACCCGGCGCAGGTCGCCAAGAACCCGACGCTCAACAAGCAGGAATTCCTGGAGCAGCTCATCCGCCAGCGTCTCGTCTACAAGAAGGCGATGAGCGACGGCATAGGCAAGGAAGACGAGGTCGAGGCCCTCATGCAGATGGCCAAGGAAGCCGTCGTTGTGGGATTCTACGTTCGCGAAAAGTTCAAGAACGAGATCGAGCCCAGCGCCGAGGAGATCGAGAACATATACCGCCAGCAGGGCGCCCGCTTCAAGGGCGTGCCGGCCGACCAGGCCGAGATGTACATCAAGCAGCAGCTGCAGCAGCAGAAGCTCCAGATGAAGATCCGCGACATGGTCGAATCGCTCCGCGACGAGAAGGGAATAAAGAAGAACACCGATTTCCTCAAGAAGGAAATGCAGAAGGCCGAGAAGAAGGCCGAGGCACCGGCCGAAGCGCCGGCCGCGAAGTAAGCTTCTCCCCCCGGCGCACCGCAACGCGCTCGTCGCGCGCCGGTGCGCCGCCCTCTCCCGCCGTTTTATCGTTGACATTCCCGAACAAACGCGTCATCCTGAGAACCGGTGTGCGCCCCCGCTCCGGGCGCAAATCTCAGGGATGAAGGTGCGATCATGCTGAATAAAAGGGCGAAAATCCTCACGGTATGCGCGCTTGCGCTCGCGCTGGCGGCGGCCGGCTGCGCGCACAAGAAGTCGGTCAAATTCTCGAAGCAGAAGGTCGCCCCGGGCTCGAACGTGGTGATCATCATCGACTGCCCCACCAACATCCAGAACGTGGTGCTCGCCAAGTTCATGGCCAGGGACTACCGCGTGAAGGCCTTCAACGCCTCGGACCTCTACACCATGAAAGAGGTGTTCGACGTCCGCGATTTCAAGAAGCTCGCGCAGAACTCCTCGCTCGGCAAGGACGACCTGCTCATCAACGCGCAGAAGGCGCACGACAACCTCTACAAGCTCTCCGTCTACAATTACGAGATGCAGAAGGCCGAGACCCTGGGCGAGATGAAGGACAAACACAACGTGCGCTACCTCATACTCCTCGAGCTCAACGACTGGGAGCGCGTGAGCTGGGGCCGCGCCATCGACCTGGCGGGCTACGAGCTGGTATGGGTGGAGAACTATCCCACCCGCTACCGCGACAACCTGGAATCGATCATCGACCACTTCATCGAAAGCCTCGCGGGCATGTAAAGCCGTGAAGCGGGAGGCACTCCTCATACCGGCGCTCGTCCTCGCCGCGCTCCTCGCCGCGGCACAATCGGCCAGCGCCGACGCGGCATTCGGCTACCTGCACAACCGCTCCGAAAACGGCAACTACGACTACCTGGAGACCATCTTCCCCAATTCATTCGCCTCGTCCATCGCCTCGCTGCACGGCATCACCGTGCTCAAGCCCGGCATCGTCGAGGAGCGATTGAAGAAGCACGGCCTGGCGCTCGCGAAAACCTACGCGCCGCGCGAGGTACCGCAGGTCGCCGAAAGAATCGGCGCCGACTTTTTCATCTTCGGCGACTTCCTGCCGCTGCCGGGCAACCGTATCGAGATACGGCTGCACATCTGCGAGAGGAAGACGCGCGAGGTCTTCAGCTTCGTCAACACCGGGAAGATGGAGACCGAGATATTCCGGCTGGTGGAACGGATTTCCGGCATCGTCGCGACGTATCTGCAAAACGACGGCCTGTATAAAACGAGGGCCATTCCGCCCGGCGCGCGCCTCGCGCTGATCACGAACCTCTCGGGCGAGGAGCTCAACCGGCTGTACCTTCCGTTCCTCGAAAAGGGGTTTCCCGTTTTATGCGCGCAGAACAACGACGCCGTCCCGGCCGTCGACGATTCGCGCTTCGCGAACTTCCGCTACATCAGCACGAAAACCGGCTCGTTCGAGGCCCCCGGCGAGGCGGCAGGGCCGCTCTTCCTTCACGGCCCGTGGAACAACACCGGCTTCGATCGCGAGGTGGAGGGGACGCGGGAATTCTTCAGGCGTTTCGACAGCGGTTATACGGAGACCAAGGGAAAGACGCTGGAGGGCTTTTCGAAGGCGTTCAGGAACTCGGTGGACGTGCTGCTGATCGTGGGCTTCAGCGAAAACAGGCGGTCGTCGTGGGTCCGCGCCATCGACATGAAGGACAGGAACCTGCTGTGGATGCGATCGAACATCGCCCCCGATTCCCGTTTCGACGACCCGGTCGCCGCCATCGGGCTGAAGATCGTCGACTCCATGGGATCCGAAGCCGGCCCGCCTCCCGCCAGGTGACGCCCGGCCTTAATAATCCGAATCGATCGAGCGGTTGCGGCCGAGGAAGGTGAAGCGCACGCCGAAAAGCACCTGGTAGCCGCCGATCGTCTCGCCCTCGAAGTCTCTGGAGTACATCGATTGATGATAGCCCGCCTGCACGTAGGGAGCGATATGCTGGGTGGCCATCCAGAGGAAGCCGGTCCATATGCCGAACGCCAGGCCAGTCTCGCTCAACTCCGAGAGGCTCTTGACGTCGACGTTCGTCTTCGACATGCCTATTCCCAGCGAGCTGATCCAGCGGAAGGGGGCCTCGGGAAAGGTGTAGGCGTACTCGAAGACGCCCATTATCATGTCGTGGCCGTATTCGGTCTCGTCGACCGTATCGACGTCCTCGGTCTTCGAATGGGTGAGCCCCCTTACGAAGAGATTGATGTTGTCGCTCGCCTGGAAGCCGACGCCCGCGCCGAAGCCGATCATGGTTTCGGCGTCGCCCGCGTCGGTGTAGGCGCCGAGCCCGTCCAGGTATACGGCCGCGCTCGCGACCGTGGCCGACAGAAACACGCCGCATAACGCCACAAGGATTCGTTTCACGACAGTTCTCCTTTCAGTACGGGATTTTCGCCCGCGGTACGCGCACCGCACGCCGGTGGGCCATAGTACTTCATAAAACGGCGGCCCCGTCAAGTAACATTTCGCGCCGGAAGGAACGCGAGAGGCTCCGTGCCGGGGGACGAGCGGTTCCGTCCAGGCGACGATCATGATCGCCGCCTGGACGTCTGGCGCAAAAACGCGCCGGACGCGCCGAAAAATCTTTGAATTATTGAAACCGAACCTGTAGAATTGTCCCATACCGGTTGTAAACCCTTCCGTCCGGCCGCCGGGCCCGACGGGGCCCCCTCAGTACGACACGGGGCCTGTTCCGTAATAAATACAGCATCAGCATCAAGGAAGGTTTCGAGATGAACGACAAGGAAAACGCCGAAAGCAACGGCACAAACACCCATCTTATCATACCATCGGAGATACTGCCCGACGTGCTTCCGATCATACCGGTCTCGCACCGGCCGCTTTTCCCGGGCATGATGATCCCCGTGGTGCTGAGCGGCGACCGCATGCTCGCCAGCGCGCGCGAGATAATGGAGAGCGAGAGCAAAATCGGCGGCGCGGTGCTCATACGCAACCAGCACGACGGCCCCATGTCGTCCGACGACCTGTATACGGTGGGCACGTCCATCAAGATCATCAAGGTCTCCCCCATGGACGAAAAGACGATCCAGGTGATGATCACCGCCATAAAGCGCTTCTCGCTGGCCCAGGTGCTCACCGACGAGCCGGTGACGCGCTGGAGGGTCCACCACAACTACGAGGAGGACGCCGCGCCCACCGAGGACATGAAGGCCTACTCCATGGCGATCATCTCCTCGGTCAAGGAGCTCATCAAATCCAACTCGCTCTTCCAGGAGGAGCTGAAGCTCTTCCTCAACCGTTTCACCATAGAGGACCCCGGCAAGCTCGCCGACTTCGTGGCCTCCATGACCTCGTCCGAGGCCGCGGAGGTGCAGGAGATCCTGGAAACATTCGATGTCAAGAAGCGCGTCGAGAAGGTGCTGCTGCTGTTGAAGAAGGAGCTCGAGCTCAACAAGATCCAGCGAAAGATCCAGCAGCAGATAGAGGAAAAGATCCAGAACAACCAGAAGGAATTCTTCCTGCGCGAGCAGCTGAAGGAGATAAAGAAGGAGCTGGGACTGGAGAAGGACGAGAAGACCTCGGAGCTCGAGAAGTTCGAGGAGCGCGCCAGGAACCTCGCGTTCACGGAGGAGGCGCGCAAACGCTTCAACGAGGAGCTCGAAAAGCTCCGGGTGCTCGAGCCCCATTCCGCGGAGTACGGTGTGAGCCGCAATTACATGGAGTGGCTCACGTCCCTGCCGTGGGGTGTGTATTCCGAGGACAACTACGACATCGCGAAGGCGCGGAAGGTACTGGACCGGGACCATTACGGCCTCGAGGACATAAAGGACCGCATCCTCGAATTCATCAGCAAGGGCAGGATGAAGGGGAACATCGCCGGCTCCATCATCTGCTTCGTGGGGCCCCCGGGTGTGGGGAAGACCTCGATAGGCAAATCGGTCGCCGAGGCGCTGGGGCGCAAGTTCTACCGGTTCTCGCTCGGAGGCATGCGCGACGAGGCCGAGATAAAGGGACACAGGCGGACCTATATCGGCGCGATGCCCGGCAAGCTCATCCAGAGCCTCAAGCTGGTGGGCACTGCCAACCCGGTCATCATGCTCGACGAGATCGATAAGATCGGCGCGAGCTTTCAGGGCGATCCCGCGTCGGCACTTCTGGAGGTTCTGGACCCGGAACAGAACTCGCAGTTCCTGGACCACTATCTCGACGTGCGCTTCGACCTTTCGAACATCC
Organism: uncultured Leptospirales bacterium; assembly: GCA_964625625.1. Taxonomy (GTDB): domain Bacteria; phylum Spirochaetota; class UBA4802; order UBA4802; family UBA5368; genus MVZN01. Next base: position 1,047 of record CAZVEG010000123.1, on the reverse strand, counting down.
TGTTCATCGCGACTTCAAATCAGCTCGACACCATCCCGCCGCCGCTCCTGGACCGCATGGAGCTCATGAAGCTATCGGGGTACATTCTGGAGGAAAAGCTCGAAATAGCCAAACGCTACCTGGTCCCAAAGCAGTTGAAGGAGCACGGCCTGAAAAGCAGCATGGTTTCGATCGACGCGAAGGCGCTTCGAAAGGTCATCGACGGCTACGCGCGCGAGGCGGGCGTGAGGAGCCTCGAGAACAGCATCAAGAAGATCATGCGCAAATGCACCCGCCGCTACGCCGAGGGGGCCGCGGAGAAGATCCATATCACACCCGACAACATAGAGGACTTCCTGGGCAAGCCGGTGTTCACCGACGACTCACTCTATGACCGCCACATCCCCGGGGTGGTCATGGGCCTGGCCTGGACCGCGATGGGCGGCGCGACCCTGTACATAGAGGCCACCGCCGTTCCGTCCAAGGCAAAGGGTTTCAAACAGACCGGGCAGCTCGGCAACGTCATGAAGGAGTCCACGGAGATCGCCTACACCTACATCCACTCGCGCGCGAAGGATTACGGCATCGCCGAGGATTATTTCGAGAACCACGGCATCCACCTGCACGTGCCCGCGGGGGCCACGCCAAAGGACGGGCCGTCGGCCGGCATCACCATGGCGACGGCGCTCTATTCGCTCGCGCGGAACAAACCGGTGAAAAAGCGCGTGGCCATGACAGGAGAGCTCACCATAACCGGCAAGGTGCTGCCGATAGGCGGGGTGAAGGAAAAGACCCTCGCCGCGAAGCGGGCCCGGGTGAAGACCATCATCTTTCCTCTCGAGAACAAAAAGGACTTCGACGAGCTCCCGGGACACGTTAAGGCCGGGCTGGACGCGCGCTTCGTCAATTATTTCGACGACGTGGTGGCGATCGTTTTTTAGCCGGATTTACCGCCGAAGCCCGCGTTCAGTACACAGACGGCCCCCCGCTCCCCGGGTTCGGGGGGAATATTTTATTATCCTGAAATAAAATATTTTAGGCTAAAGACAAGGATTAAAGATATTGACG
>CAZVEG010000122.1:0-10684 GCA_964625625.1 uncultured Leptospirales bacterium | reverse complement strand
GCAACCGCGATTATCACCCCACCCCGTTTTCTTCCATGCTGGTGGACGGATGCATTGAATCCGGGAAAGACACGACAGCCGGCGGTGCCCTGTACAATTCCAGCGGCATACAGGGAGTGGGCGTCGCGGACACCGCGGACTCCCTGGCGGCCCTCGATCATATCGTTTACCGGAGGCAACGCTATACGCTGACGCAGGTAATTGACGCGATGCGGACGGATTTCACCTCCGATCCGGTCATGCGGGCCGAATTGCTTAACGCGCCCAAATACGGAAACGATCTCGAACTTCCCGACGGCTACGCGGCCATGGTCGTGGAGATCTTTCACTCGGCCCTCGCTCAATACCGGAACACCCGCGGCGGCCCGTATGTGCCGGGTTTTTATTCCTCGACGGCGCATGCAGGATTCGGGCGGCATACCGGTGCGCTGCCCGGAGGCCGCCCTGCCGGAGCGCCCTTCGCCGCCAGCATCGATCCCTCACAGGGGCGGGACCGCCTCGGCCCCACCGCGCTGCTCAATTCCGTATCGAAGGTCGACTCCGGCCTCGCGCCCAACGGGTACGCGCTGAACCTGCGTTTCGACCCGCACATCGTCGCCGGAGAACGCGGTCTGGGCATTCTTACCGCCCTGATGAGAGGATTCTTCATCTCCGGGGGCATGGAGATGCAGCTCAATGTGCTGGACCCGGATACGCTGGAGGAAGCCCGACGCAATCCCGGCACCTTTCCGGGACTGGTGGTTCGCGTCGCTGGATATTGCGCGTATTTTGACGATCTGCCCGACTCGGTGAAGGGGGAGATCATCGCGCGGACACGCCTGGAATTGTGAGAATAACCGCATTCGTCGGATTTCAACAATCCGGCACTTCCGCTCGAATCAGGCGGGAGGGATTAGTCATATAACATTTACACATTATTGCATTGACTTTTACCGCCGCATGCGTCACGATCCCCCGCAATTATGACTCCAGGAGCTTTTCCTCGCAAGGACTCCCCTGCGCGCACCGGTTCGTTCAACTCCACCGGCACGAGAGCCATACATTGAACATGGAGGCTACCTCATGCAGTCAACGTATACGATTTATGCGTACCGCTGGATGGTTCTCTTCGTTTTCGCGCTCCTGAACGGCGTGATACAGCTCGACTGGATCACCTTCGCGCCGGTTACGGTCGATGCCATGACCCTATACGGGGTCTCCGCCTTCTGGATCGTGCTGCTTTCGATGTCGTTCATGCTCGTGTACCTCGTCATGAGCGTACCGGCGTCGTATATCATCGGGCGCTATGGAATCCGCATCGGCGTGGGAATCGGCGCCGTGCTCACCGGTGTTTTCGGCTATGTCCGCGGCATGGCCGGCGAGAGCTACGCGGCCGTGTGCCTGGCGCAGTTCGCGCTCGCGGCGGCCCAGCCCTTCATAATGAACGCGATCACCAAGGTGGCGGCGGAATGGTTTCCCATCAACGAACGGGCGACCGCTTCGGGTATCACCGCGCTCTTCCAGTTCATCGGGATCATCGTGGCCATGGCGGCCACGCGGCCCATCGCCGAAATGTTTCTGCCGGCCGGAAGCACCGCCCTGACCCTGCCGGCAATGAAGTCCATGCTGATAGTCTACGGCTACGTTTCGATCGTTGCGGCCGTTCTCTTCATCCTTTTCGCCAGAGACAAACCACCCACGCCGCCGGATGCCGAATCGGCCGAAGCGCGCTACGGCATGTTCGACGGGCTGCGTCACCTGTTCAGGCAGCGCGACATGATCTTCCTGCTGCTTATTTTTTTCATCGGCCTCGGGATGTTCAACGCCATCACCACATTCGTCGACCTCATCCTCGCCGGCAAAGGCTACAGGGCCGGCGGGCACGAGGCGGGCGACATCGGCGCCCTCATGATGGTGGCGGGAGTGCTCGGGGCCATAGTCGTGCCGATCTTCTCGGACAGATTCAGGAAACGGAAACTGTTCCTGGTGATCTGCATGCTGGGCCTTATCCCGGGACTCGCGGGCTTGACCTTTGCGTCGTCCTACGGACTGCTGCTCATCGCCAGCGGAATTTTCGGCTTCTTCTTCATGGGAGCGGCCCCGATCGGCTACCAGTACGCCGCCGAGGTAAGCCATCCGGCCCCGGAATCGACATCGCAGGGGATGATCGTTCTCTCGGGCCAGGTTTCGGGCACGATCTTCATCACGCTCATGGCTATTCTGGGGCATGTTACCATTGAAGCCATGGCCGACGCGAACAGGGCTGAAAGCACCATCACGCTGACGCCGTTCATGGTCGGCTTCATCGCGCTGGCCGTCGTGAATGTGGTGCTGAGCTGCCTGATGAAGGAATCGGCGCTCATAAAAGAAGAGGCGGCGTAGGGCGTATTTCCCCGGGATGGGTCGGCTATCGACGGAATTTCCCGTTCCGGGGGAAAAGACCGCGCACCTTTGAACTCACATCAGCCCGCGGTACGCACCGCCGTCGATGAGGATGGTCTCTCCGGTGATGTATCCCGCCCTTTCCGATGAGAGAAAAGCCACAAGCGCGCCGAATTCCTCCGGGGTGCCGATGCGCCCCGCCGGGATTGCCGCCGTAATCCCGCGCCCGGCGGCCTCGTACGTCATCCCATCCTTCGCGCTTTTATCTTTTATAAGGCTTGCGACACGGTCGGTCATGATGTAGCCGGGTGCCACGGTATTACAGGTAATGTTGAGCGGGGCGAGCTCGCCCGCCAGGGTCTTCATGAAGGCCACCACGCCCACACGCGCAACGTTTGAAAGCGCGAGGTTCGGCATTGGCTGTTTCACCGTAATGGAAGTCGACGCGATGATGCGTCCCCATCCCTGTTGCTTTATGGCGGGCAGAAAGGCATGCACGAGCTTGATCACGCTGAGCAGATCGAGGTTTATGGCTTTTTCGAAATCGGCCGGAGCGAAATCCGCGATGGTGCCGGGAGGTGGTCCTCCCGCATTGGCGAAGAGTATGTGCATCGCGCCGAAACGGCCCAGCACTTCAGCGGCGAAAACACCGATCCTGTCGCCGTCCTCGACGTCGCAGGGAGCGGAATAGACTTCGACCCCGTATTTTTCGCTTATTTCACGGGCCGCCGAACCGACGGCATCGGCGTTTCGTGAACAGAGCGCGAGTTTCGCGCCCTCGGCCGCCAGCGCCTCGGCCACCGCCCGTCCGAGTCCCCTGCTTGACGCCGTAACGACCGCCACTTTACCCTTCAGCCCGAGATCCATGCCCACACCTCCGACGTGTCTCAACAGTACAGGGGGATGCCGCGATTGTCAAGGCGAAGCGGACGGCTATACGATCTCCTCGAGCGCGCTTTCGGTTTTCCGGAACTGCCGGCGGCGCGCCAGACGGATACGATGAAGCTCCTCCATGGATAATTCCGCGAGCACCATTACCGCGCGATCGATCCGCAACGAGTTCTCGTCGCCCGCCGGAAGAAGCAGGCTGATAGTGCCCCCGTCGATGCGGGCGTCGAGTATCGCCTCCGCAAACCCGACGGTCGACGGGCCTTTTTTTGTTTCCTTGATGAACGGAATGCGCGACTCGATATTCCGCTTCATTGTCAGGGCAATCGACGGCTCATCCGTTTCGACCGAGTATTCAATGGCGCGGGTTACGGCCATCAGCGATTCCTTTTCCGTCACCTGGCGGGCCGAGTCGACGCGTATACCCGCCGGAAGCCGGTCGTTCATCTTTCCCGGCATACCGGTGACCTCAGCGTCATCATACAGGTCGACATCAAGCATCTCGCAGGTACTCTCGACACCCAGCGGCAGGGGATAGCCCGCCGCGATGCGCTCACGCTTGTTGAATCCCTGTGAAAATGAAACCGGCAGTCCGGCCATGCGCAGAGACCGTTTGACGATCTCGATGAAATCGATGTGCGGGACGTAACGCGCGAATCCCGTTTTTGAAAGACGAATCCTCACCCGCTTTACGACAGCGTATTTTCGCTCGAACGCGTCGACCGAGTGGTCATCGACCGTAAGGACGGCGGCGGGGCGTTGCGATTTTCTTTTAAGAATCGACGTGTCCGCGGGAATCCTCCTCTGCAATTCGACGAGTCGTTCGAATCCCGTTTCGACCGCTCCCCACGGGAAGACTTCATCTTCGGGACGCCGGTCAAGCAGGGAAAACCATCCCGGGAGCGCGTCGTTCAGCCGTTTTTCCCATATGGCGTAATTGAAATGCTCGCTCCACGAATCCAGGCGCGCGCCATCCCTGTACGCACCGAGTATCACGGGCGCGAGACGCTCGTCGCCGCGGGCAAGCACCCCCTCGAGCACCGACGACTCGACGTTGTGGTTCTTGATGGTGACCGACCGCGGCACGCCGCGCTTGAGCCGCCGCACCACATCGAGAAAATATGCCGCGTCCATCTGGCGGGCCCATTGAAACGGCGTGAACGGTTTCGGCACGAACGGCGAGACGGTGACATTGATCTCCTTTTTGCCCCTTGCAAGAGACGCAATTCTCTTCAAAAGGGCGATCATCTCCGCGGCCTCGTCCGTGCTCTCGCATCCGGGAAGCCCTATCATGAAATAGAGCTTGAGCGTCTGCCAGCCGTGCTCGAAGACGTAGGCTACTATTGAAAGCAAATCGTCGGTGGAAATCCTCTTGTTCGCGAGCGCGCGCATCTCCTCGGAGGCCGACTCCACGGCGAAAGTCAGCGAGGCTTTTCGCAGCGAGGATATCCGCTCTATGATCGGGAGCGTTCCCATGTCCACGCGAAGCGAAGGAAGGGAGATGGAGACCCCGCGCTCATTGAGCCGCGGAAGAATCTCGTTCAGGAGTTCAGCCAGGTGCCGGTAATCGCTGATGGAAAGCGACGCCAGCGTGAGCTCGTCGTATCCCGAGTTTTCGATCACCGTCATGATGCCGTCGGAAAGGAGCCGCGGCGAATACTCCCTGCAGGGAAGATCGTAATAGCCCGCGTGGCAGAAGCGGCACATATTCGAACAGCCCCGTGTGACCTCGACGATCGCCCTGTCCTGTGCCACACGGATGTTCGGCACAACCGGGTGAAGCGGTATATACGGCACCGGCGCGCGGTAAGACCTTTTTCGAACGCGTCTTCCCTCGACCGCGGACAGCCTTCCGCCTTCGCGGACGAATCGATGCAATGATGGCACATACACTCCTTCAATCCTGTCCAGGAGAGCGAGCTTTTCCTCCCGCGTCGCGCCTCTTCGTTTCGCGGATAAAAGGCATTCGACGATCTCAACGATGCCCTCTTCACCGTCACCGATGAAAAACGCGTCGACGAAATCCCCCATCGGCGCCGGGTTGCACACCGACTCTCCTCCGGCGATAACGATCGGCCGGGAATCGTCCCGGTCCCGCACCAGAAAAGGTATTCCACCCAGATCAAGCACCTGGAGCATATTCGTATAAAGAAGCTCGTGCGACAGGTTGAAGGCAAGCATATCGAGCCCGGATAGCGGCGTACGGGTTTCGAGCGTGAAAAGCGGAAGGCCGAGAGCGCGCAGCCGCCGTTCCATGTCCACATCCACCGAAAAGACGCGCTCGCACGCCACCCCTTCCATCGAATTGGCTATATCGTACAGTATGCGTATCCCGTGGTTCGACATCCCCACCTCGTAGAGGTCGGGATAACAGACGGCCATCCTGAATTCGGCTTCGTCCCGAAGAACCTGGTTGTACTCGCCGCCGGTGTAACGCGCTGGTTTTTGAACCGCCGCGAGCAGTTCGGCGATTGCTGAATCATTAACTGGAGGCACGGATCGCCTCCTGTAAACGCGCGGTCAACATCGTATATTGCGATACGGACATGTTTTCACCCCGGATTTTATCATCGATTCCCATTTCATTCAAAACGCCGAGCACCACTCCGCGGTCCAGATCGATATGCGGGGATTCCGCCAGGGCTTTCGCCAGCGTCTTTCTTCGGCCCCAGAAAGCCGATTTGACCAGTAAATGATACAGCCTGAGTCCGTCTTCGTCCAGCGAAAGCTCGTCCCTCATTTTCAGCTCGATAAATACCGAAACCACATCGGGCCTCGGATAAAAACATTCCGGCCTGATGTTAAACAGCGCGCGAGCCCGGTAATACATACCGAGCGACACCGACAGCGCGCCGTACTGCGGGGTACCCGGCCCCGCAACGATCCGCTCGGCCATCTCCTTCTGCAACATCACATATACCGACGGTATGCGATATTCCGCGGCGAGCCTGAAAAGCACCTCCGATGAGCAGTAATACGGAAGGTTCGAGACCGCCTTCGTGAAAACGCCGCAGGGTGCGATCTTTATGAAATCCCCGTGTATGAGCCGCAACTTCCCGTTTCCGGAAAAACGATCCGAAAGATAACGCACGAAGCCGGCGTCGATTTCCACCGCCGTCACCGAGCCCGCCCGCTCCAACAGGCCCGCGGTGAGCGCGCCGAGCCCCGGGCCTATCTCGAGTATCATGTCGGATTGCGTTATACCGGCAGCGCCGAGGATCTTCCCGAGGGTTCCGGAGTCGCACAGAAAATTCTGCCCGAGCTTTTTGTTCGGCGAGAGTCCCAGATGCCTGGCCGTTTCAATGATTTCGCTTCTATTCATTTCGTTCAACGCTTTCGCCTTTCCTCAACCTCGACGAAACGCGGACGTTCAAGATTATTTTACACCATCGTAACAAAGTAAATAAATTTACAGGAATCCTCTCCGGAAACGATTGACTCAGAAGCGCCCTGTATTGTCAACCACTCTCGACTTCGTTTGTCTCTGTTTCAGCCGTGTTAAATATACGCGCGATTGAGCACCCTTGGCCGGGCGAATATTGACAGGATCGCAACGCGTGCTTTGTTGTGTTTCAGGAAAATTATTCCCGGGAGAGACACGACAATGAACAACGGCGACATCGTATGGATACTGATCGCGACCGCTCTGGTAATGATCATGACACCCACGCTCGCGTTCTTTTACGGCGGGCTGGTCCGCAAGAAGAACATCCTTTCCATACTCATGCAGTGCATGGTCATACTCTGTGTGATTTCGATCCAGTGGGTACTGTTCGGCTACAGCCTGGCTTTCGGCCCGGACAAGGGCGGCATCATCGGCGGGCTTGAATGGCTGGGCCTGGCCGGCGTCGGCCTCGAACCGCACGGCACCTACATGAGCACCGTTCCACACCAGCTTTTCATGGCGTTCCAGATGATGTTCGCCGTCATCACCCCGGCGCTCATCATCGGCGCTTTCGCCGAGCGCATCAGGTTTTCGGGCTTTCTGTTGTTCATCATACTCTGGGCGACCCTGGTCTATGACCCGCTGGCGCACTGGGTCTGGGCGAAGGACGGATGGCTCGCTTCGATGGGCGCCCTGGATTTCGCCGGGGGAACGGTCATACATGTTAACGCCGGCATAGCCGCTCTGATATTCGTGCTCATGCTCGGCAAACGGACCGGCATCGAACACAGCCGGGCGCCTCACAATCTCCCCTTCGCCGTACTGGGGGCGGGCTTCCTGTGGTTCGGCTGGTTCGGCTTCAACGCCGGAAGCGCCGGGTCCGCCGGGCCGCTGGCCGTTTCGGCCTTCGTCAATACCAATACCGCCGCCGCGGCCGCCGGGGTGACCTGGATGGCCCTCGATTGGATGATAAACAGGGTCCCGACCATGCTGGGTGTGGCCACCGGCCTCGTCGCGGGCCTCGTCGCGGTGACCCCGGCCGCGGGCTATGTCACCCCGCTTTCGGCCCTGCTGATCGGCGGCATCGCGAGCGTCGCGTGCTTCTTTTTCGTAACGAAAGTCAAGGCGCGTTTCGGGTACGACGACTCGCTCGATGTTTTCGGAGTACACGGCGTCGGCGGCATCGTCGGCGCGCTCGCGACCGGTTTGTTCGCGACAAAGACGATCAATCCCGCCGGGGCCGACGGTCTCTTTTACGGCAACGCCCACCAGCTCTGGGTACAGTTCCTTACAACCGCGGTCGCGATAGTCTTCTCCGCGGTCATGACCTACATACTCTACAGGGTGGTCGACGCGCTTGTCGGCATGCGTGTCGATGTGAGGGACGAAAACATCGGACTGGATTTGACCCAGCACCATGAGACCGGCTACACGCTGCATGACTGAACGGGCCAGGCCCCGCAACGACAAGGAAGGAGGCACATAATGAAATACGTAATAGCGATCATCAGGCCGCACAAGCTGGAGGACGTGATGAGAGAGCTCGACAACGAGGAGATCCACCTTCGCACCGTCTCGGAGGTGCTTGGCTGCGGCCGGCAGAAAGGCATCACGGAGGTATACCGGGGCGTCAGGGAGGCGGGAAATCTCCTGAGAAAGGTCAAGCTCGAAATAGCGGTAAACGACAAGTATCTGGAACCGACGATCAACGCGATCATACGGGGGGCCCGCGAAGGAGAGATCGGGGATGGCAAGATTTTCGTTCTCGACCTGGACGAATGCGTGCGTATCCGCACACAGGAGCGCGGCGGGGAAGCGATCGGCTGAGATACCTATATTAAATTGATGTTAAATATGCCCTAAATACGGGGATTTATCCCCCTACTTGTTTGACAAATTTGTACCGGAGACTTTAGTTAATACAGATTACAATCATTCTGGAGGAACCATGAAACGTACCGAAGTGATTATTGCAGCCGACAGAAGCTACGCGGCCGAAAGGGAGAAAAACGTTCCCATCTCCTGCTATTTCGGGGAAGATACATTCAGCACCAGAACCATGCAGGAAAAACTCCCAGCGGCGGTTTTCCACCGGCTTCAGGATACCACTCTGAGGGGGAAGAAACTCGACCTCGAAACCGCGAACGCGGTGGCGCATGCCATGAAAGAGTGGGCGATCGAGAAAGGCGCCACCCACTACTGTCACTGGTTCCAGCCGATGACCGGTTCGACCGCCGAAAAGCATGATGCCTTCATCGAATTTACCGACGAGGGAGAACCCATCGAGCGCTTCTCGGGCAAACAGCTGGTACAGGGAGAACCGGACGCCTCCAGCTTCCCGAGTGGCGGCATCCGCTCCACCTTCGAGGCCCGCGGTTATACCGCCTGGGACATCTCGAGCCCCGCCTTCATACTGAAAAGGGGCATTGGCACCGCACTGTGTATCCCCTCCGTTTTCATTTCGTATTCCGGGGAAGCCCTCGACAAGAAAACACCGCTTCTTCGATCTATTGAAGCGATCAACACCAGTGCGCTCAATCTCCTGAGAGTTCTCGGTAACAGGAAGGCTCGCAAGGTATACGCGACGCTCGGCCCCGAGCAGGAGTACTTTCTCATCGATCAGGACTATTTTTACAAACGCCAGGACCTTCTGCTCTCCGGAAGGGCCCTGCTGGGCGCCGCGCCCCCCAAGGGTCAGGAGCTCGAGGACCATTATTTCGGGAGCATCAAGGAGCGCATTTTCTCGTTCATGCACGACGTCGAGGAAGAGCTCTACAAGCTCGGCATCCCGGCGAAGACGCGTCATAACGAGGTCGCGCCCAGCCAGTACGAACTCGCCCCGCTCTTCGAGGAGGCCAACCTGGCGGTGGACCACAACCAGATACTGATGGAAGCCATCCGTTCCGTCGCCACCAAACACAAACTGGCGGCCCTTCTCCATGAAAAGCCCTTCGCCGGCATAAACGGCTCCGGCAAGCACCTCAACTGGTCGCTGGCGGATGACCAGGGGAACAATCTGCTCAACCCAGGGAAGACTCCACAGGACAACATCCAGTTCCTGGTCTTCCTTGTCGCGACCATTCGCGCGGTCTACTACCACGCCGACATTCTGAGGGCGGCCGTGGCCTCCTCCGGAAACGACCACAGGCTCGGAGCGAACGAAGCACCGCCGGCGATCATTTCGGTCTTTCTCGGTGAACAGCTCAGCGGAATACTCGAAGATATCGAGAAGGGTGTGGTTACGAACGGCACAAACGGCGTTATCATCGACATGGGCATATCGAAACTGCCGCTGCTTTCCAAGGACAACACCGACCGCAACAGGACCTCGCCGTTCGCCTTTACCGGGAACAAGTTCGAGTTTCGCGCCGTGGGTTCATCGCAGTCGATCTCGTTTCCGGCGACGGTCCTCAACACGATAGTGGCCGAAAGCCTCGACGTGCTCGCCGAAAAAATCACCGCCAAGGGAGAAAATACCAGGCAGGCCACGCTGGACGTGCTCAAAGAAGAGATCAAGGCGATCAAAAACGTGCTCTTCATGGGAGATAACTACTCGAAGGAGTGGGAGGCCGAGGCCTCACGCAGGGGACTTCCGAATAAGAAGACCTCCTACGAATCGTTTCCCGACATGGCTTCTTCCAAGGCCATTGCCCTCTTCGAGAAGTACAGAGTGCTTTCGCCCGTAGAGCTCAAGTCCCGGTATCATGTCCGTCTCGAGCGTTATGTAAAGGAAATCGACATCGAGGCCGGCACGCTCTGCAACATGGTTGAATGCCAGGTGTTGCCCGCGGCCATCCGTTACCAGAAGGATCTCGCCTCGTCGATTACGCTCACGGCCCAGGCGCTCGGAAGCGCCGCCGCTCTCGAACCGCAAAAGGCAGTACTCTCCTCGCTCGTTGAGCTTATCGGCTCGACCCGGTCTCTTGTCGCCGAACTTAAGAAAACGGTGGAGACCGCCGAATCCCTGGGGACCGAAGAGGAGAAGGCGACCGCCTTCGGTTCGAAGGTCCGCTCGACGATGAACGCCATCCGTGCGAAGGTGGACGAGAT
>CAZVEG010000121.1:4932-10722 GCA_964625625.1 uncultured Leptospirales bacterium | reverse complement strand
ATGACGCGCCGCGACGACCCGGTGGAACTGCGTGTGTCCACGGTGGGAAGGCTTCTGCCCGACATCGAGGGCCGGATCGTCAATCCCGATACCGGGGAGGACGTCCCCGCCGGAGTGCAGGGCGAGATCGTGACCCGCAGCGCCTGCGTGATGAAGGGCTACTACAAGATGCCCGATGAGACGGCAAAGGCGGTTGATGCCGACGGCTGGCTCCACACCGGCGACCTGGGCGAGGTTGACGGAAACGGCTACTTCAAGGTGACCGGACGCATAAAGGACATGATCATCCGCGGCGGCGAAAACATCTACCCGCGCGAGCTGGAGGAGTTCCTCTACACCAATCCCAAGGTGAACGACGTGCACGTGGTGGGCATCCCGGACAAGAAGTACGGGGAGCAGGTGCTTGCGGCCATTCAGCTCAAAGAGGGGATGAGCGCCACCGTCGAGGAGTTCATCGAGTTCTGCCAGGGGAAGATCGCGCGCCACAAGATCCCGAAGTACTGGGAGTTCGTCAACGCCTTCCCGATGACGGCCAGCGGCAAGGTGCAGAAGTACAAGCTGCGCGAGATGTACTCGGAGAAGTTCGCCTCGTAGGAGTGGTTCGCGTCGGGGCGCGGAGTATGGCCGCGCCCCGTATGCGCGGAAACTATATGCGGTGCAATTCGGCACTATCATCACGAGGGGCGTCGTATAAGTTAACGGTTGCCCCGTGCGGCGCCGCCTCGCTCGTAAATGAGGCGTAACAATCCCCCGGCGCGCCGCACTTCCAGCACCCGTGGGCCGGCCGGGGTAATGTCGAGTTTGACCGAAGCAGTCTCCGGTCGAAGTGGTAACGGGCATGGATGCCTTCGGCTTCGCACAGGCCATGGGCCTCCGACCCCTCCAGGAAGAACGGAGATTTGCCGGGCCTCAAAGGCCCTTTCAGTCCGCGTAGAGCCACACCGTGCCCCGGGAGGAACTGTACCCGTACGCTCCCACCACCAGCATACTGTCGTCCGCCGACAGCGCTATGCCGGAGCCGTAGTAATAATTATTTGCAGCAACATCGTCCGCCAGAATCTTTTTTGACAGCACATATTCCGTACCGTTCCACCGGTACAGGTATGCCGAACCCTGATCGGTAAAAGTTTCGTCATCATTATACGCTCCCGTCGCAACCCTTTCGCCGTCACCCGATACGGCCACGCTGATTCCAAAACCGTCGCCGTTAATGCCATCGCTCGCTATAAGCTTGTTGACCTGTGTGTACGAGGAGCCGTTCCGCCGGAATACGTACACGGCCCCCCGACTGCTGCTGTAGCTGCGTGCTCCCGCAACCACGGTGCTCCCGTCCGCGGATATCGATATACAATAGCCCAGCTCCTCACCGTTCGTCTGATTCATGGTAGCAAGCCGCTGGCAGTTGCTGTAATTCGAGCCGTCCCACTGGAGCACAAAAACCGCCCCCTTATAGCTGTCATATCCCATTGAGCCTACCGCCAGGGTGCTCCCGTCAGATGATAGTGCGACTTTGCAAAAGGAGTCATAATTTTGCGGAGTTGGCGCATTTAAGGCACTTCCCAGCAGTTCGTACGTGGAGCCATTCCGGCGGAATATATACACCGCTCCCCAGGGACTCCCTCCGTCAAGGCCTACATACACTGCTCCCGCTGCTATCCTCGATCCGTCACCTGAAACCGCTACACCGGTACCGAAATATGCATTACCAAACAAAGGTGAAGGCTGGAGCTTCTGTGCCTGAACATACGCCGAACCGTTCCATCTGAACACATAGACTGAACCATGATTGTAGGTTTCCGGGGTATCATCGACCGGCGCCCCGACTACCACGATGCTGCCGTCGGCTGATACAGCCACGCTTTGACCAAAGCCATCACTTGCCGCGCCGTCGCTTGCGGTGAGCTTTTTCTCGACCCACGACTGTCCGTTCCACCGGTACACATACGCTGAACCGCGGGAGCCGTCATCCACATGCGAGGATGCCACCACCGTGCTTCCATCGGCGGATACCGCCACATAGTGCCCGAATTCATCGCTGCCGGCGCCGTCGCTCGCGAGAAGCTTTTGTGTGCCGTGGAAGTAGTTGGTCTCCACCTCACCCGTTATGTCCGTGAATGCTCCTTCGTCGCAACCGGAGACGGCGAGAACCGCAATGATGCCTGTAATCAGCGAGAGCATTTTTCCCATCACATTACCCCTTTTTGACATTCATGTACCTTTGCAGGCCGGTCTCGTATTCCCGCCGTGCTACCAGATATATCCCGCACCGAGGTGGAACTCCATCATATCCATCCTCTCCCCTTCGAATATGGCGCCGTATGACAGTCCCGCGTTCACCGTGAGCATCTTCAGGGCATGCCAGATGAAGTCAACGCCTCCCATCGCCATGGGCTGCAGGGAGGTCTTATTCTCCGTATCAAGCGCGAAGGTAGCCGCATTACGCCTTTTATAGGTGATCCGCTCGTATCCATATCCGGCGTATACCGAGGGGGCCGCTGAAATGTTCCATAGAAGGTCAATTCTCCAGCGCGCTGTCGCCAGTATCGGCATGATTAACGCCGATTCGATGTCCCGGTAGTTACCCTCAAAGCGCCAGAGACCGGTGGTGAGACCGAGGTCGAATTCACGGAAGAACAAACCCCGTATCCCTCCCGTCACCATGCCGCCCGTGCCCGGTTTCATGATGGTGCTGAAGCCGCCTTTCGGTAGAATGTAGTTCAGCCGTGCCTCGAAGAACGGTTTCCAGTATGTTCCCACGGAAATATCAGCGGTGTCTTCGGATTCATCTCCGCGGTCGTCGACGCTCGCCACCTCGAAACGGTTCCTCACGTCCGGTGCGAGGTCCCGTATGGTATAATCCGTGCCGGGAACCCTGGCTTCCTGCTTCTTCCCCTGATCGGTCAGACGATATACGGTATAGCCGGTTATCTTCCCGTCGGGGTCGCGTGCTTCCTGCCATCGAAGCTGTGCGGTAATCTTACCGTTGGCCCCGGGCGCCGTCGTTTCCGCTGTGATCTTTCCGGGCGGGTTAGGCAATATATTCTTCGTACTCACCGTCAGCACGTTCGACGGCGACGACTCGTCTTCCGAATTGTCCACCGCCGTCACCTTGACCACGTACGCGGTGTTGCTTTTCAGGTTTGCCAGGGTAAGGCTTTTCCCCCGGCTCATCACCGCCGGCCGGAAGTCGCTTTCGCTCTTTTCCCTGTGATAGACCAGGTAGTGTTTCACCGGGTTATAGGGGGGGAACCAGGAGAGCTCAATCGACCCGGTGTGCGGCTTTCCCTTGAGGCCCGAGGGGTTGCGTTCGGAGATGAAGAGGATGTCCGAGCGGTTTACTTTTGTCTCCTCGGGGCTCAGGAGAACCTTGCGGAAGGTGTAGGTGTCCTGGTCCTCGTCCACGACGAACGCCTCGAAGTTACTGCCGTCCCGCATCTGGACGTGGATCTTGCCCATCTTCAGATTGGTGTACAGGATGCGCATGATCCGGTCACGGGGAATGGCGTCGGTCTTCCCGTCGGCTTTCCTGACGATGATGGATTTCGCCGCGTCGTTGACGATGGCGCCGTTTATGATGTTCCCGTCCTTCAGGAAGATGTGCTCGGCCCGGATCTCCCCGGCGAGCGCGGCGATGATGAGCGCCGGCGCGATAACGCGCCACGGGCGGTGACGGACTGTTTTTGCAGGCAGCGTATAATGCATGGACATATTCCCCTTGAAGATTATTATAAATGCAGGCTCTTCTCCACGCCCCGGCCGTACGGGCCCGCAACGCGGGGAAGCGTTCTCATTCCCGCCGTCCCGCGCTTCTCGACGTCGCGGATAAGTTGATTGCGCCGGGAAAAAGGGACAAAATTTTTTCTCGATTCGCGGCGGCGCCGGGATATTTCTCTTCTGGCGTCAGGAATCACGAGCGGGAGGTACATCCGGGTTCCGGGAGGACCGTTCGGCTATTCAACCGCGGTGTTTCGTACCGAACTCGAGGGAATGGATCGGTACCGCCCGGGTATCAGCATTTTTATCATGGCGCCCCGGGCAACGATGGCGCCCCGCACCCGCTCGCCGGAATACAGGGTCACCACGTCGATACGGCCGTATTTCGCCCGTATCTCGTCCAGCGTCCGCGGCAGAGCGTCCGCCCGGAGCTTTGCGAGCGCCGCGTCTATCTCGGCGTCGGTCGCGTTCACCAGCTCCGCACAGGACTCGAAGGCGGCGTGCGAGGCACTGTCGGCCCCTTCTATGAAGCTAACACGGAGAATGCGCTCTATTTCGAGAAGTTCCACGTCGGTGGCGGGCCGTTCTTTCAGTTCGATACCCGCGTCGAAGGCGCTTCCCTTTACAATGGTTCGTCCGCGTGCGTCTTCAGCGTGCGTCACCAGCACGCTTCCCTCGGCCACCACGACGGTATCCGGTGGGCCCGTCGCGACGCTGAAGGCGGTGCCGCGCACCGCGGCCGCCACCGTGGGAGTCTTCACGGTGAAGGACCGGCCTTTCCCGAGGCTCTGGAGCTTAGCCAGCGCCTTCCCGGAGCGGAGGGAGATGGTGAGGTTCGGGTCGTCCAGGACCGTGTCGACCGCCAGTTCGCTCCGGGGCTCGAGGCGTACCAGAATGGTCTCGCCCACCTGCACGATCACGGCGCTTTCGTCCCCCGTCAGCACCCGGTCTCCACGCTCGAGAAAGTCCCGCATCCGCAGGGGAGTGGTCTTTCCCCGCGCATCGGTCCGGGTCGCCTCGCCCCGGGCGAAGATCACCATTCCCCGGTCGGGAAGGGCGGTGGGGAAGAAGGGGCGCGATACCGTCCAGGCCCCCGCGAAGAGGGCCGCGACGACCACGGCCGCCATGGCGCCGGTTATCATTCTTCCCCGGCGGAAGCTCAGGGCGAGGCCGGTTCCCCGGAAGGCCCGGTAGAACGGCAGGGCCGCACGGACGGACAGCGGGTACTCGCCCTTTTCTTCCAGTATATATCTCAGGGTGTCTTTTTTCGCTTTAATCATCCGGGCGCGCGCTTCCGGCGGCACCGGATTGCGCAGATGGTACTTTTCGAGTACCCGCATGAGGGAGCTTTCGCCGTTCACAGCAGGTCCTCCAGTTTCTCGACGCCCTTTTTGCGGAAATGTTCGGTCATCCGCCGCACCGCAAGGCCGAAACGGTACTTGGCCTGGCGCTCGCTCATGCCCAGTTCTTCCCCTGCCTCGCGGTAGGTGAAGTCGTAGCTTGCCACCAGCTCGAAGAGAACGCGGTCGTTCTCGTCCGCGAAATTGTCCTCGCTTTCCAGGGCCTCCTGTATCATGAGCCGGGTGTCCCGGAAGCCGTTCAGGTAGGCCACGCCCAGGTCGTCCATTTCCCCCTCCGTCAGGTCGGGCTTCTTTTTCTTCATCATGTCGAAGACCACGTTCCGGAGCGTGCCGTACAGCCAGGGGCGGGGTTCGCGCACCTCCCGGATCTTGCCGTGAAAGCGTATGAAGACCTCCTGGGCGGCGTCCATGGCGTCGTCGGTGTCGCCGAGCTTCGTATAGGCGACACTGCAGATGAGCGCGTAATAGCGCTCATAGACGTCGATGAAGAGATCTCTGGCCTCAGCGATGCCGGCCATGGCCTTCTCGGTATAAGTGGAGCGTGAAGGGGGAAGCGGACAAATTATTCCTGCTTTCTTTGAATATTTATATGGTCGAAAATGGACAACAATGGCAGTTTTTAAGAGGGCGCCGGGGAAAGATCAACCATTTTTAAAAAAAGAAATTTGTCTTTTTTCGGGCTTTTCTTCAACTCTTAGGCAGAGACTTCCGGGGG
>CAZVEG010000121.1:0-4922 GCA_964625625.1 uncultured Leptospirales bacterium | reverse complement strand
AGGTCCCGTCCGGCCGATTACAACAGGTTACATCGAGGGTAGACCGATGAAAAAGATACTGACCGTGATGCCTTGCTTTCTGGCGCTGATAATGGCGGCCTCCTGCGCCGGAAGAAGCGGTTCCATTCCGGTGGTGGTGCTCGTCGTGGGGGACGCGCGGGTGCAGGCCCCCGGGAAGGAATTCACCCCGGCAAAAGCGGGCCAGGTGATCAAAAAGGGAGATATCATAAAAACCGGGCCGCGCTCATTAATGAGTATCCAGATAGGCGAGCGCGGAATCGTTCAGATCGCCGGTAACAGCACCCTCGAGGCATTGTCGCTCTTCGAGGCCGGGGCCTGCGAGCTGTACCTTTCCCGGGGAACGGTGCTCTCGCGGATCGACAGGCTCGGCAGGGAACACTACCGGGTGAAGACCCCCACGGCCGTCGCTTCGGTGCGGGGAACCGTCTTTTCGGTCTCATACGGCGACGAGGAAAGCACGGTGGGCGTTTCGAGGGGCATCGTGGACGTGGTCGACACCGCCTCCGGCAAGAAAGAGGAGGTGGGCCGGGGCAAGGCCGCGGACGTGCGTGCGGGTATCGTTGTACGCGATCTTTACGAAACCGAATCTCTCGAGCTCGAAAAAGCCGACGCGGTGGAATACGTTCAGGATGTCGGGACCGCGACGCCGGAGGCCCTTGAGGAGAAGGGGAAAGCATTCATCACCGCGATCGAGAAAATCGACCGCAAGATAGAGGAGGTCGCTCCCCGTACCCTGGAGGGCATGCGGGCGAAGTACGGCCGTATCGACGTGGTGACCCTCTACACCGGGAAGGTGTACCGCGGCGTTATCCTGAGTCGCGGCGCCAGCCTCACAATCCTCACGCCCGACGGTACGGTGGAGGTGCCGAAGGAGAAGGTGAAGAGCACGGTGGCGCAGTAAGGGCCGAGCACTTCGGCCCTCGGCCGCCACCGGAGAGCTCATCCGCGAGCCGGCCGGCTAAAGTCGCGACGTCCTGTCGCAACGCCGGCATCGGCACATCCTGTGTGTCACGCACCTTCTTCCGGAAAGGTGCTTAGAGGTCCGCCGGCCTGCCGGCCACCCCCGGCGGGGGGGGCGGTGCAAACCGGACAATTCCATGTCAATGTATGGCGGCGCGAAGGGAGTATTCTCTCCCCGGGGAACAGACAGAAACCCTCGGAGCTTGATGCGGCAGGGCGATTTTCATGCCCCGGCGCAGTCGCCTCGCGCGATTTTGAAACAACTCGGGCGGCATATCATCGCGATATCAAAACGGCGATTTTAAACCGCGTATGCCCGGATGAAAGGCTCCCGATGTGTTTCATCGGGCAATCAGGATATGGGAGATAACGCAGTATGTGTTGACTTTTTTGCGGAAATCGTCTGTAGTATCGTTCGATAAAAACCGCCGTGGCTGAAATTGGAAATGGAGAAGGGGTTTTGATTGATATGACTAATCCAGCACCAATAGCGCTCCTTACCGAGAACGTGGTGGCGAAGACGGCCAACCTGGTAAAGGCGACGGCGGGCCTTGGATCGAGCGGGGAGACACTGGGCTTCAGCGGTGACATTCAACTGGACATAGACGCGAGCATAACGAAGAACAAAGAGGAATCGACGACGCGGAAGGGCTCTACCCTCTTTGCGGGCGGGAATCTTGCGATACAGTCCGGGAAGACGGCGAAGATAGAGGGAAGCGACCTCGGCGCCGAAGGCGAGCTTTCGATCGACGCGGAAGACGTGGAGATAACGGCGGCGCGGAACACGAACAAGTCGAGCTCGAGCACCAGGCAGGCGCATATCAACGGAAGCTACAGCACGAACGGCTCGTGGGGAGTAAACGCCGACGCGAGCTACTCGGAGATGGACTCGGAGAGCACGACCTGGGCCAATTCCCACCTGAACGCGACGAATATAAGCATTACGAGCAAAAACGACACCACGATTACGACAGCATCAAAACGGATGACAAGGCGAGCTTCACGGGCGTTTTCCTCTACCTCGCCGCGGGGCTGGCGCTGTAGAGTTTATTCTTCGTCATTTCTCTTTTTCCGCGTCCGGTTTCCAGGAGTACTCCAGCCCTGGATCGAACTCCACCTTCACCTTCTTCCCGAGGAACTCCACCGGGTAGCGGTGTCCCGAAAATTTTCCGGAAAGCTTTTTACGGTACTGGCTGTCCGGATAAAAATAATACAGCCGAGCGTAGTGGTACCACGCCTGCGAGCGCTCCCCGATGTGCTCGCAGGCGCGCGCGAGCTTCCATAAAAGCTCGTCGGCCGCCGGGTCGGTGGTCCCCATGGAGAGCGCCGCGCGGAGCATGAGCACTCCCTCACGCGCCGTCCGGTGTGACGAGATGAGGCGCGTGCCCTCCTTTACGAGCCGCGCGTAATCGCCCTTTTCGACGAGCACGTTGAACGATGCCAGAAACACGGGGCTTCTCTGCGCGCGCGTGTTTTCGAACGAGAAGCGCAGGGCGTGACTTCCCGGATGGAGGCGCCGGTCGTAGTCGACACGGAAGATATTCTTCGTAACGGGGACGATTTTTACCGGCAGGCCGTCGAGCGTCGCGCGGAAGGACTTCGCCTTGACGTCCACGCCGGCGGCGCCGCTGTCGGCGAATATATAGAGACCGGGCGAACGGTCGACGATCAGGTTCTGCTGATACCCGGAATTGTCGACCGCGGAAGAAATCTTCACGGTCGCGGAGGGGAGGCCGCGCTTGAAGTATTCGGCCGCGGCGAGGAAATAGGCCTCGGCCTCCTCGCGGTTGTAGAGCCGCTCGGAGAGGTGCCGCGCGTGCGCCTCGTCCGAGAAGAATCCGGCCTCGCCGATGACCCCCGGGCAGAGGTAGCGCGTCTCGCGCAGGATGTGCGTGCCCGTTTCGGGAAACACCGCGAAATCGGAAAGCACCGTGCCTCTTTCATCCATGATGCCGTACAGGCGTTCGAGGAGCATCCGCGCGAAGTCGAAGCTCGCGGGGTTCACCTCGTCGCTTCCCCAGGCGAGGACGCATGGATAGTTCACGCCGTCGGAGCGCCGCACCGAGCCGTTGTGGTGGACCGAGATGAGGAGATCGGGGGAAAACTCCTCGGCCATCTCCACGCGCTTTTTCAGCGGAACGTCGACGTCGCGGACGCGGGCGAGTTTTACCTCGGCGCCGGCGTCGCGGAGCATGGAGGCCAGGATGAGCGAAACGCGAAGGTTCACCTCCTCCTCGGTGATGCCGCCGGGCCCGATGCGAAAGAGGTCCTTCTTCCCGAGGCCGCCGTGGCCGGGGTCGATGAATATGCGCCTGCCGGCGAGCCATTGGTATTCTTCAAGCCTCAGGTCGCCATCGTAATTTTTACTCATGATGCCGCAGCCGAACGTCCATGGCCCGGCCTGCGCGATACGCGCCGCGATGCCGTGCAGGAATTCCCTGACGCCTGAGCGTGCCTTTTCGACGGAGGGAACGCCGCAGCCCGCGGCGAGACAGCACACGCACAGGAACGGAATGAGGACGCTACGCAACCCGTGGTCCATTTGCCCTCCCTTCGATGAACTGCCTGATAAACGGGTCCTCCGCGGCCTTGAGCTCCTCGACGGTCCCCGTAAACGCTATGCGCCCGTCCAGGAGCATGGCCACGCGGTCGGCGATGCGCCAGGCGGATTTCATGTCGTGCGTTACGACGACGCTGGTTACGCCGAGGGTGTCGCGCATGGTGAGGATGAGGCGGTCGACGGCCCCGGCGGTGATGGGGTCCACGCCGGTGGTGGGCTCGTCGTAAAGCATGATCGCCGGTTTGAGCGCCGCGGCCCGGGCGAGGGCCACGCGCTTCTGCATCCCCCCCGAAATTTCCGAGGGCATGCGTTCCTCGATACCGCGAAGGCCCACGAGGGACAGCATCTCGGGCACGACGCGCGCGACCTCCTCCTCGGCCGCGTTCCGCCGGCGAAGGCCGAAGGCCACGTTGTCGAAGATGTTCATGGAATCGAAGAGCGCTCCCCCCTGGAAGAGCACGCCGATTTTCGACAGGAGGGCGTGCCGCTCAATCTCTGAAGCGCCGGTGAACTCGACGCCGTCGATGCGGATGGTGCCCGAGTCGGGAGCGAGCAGGCCGATGAGGTGCTTGAGGATGACCGACTTCCCGGAGCCGCTGCGGCCGATGACGCACAGCACCTCGCCCTCGTACACGGAAAGGTCGACGCCCGCGAGCACGGCCTTATCGGCGAAACTTTTACGAAGATCCTCGATCCGTATTTTTTCCTTCACGGGGCGAACCTGTACCGGCGGCATGGATTGTACTGTACGCGCGTTTCGGCGCATGAAATTGTCGCATCCGCCGTCCGGCATTTCAACAAGAAAATGAGATGGCGCTTCGCGCTTCCGGGTGCGGGAGGCCGAAGAAGCCGATTTAATCGCTGGAGAGGATTTGCACTGCAGTATTGGTGGACGCATCGGCGGGCGAGAGAGGTGTGCCGGCGGTTATTCATGGTTGACAAAACCGGGCTTATGGTATACTCAATAATCATGAAACGAATCGTTCATATCTCAAAAAGTTTTCAGGAAGCTTCAACGTGGGAAGTCGAGCAGGAAATTTCCATGAGTGTTGAGGAGCGGCAAAAGGCCGCGCGCGCGTTGAAGCGCAAATTTTTCGGTGTAAAATGTCCTGATGTCAGGTCGGCCTCTTTAAAAAAATGAAATCATCCCATTTCTCTCCGGACATCCTGGAATTCATGTATCTTCTGCATGAATTCGGGGTGAGGTACCTGATAGTCGGCGGCGAGGCCGTCATTTACTATGGACACGCCCGGCTGACGGGGACGCTTTTTCACAATGCGTGACGTTCTTATTCATCCGGTGATCCGAAAGACCGGGGTACACCATCTTCCTTAGTGTTTCGAGGTGGGAAAGGTTGTCCTCGGGCGATGATTCGCTCGC
>CAZVEG010000120.1:1843-10778 GCA_964625625.1 uncultured Leptospirales bacterium | reverse complement strand
GCCCGAGAGCGCGCTGCCCGCCGCGTAGGCCGCGAAGCCGCCGACGAGCGTCGAGCCGAGCGCGAGCGACACCGTAACGAGCAGCATGCGTCCCGCCCTGCCGCCTATGTCGATGATGCCCGGCGTGACGAAACCCAGGATGATGAGCGGAATGAGGAACTTCAGGAATTCGCCGAAGAGCTCCTCGGCGGTTTTGATCGCCCGTAGCAGGGCGGTCATATCGTAGTGGGCGGCGGCGATGCCGATGGCGATTCCCGCGGCGATGCCGGCCAGAAGCCTGAAGATAAGGGCGTCGCGAAGTTTCATGGGCGGTGCCTGTATGCCGGTGGTCCGGCGGGATGAAATCGGATCGATGAAACGACTTTAAGGGACCGAAGCGGTGTTTTGTCAAGGTCTTTAGGGGGATCGGATCGGGTTTTCAGCCGCCGTGAACGAGCGGAGGGAGGGCGAATCGGGCCGCTTCGCGCGGTTCATCGGCCCTGTCGCGGTCACCCGGCGATCGCGTTACACGCTCACTTTTCTGATTCCCGCTTCTTTTCCAGCGCGATTGCCGCTTCGCGCAGTTCATCGGCCCTGTCGCGGTCGCCCATGTGGAGGTAGACCTCGGAGAGGCCGTAGAGCGTTTCGGGATTGGCCGGATTGATCTCGCGGGCGCGCTCGAAGTTGCGTATGGCCTGCGTGAGTATGTACTTCCTGTTCCGGGCGTAACGCCTGGCGAAATAGAGGTGCCCCAGGTACACGTGCGCCTTTTCGTTGTCGGGGCGCACCTTTTTCACCTTCTCGAGCGTGGCGATGGCGTCGTCCGGTCTGGACGTGCGGCGGTACAGCTCCGCGAGGCCGAAGTAGGCGTCGATGTACGCGGGATTCTTTTCGATCGCCTTTCCGTACATGGCGGCGGCGCCGGCGTTATTCTTCTTCCGTTCCTCCTCGCGCGCCCCGGCGAGGAAGCGCTCGCCGTCCTCCCTGCCCAGTTCGTATGCCGCGGAGAAATGCCGGTCGGCGTTCGCCGTGTCCCCGCGCTCCACGTACCAGCGGACCAGGTTGAAGTGCGCTCCGATGTGTGAAGGGTCGGCGCTCACGGCCGCCGTGTAATGCTCGAAAGCGAGCTCGTGATAGCCGAAGAAGTCGCGTATCTCACCGGTGGTAACGTGGATGTCGGCCTGGTCCGCTCTTATCGAAAGCGAGCGGTCAAGGTAATCGAGCGCTTCGCGTTTTCTGTTTCGCGCGATGAGGATGCGCGCCATTTTATTGGCGGCGTCGTAGAGAGACGGGTTGATCTCGAGCGCGCGCTCAAGGTTCTCCATGGCCGCCGGGTAGAGCTCCGCCTCGAACTGGATGTTCCCCTTGCGGTAATAGTATTCCCAGCCGGCACCGTGGGCGAACCCGACGGGTGCGAGGGAAATTATTAACGCGATCGCGCAATTTATTATTGACTTTTCGAACATGAAATTTATAAGGGTACTCGCTTCAAAGTGGTCAGGTAGCTCAGTCGGTAGAGCAGAGGACTGAAAATCCTCGTGTCGACGGTTCGATTCCGCCCCTGACCACATCGTCTAATTTAAAGGAACCGACCGGTTCCTTTTTTATTGCCCCGGCGTCGGCCGAACATCATGTAGTTATATCGACCCGCCCGGCGCGCCGATGCAGCGATTTACCGCGTCTCGAAGCTCAGTGTGAACCGCGTACCGGCCGCCCGCTCGAGCTCGATCTTCCCGCCTATCTGTTTCACGAGCAGCCTGACCAGCCTCAGCCCGAACCCCGGGGAGTTCTCGATATCTACCGATTCCGGAATGCCCGTCCCGTTGTCCTCTACGGTGACCGTCACACACTCGAGCCTTTTCGAGGCGCACACGCGTATCTCGCCGTGCTCCGATTCCCTGAAAGCGTATTTCATCGAATTGGCGATGAGCTCGTTGACGATCATTCCCAGCGGCGACAGAAGCCTGATCTCGAGCTCGAAATCGTCGATTCGCTTTTCGATCCTCACGCCGGTGCCGCCCGGGAACATCCCGACGATCTCATCCACGAGCGGCGAAAGGTAGCTTCCGACCGGCATATCCCTCATGTTTTCCGAACGGTACAGCCTGTCATAGAGTATGCCCATGCTCTGCATCCGCCGCGCCGCCTCCCCGAGCGCCGTGACCGCTTCGGGGCTCCCGATCGTCTGGGACTGCAGCGACAGGAGGCTCGTCATGATGTTCATATGGTTCTTGATGCGGTGATGCACCTCTTTGAGGAGGATCTCCTTCTCATCCAGAAGCCTGCGGACCCTGTCCTCGGCGAGCCTGTGCGCGGTTATATCCACCGCGTTGCCGACGAACAGGGTGAGGGTACGCTTCTCGTCGAATACGGGAGTGATGACGGAACGATGCCATCGGACCGATCCGTCTTTGTGAAAGACCCTGTATTCGATCCCGGGCTGAACGGCCCCGGTCTGGGCGGTCCGCAGGAGAAAGTCCTCGCAGATGTGAACATCCTCCTCGTGCACCAGGGGCCGGAAGTCGCGGCCGATTATCTCGGCGGGCTCGTGTCCCAGCTGGGGCTTCCAGCTCGGCGAGACGAAGGTCATGGTACCGTCGGTCGCGATGGTGTAGATGATGCCCTGGCTGTTGTCCACGAGGATTCTGTATCGCTGCTCCGCCTCGCGCAGGGCTCCCTCCGCCTTTTTGCGCTCCGAGATATCGCGGTCGAACGCACACGCCAGGAATCGGTCGTTGTACCTGAAAAACTTCGTGCTCACCTCGACCGGGAAAAAGCGCCCGTCCTTTGTCCGGTGACGCGACTCGAAGGTCATGGCTCCACGGTGGCGCATCTCCTTTTTGTGCTGCTCCCATCTGTCCTCGGGAAAATCCGGATCAATGTCGAAGACCTTCATGGAGAGAAGCTCCTCGCGGGTAAATCCCATCGATGAGCATGCCGAATCGTTGGCGTACGCGATCGATCCGTCGTCGTCGACCCAGAGGATGCTGTCGGGGGCCCTGTCCATGGCGAACTGGGTCTTGAGCAGCGATTCCCGTTCGCGCTTTCGCTCGGTGATGTCGCGTGAGCTTCCCTGGAGGCCCGCGGGTCGTTCCTGATCGTCGAACAGCCAGCCGACCGTCGATTCGATATCGGCGACCGTCCCGTCCTTTTTATAGTACTGCACCTCGATTGTCCTTGAACGCGCGCGCTCTTCGGGCGCCTTCGCCAGTTCCGCGGATATTTCGGACAGCACCTGCTCCGCGTGCGGTCCGACCAGCAGGTTTCTTATGGAGAGGCGGGTCAGCTCCTCCGGCGTATGGCCCGTCATTGCCAGCGCGGCCGGGCTCGCGTAGGTGAAACGGCCCTCGAGATCCATGGTCCAGATGAAATCCTTGGAGTTTTCGGCAAGCAGGCGGTATTTCCGTTCGCTCTCGCGGGTCTTTTCGTGCGCGTCGAAAAGCTCGAACGCCATGTCGATGGAGGAGAGCAGTACGAAATCGCCGGAGTTCTTGATGACGTAGCCGTAGCGGGTGATACTCTTCACTTTCTCCACCATCCGCTTCTCGGAATGGGAGGTGAGGAAGACGATGGGGAGATCGCGTTTCGCGAGTATGAGCTTCGCCGCGTCCGGACCGCTCATGCCGCGTCCCAGGTCGACGTCCATCAGGACCAGGTCGATCGAGGTGTCGTCAAGCGCGATGTCCACGGCGCATCCCCCGGTGTCGGCCGTAAGCACCCGGTAGCCGTTGTTCCGCAGCATCCTGGATTCGGATGCCGCGAAAATCGGCTCGTCTTCAACGAGGAGGATGGTCTTCTGTTTTTTTGTCAGGTGTGCCACCGATCGGAGACTCCTTATGCCCCGTCCGTTTTAAAAACAATCCTGTAGCGCGTGCCGTCAATGCCGGTGTTCTCCATCTGCCCCTTTATCTGCCTGGTCAACATGGCCACGAGGTTCAGGCCGAAACCCCTCGATTCTCCCGGCCCGGAAGGCTCGCGCATACCAACGCCGTCGTCCCTGAATACCAGTTCCATCGTTCCGTCGTCGAGCTGACGGAGCGAGATCGAAATCGTCCCCCTGCGGCCGTCGGGAAACGCGTACTTGTACGCGTTGCTGAGGAGCTCGTTGACGATAATGCCCAGCGGGAAAAGTATTTTTGAATCCATCTCCCGTTCCTCTATCTTTTCCTCTATCGTGATTCGCCTCGATTCCCCGCAGACGGCGACAACGTCCCTGATGAGGTCGCCCAGGTATCCGGCGGTCGAAATCCGCCGGAAATCCTTCGAGCGATACAGCCTGTCGTAGATCATCATCATGCCGCGGATCCGGCCCTGGGCTTCGGTGAGCGCCTCCGCGGCCCTGTCCCCCTCCAGCCCGCGCGCCTGCAGCGAGAGCAGGCTCGATATGGTGAGCATGTTATTCTTGATGCGGTGGTGGACCTCGCGCAGCAGAAGCTCCTTCTCGTCAAGCAGTGTCTGTATCCTGTTCCGTGCCATGTTGAGTTCGGTAATATCCAGCATCATTCCGATAAGGCCCCGAACATCGCCGTCATTATTCATGAGGGTTGTCTTGTAGAACATGACGTCCCTGATCGTGCCGTCGGCGTGCCTGACCCTGGATTCGTATACCTGACCTCCCCGCGACTCCATGAGTTCAAGATCCTTCCGGTGATAGACGGCCGCCAGTTCAGAAGGGGCCACCTCGTATACGGTGGAGCCCAGGATTCTCTCCCGGGGAACGCCAATGAATTCCTCGAAGGCGCGATTGCACTCCTCGTATTTACCCGAGACGTCCTTGTAGAATACCGGATTCGGCATGCTGTTGATGATGTCGGCCAGCTTCTTACGCTCGGTGAGAACGGCATCTTCCGCTTTTTTCCTTTCGGTTATGCTACGGGAGATGCCGAACGTGCCCATGACGTTTCCTTCGAGGTCGTAGAGGGGCAGCTTGGTTGTGGACGTCCAGGAAACGCGACCGTCCGGCCACGTAAGTTTCTCCTGTATGTCCACCAGAGGGGTCCTGGTTTCAATGATGCGCATTTCGTCGGCGCGGGCCCTGGCGGCGTGCTCCTCCGAGAAAAAATCGGAATCGCTCGCGCCGAACATCATCGCCGGATCGTCAAAGCCATGTCGAGCGGCCTTGGCCCGGTTAACTTTCAGAAAGCGGCTGTCAAGGTCCTTGAAGTAGATATAGTCGGGCACCGTGTCCATGAGCATAGTGAACATATGGCGTTCCCATGCCAGCGATTCCCGGGCCTTTTTCTCGGCCGTGATGTCGCCCAGCAGTACGGTGGAGCCGACGAACGCGCCGTCGGTAAATATCGGCTGCGCGGAGCCCCGGACGTAGTGAATGCCGCCGTTCCGGTCGATCGTCCTGAATTCAAAAGGCCTGTTCTCTCCTGCCATGGCCCTTTCGTAGGCCTCGGTGATGGATGGAATGTCTTCCTCCGGAACAAAGCTCCTTATTCGCTGACCCACCAGTTCGCGGGGAGAGTATCCCGTGAGTTGTTCGATTACCGGGCTGGCGTAGCTGATCCGCCTGTCCGTGTCCAGCCGCACGATCGCGCCGGTGATGTTTTCGACCAGGAAGCGGTATCGTTCCTCGCTCTCTTTGAGGCGCGAGATCTTCTCTTTCAGGAGAGCCCCGGCCTGCAGAAAGGCCGACTGCCGACCCGCCAGGATGGCCGTGTCGGCCAGGTCGTCGGGGGAGACGTCCTCATGCCGCACGGCGGCCGCGCCCGCGTAGAGAAAACTCGCGGGCGGCACCATGAAGCCTCTGCCGGCCGCGACGATGATAACGGCCTCGGGTCGCGATGCCCTGATACGGCGTATTTTCCTGAGAGATTCCGTCCCGTCGGCAACGGGATTGTAGATCAGAACCGAGGGCGCGTTTTTACGCGTGTATTCTTCGCCGCTCAGGCGTTCACGGCACTGGGCCTGGAAACCCCGTTTCCCGAAGGCCCGTGCCAGTCCGTCTCTGCGCGCCTCGTCCGGGTCGACGATGAGGATGTCGATCGGCTCCGGCCCCGGTTTGCCGCTTATCAGGCCGTTGACCCTTTCGATCAGCTCTGCGGCGGAGAAGGGCGCCGCCAGGTGGTCGCCGGCACCGTTCTCGAGACTGATGCGGCGTATCTCGTCGGTCAGAAACGTGGCCGACACCATGAGCACCGGCACCTCGTTGAATTCATGATACTCCGGCATGCGCAGCAGGCGGCAGAAGCTCCAGCCGTCGATATCGGGCATGTGGATGTCGGTGATGATGAGGTCAGGTGGACCGGTTTCGGAGAGGGTTTTCATCGCGCCCGAGACGCTCGCGGCCGTTCGCACCGAAAAGCCCGTGTTAACCAGTATGGCCTCGGTCAACTCGAGTACCTGGCGGTCGTCGTTTACGATGAGGATTGCCGCTTTCCCGTTTTTTACCATGGTGGACCGTGTGTTTTCATATTCAACGAGCCGATCTTCGCGCCGGCCGGAGGTCCCGTGCGCATCGGGAGAGACGTCTGCCGGGTGATCCCTGCCACCGGCGTGAATATCCCCGTCCACCCCGGGCCGTTTGATCCGCGGGCGCTCTTACGGAGTCGGTCGGAAGGCGAGCCGGTACGCGTTCGCCCGGTCGAATATCTATTGACAGTACGCCGTTTTGCCGCTGTAGTCAAATAAAAACCCGGCATGGCTCGGAGACGGCATCCCCGGCCGTTCCGGATCGGTATATTTCCGTCTGGATGGAGATCGCAATGAACGTATTCCTTAAGGCGCTCAGATATTTTGCGCTCGGACTGCTCGCCATCGTCGTTCTGGCGGGGGTCATCTATCTCATGCTTCCCAAGGGTCCGCGCGATCTGATGGAGTTCGACGATCCCTGCGGGAAGGAGCGGCCCGTGGCGGTCGCGGAAAAATACATGGCGGCCACGGGAAACCAGTGGGCGACCGCCGCCGCGCTCGACGTGCTCGACCGGGGCGGAAACGCCGTGGACGCGGCCGTGGCGGCCCTCCTGGTCCTCAACGTGACCTTCGGCGAGGCCGCGAGCTTTCCGGGGGTGGCGCCGGTGCTGGTGTACGAGGCGAAAACCGGGAAGGTGACGAGCTACACCGGGGCCGGCAAGGCGCCCGCCGCGGCGACCATCGGGCTTTTCAGGGCGAAGGGGCACGAGGTGGTGCCGAAGCTCAGCATTCTCTCACAGCTCGTGCCGGCGTCGCCCGACGTCATCACGGCGCTTCTGGAGCGCTACGGAACCAGGAGCTTCGGCGAGCTCTCGGCGCCCGCCATAAAGCTCGCCGAGGAAGGCTTCCCGGTGCACGCGACCATGCACAAGAACCTCTCAATGGGAGTTTTCAAGCGCCTGGGCCTTTCAATCCTCATGCCCTACAACGCGCAGGTATACCTGGGCGGCCAGTGGTGGCGGCCGCTGCATAAAAGGGACCGCTTCAGGCGGCCCGATCTCGCGAAGACCTTCAGGGCCCTCGGTGAGGCCGAGAAGAAGGCGCTTGACGGCGGTGCCGGGCGAAAGGCGGCTCTCGCCGCCGTGCGCGATTATTTCTACAAAGGGCCCATCGCCAGGGCCATCCTGAAGCTCCACCGCGAGAAGGGCGGGCTCTTCACGCGCGAGGACCTTTCCGGCTACCGCGGCGAGTTCGAGACGCCGCTTTCGGGTAGCTACGGCGAATACACGCTGTATACCAACCGCACGTGGAGCCAGGGCGCGGTCGTGCCCCTGGCGCTGCAGATCCTCGAGGGGGTGGACCTCAAGACCATGGGCCACAACTCGCCCGCCTACGTGCACGCCGTGCTCCAGGCGATCGAGCTGGCCATGGCCGACCGCGAGGCCTTCTTCGGCGACCCGGCCTTCGTGAAGGTCCCGGAGAAGGGTCTGCTCTCGAAGGCATACGCGGCCGAACGGCGCGCGCTCCTGACGCCGGGGAAGGCCTTCGGCGCGATGCCGCCGCACGGCGATCCGTGGAAACACCAGCGTTCGGCGCTCACGGGACCGGCCGGTGGATACGACGTGGCGCCGGCCGCACGCCTTGCCGAAAACGTCACCGGCTACGGCAGGGACACGAGCTATCTGAGCGTCGTCGACCGGTGGGGGAACGCCGTATCGCTCACGCCGAGCGACTTTCCCCAGTCGCCGATGGTGCCGGGGACCGGGCTCACGCTCGGAATCCGCATGACGCAGTTCAGGCTCGACCCGAAGCACCCGGCCGCGCTCGCGCCGGGAAAACGCCCCACCATAACGCCGAACGCCGCCATGGTGTTCAAAAACGGAAAATTCTACATGAGCTACGGCACGCCCGGCGGCGACATGCAGACGCAGGCGCTGGTGCAGGTCTTCCTTAACATCGTGGTTTTCGGCATGGACGCCCAGGGGGCCATCGACGCGCCGCGCTTTCGCTCGCTCAACTGGCCCGACGCGTTCTCGCCGCACGCCTACCGCCCGGGCACCATAGAGCTCGAGGGCCCGCTGGGGCGCGCGGTTGGCGGCGCGCTCGAAGACATGGGCTACCGCGTGGAGGTGAAGGGCGAGCGCGACAACAGCTTCAGCGCCGTCTGCGCCGTCATCCGCGATCCGAAAACGGGAAGGCTCTACGGCGGCGCCGACGCGCGCGAGAGCTCGTGGGCCGAGGGGCGATAGCGGGCGCCCTCAGGCCGAAAGGCAGCGGATGATCCCGCCGACGTACATGCGGTGGTAGTCCTTCTGCGGGTAGAGCTTCGAAATGCCCTCGGCGAGGAAGTTCCGCGGTAAAATGTCCTGGAAGTAGATCTTCTCGCATTCCAGTACCAGGCGCGCCTCGGCGAAGTACACCGCGCCGCTTTCGGTCGCGATGGGGGTAATTCCCGCCTCCTTCGCCTTGTCGACGTCTTTCCCCGAGTGCGAGCCGCAGTAGTTCAGCGCCGTTCGATACTTCTCGCCGAAGAACGAAAGCGTGAAGCGAGCGGCGTCCTCCATGAAGCTGTAGGTGTGACGCGTGGGGCGCACGA
>CAZVEG010000120.1:0-1833 GCA_964625625.1 uncultured Leptospirales bacterium | reverse complement strand
GTTCCAGAGCACGCCCAGGCCCCCCCACGAGGCCGTCATGGTGTTGTAGCTCTCCCGCGTTCCCGCCGTAACGAGCATCCAGTCGTCGCCGATAAGCTTGAACGGGTTGTCTCCGAGCGTGCGCGGATCGATTTCCTTCAAGGTTTGTGCCATATCTCCTCATAGTCCGGCGCCTGTGGCGCGATGATCGTGATGTATACGCCCGGTATAACCGCCCCGCGCCGCCGGGGCAAGTTTTTTTCGAACGTACGCATCACGTCCAAAAAAAACTTGACAGCTTTGCATATATGCCCGTAATGTCTGGCATGCACGGCGCGGCATAATCGCTATGAAACCGAACGGCAAATTCAACATGAACTGGGCCTGGTGGTGGCGAACCGGACATCGATATCCGGGCGCTTTGGCGTGCCTGTAGCATAACAGACAACGGAAAGAGCACAAGGGCTGCGGATACCAAAAGAACCGCAGCCCTTTTTTTGTGCCCCGGGAAACTGAAACCATCATACAAAAGGAGGCGACCATGCCACACGAATCGACAAAGATACTCCTGCCCGAAAAGGACATGCCGCGGCAGTGGTACAACATCATCCCCGACCTTCCTCGTCCGCTCAGCCCGCCCGTAAGCCCGGCGACCGGAAAGGCCATCACGCCGGAGGAGCTGAACGCCATCTTCCCGATGGGGCTCATCATGCAGGAGGTGAGCCAGGACAGCTACATCGACATTCCCGAGGAGATCCTCGACATCTACCGCCTGTGGAGGCCGTCGCCGCTGGTGCGCGCGCGCAGGCTCGAGGAGGCCATCGGCACGCCGGCCAAAATCTATTATAAAAACGAGGGCGTATCGCCCGCCGGAAGCCACAAGCTCAACACCGCCGTGGCCCAGGCCTATTACAACAAGAAGGAGGGCATCAACAAGCTCTCCACCGAGACCGGCGCCGGGCAGTGGGGAAGCGCCCTGTCGCTTGCCTGCAACTTCTTCGACATGAAGGTCCACGTGTACATGGTGCGCGTGAGCCACGATCAGAAGCCCTACCGCAAGTTCATGATGGAGACCTGGGGCGGCACGGTGACGCCGAGCCCGAGTCCGCTTACGAACGTGGGACGCGAGATACTGGCGCGCGACCCGAAAAACCTGGGCAACCTGGGCATCGCCATCAGCGAGGCGGTGGAGGAGGCGGCCACGAACAAGGACACCAATTACGCGCTGGGAAGCGTGCTCAACCACGTCTGCATGCACCAGACGATCATAGGCCTGGAGACGCGCAAGCAGCTCGAGCTGGTCGGCGACTATCCCGACGTGGTCATCGCCTGCGTGGGCGGCGGCTCGAACTTCTCGGGGATCGCCTTCCCCTTCGTGCGCGACAAGATCAACGGCAAGAACATAAAGATCCTCGCGGTCGAGCCGTCGGCGTGCCCCACGCTCACCAAGGGGCGCTTCGTCTACGACTACGGCGACGAAGCCAAAATGGCGCCGATCGTCGAGATGTACACGCTGGGCCACACCTTCATGCCGCCGTCAATCCACGCGGGGGGGCTGCGCTACCACGGCATGTCGCCGCTGGTGAGCCTGCTCTACCACGAAAAGGTCATCGACGCCGTTTCGGTGGCGCAGAAGGGCTGTTTCGAGGCGGCGGTGCTCTTCTCGCGCACCGAGGGCATCATCCCCGCGCCGGAGTCCTCGCACGCCATACGCGCGGCGATCGACGAGGCCATGAAGGCGAAGGACGAGGGCAAGCAGAAAACCATCGTCTTCAACCTGAGC
This sequence comes from uncultured Leptospirales bacterium, assembly GCA_964625625.1. GTDB lineage: Bacteria > Spirochaetota > UBA4802 > UBA4802 > UBA5368 > MVZN01. Next base: position 71 of record CAZVEG010000120.1, on the reverse strand, counting down.
GGCCACGGCCACTTCGACCTGGCCTCGTACGACATGTACTTCTCGGGCAAGCTCGACGACTACGAGTACCC
>CAZVEG010000119.1:0-10933 GCA_964625625.1 uncultured Leptospirales bacterium | reverse complement strand
AGACAGCATCTACTCGGGGGGGCTCGGGGTTCTCGCCGGCGACCATCTCAAATCGGCGAGCGAGCTGGGGCTTCCGCTCAGCGGGGTGGGGCTCCTCTACCGGCTGGGCTATTTTCACCAGTATCTCACCATCGACGGCTGGCAGCAGGAGCGTTTTCCCGAAACGGATTTCTACAACATCCCGGTCAGCCTGCTGAAGGACGCCGCCGGCAATCCGCTGGTGATATCGGTCGAGTTTCCCGGCAGGGACGTCCACGCGCAGGTGTGGGAGGCCACCGTGGGGAGGGTGAAGCTCTATCTCCTCGACACAAACATCGACGCGAACGGCATCGAGGACAAGACGATCACCGACCAGCTTTACGGCGGCGACACCGAGATGCGCATAAAGCAGGAGATGCTCCTGGGGATCGGGGGGGTGCGTGCGCTCAGGGCCCTGGGGAAGAACATTACCGTTCACCACATGAACGAGGGGCATTCGGCCTTCCTCGCCGTGGAGCGGATCCACATGGCGATGAGCGCACATAAAATGAGCTTCAACGAGGCGCTTGAGTTCGTGTTTCCGGGGAACGTATTCACCACGCACACGCCGGTTCCGGCCGGGAACGACCGCTTCGCGCCCGAGCTTGTCGACAAGTACCTCTCGCATTATTACGGGAAGCTCGGCATCACGCGCGAGGAGTTCCTCGGCCTGGGACGCGAGAACCCCTTCGACAAGAGCGAGACCTTCTGCATGACGGTGCTGGCCATCAAGACCGCGGCCGCGTGTAACGGCGTTTCGAAACTGCACGGCTCGGTGTCGCGCAACATGTGGAAGAACATCTGGCCCTCGCTCCCCGTGCACGAGGTGCCAGTGAGCCACGTCACCAACGGCGTGCAGATACTGTCGTGGACATCGGACGAGATGATGCGCCTCCTCAACCGCTACCTGGGGCCTCGCTGGATCGACAACCCGGTCGATAAAGACATGTGGCTCAACATCGACTCCATTCCCGATTCGGAGCTCTGGCGCTGCAGGGAGCGCCTCAGGGAGCGCCTGGTCGCCTTCTCGCGGAAAAAGCTCAAGGACCAGCTCTATTCGCGGGGGGCGCCGAAGACCGAGGCCGAGAAATCCGACGCGGTGCTCGATTCCGAGGCGCTCACCATCGGCTTCGCGCGGCGCTTCGCCACGTACAAGAGGGCGACGCTGATCCTTCGCAGCATGCCGCGCCTGGAGAAGCTTTTGCTCGACAAGGAGCGTCCCATCCAGCTCGTCTTCGCCGGCAAGGCGCACCCGCGCGATGCGGCCGGAAAGGAGCTCATCAAGCATATCGTCAACCTGGTGCGCGACGAGCGCTTCAGGAACAAGATCGTCTTCATTGAGGATTACGACGTCAACATCGCGCGCTACCTCGTGCAGGGCGTGGACATCTGGCTGAATACGCCCGTCCGGCCGCTCGAGGCGTCGGGCACCAGCGGCATGAAGGTGGTGCCGAACGGCGCGCTGAACATCAGCACGCTCGACGGCTGGTGGGCCGAGGGGTACAACGGTGCGAACGGCTGGGCCATCGGCAAGGGCGAGGAATACGACGACCCCGATTACCAGGACGACGTGGAGAGTCTCTCGCTCTACAACATCCTTGAAAAAGAAGTCATCCCGATGTTCTACAACCGCGGCGCGGACGGCCTGCCGCGCGAATGGATCGGCAGAATAAAGGAGTCGATGAAAACGCTGTGCCCGCAGTTCAACACCAACCGCATGGTGAGGGAATACACCGAGCGCTATTACCTGGGCGCCAGCAAGAATTTCCGCAAGTTCTCGGACGAGGGATTCAAGCGGGCGCGGGACCTGGCCCAGTGGAGGAAGAGGATACACGGCTCGTGGGGAAAGGTCGTTATACGGGACATCATCTTCGGCGGCGAGAAGGAGGTGACGGTCGGAAGCCGGCTCACCGTGCGGGGGATGGTCTATCTGGGTGAGCTCTCGCCCGACGACGTGCAGGTGGAGCTCTATTTCGGCGGCCTAAACCCGGCCGGCGACATCGTGGAGGGCGCGGCGCTGCCCATGTATATGGCCGAGAAACAGGGTGACGGAGTCCACGCCTACGAGGGACACATGCTCTGCCTGAAGTCAGGCCAGTTCGGATGCACCGTGCGGGTTATCCCCGCGCACCGGGGCCTCGTGCGCAAGTTCGAGCCGGGGCACATCACCTGGGCCTGATCGCCCCCGGGGTCAACGCCATCGATCCCGAAGCGCGTACAAGCGATACGTTCGATCGCCGGCCCGCTCAGGCCGGCGGAGCCGCGTGATAGCTCTGCAGCGAGCGCACCTCGAGGTGTCCGTGTTCGCGGGCCCGAATGCTTTTCACCGCCGCCGTGGCCGCCGCCATGGTGGTGATGTAGGGGATGCGGTACTTGATCGCGGCCTTCCTTATATACGAGTCGTCGTGCTCGCTCTGGCGTCCCTGCGGCGAATTGATGATGAGCTGGATCTCGTTGTTCTTGATGTGGTCGATGATGTTGGGCCGCCCCTGGTGGAGCTTCATCACCACCGTCGAATTCAGCCCGCTTTCCGCCATGAACCGGCCGGTCCCGTTGGTCGTCATGATGGTGAAGCCCAGTCCCGACAGCTCGCGCGCGACCTCGAGCGCCTGCGGCCTGTCCTTCTTGTTGACGGTGATGAGTACCGTGCCGCGCATTGGAAGTATCTGCTGCGCCGCGGCCTCCGCCTTGTAGAAAGCCAGCCCGAAGTTCTCCGAAAGGCCCAGCACCTCGCCGGTCGAGCGCATCTCGGGTCCCAGCACCGGGTCCACCTCCGAGAACATGTTGAACGGAAATACCGATTCCTTGACGCCGAAATGTCGGATGCGCGCGCTCTTGAGACCGAGGTCGAGAATTTTCGAGCCCAGCATCACGCGCGTGGCGATCTTCGCCATGGGGATGTTGCACACCTTGGAAACCAGCGGTACCGTGCGCGAGGCGCGCGGGTTGGCCTCGAGGATGTAGACCGTTTCGCCGGCGATCGCGTACTGGATGTTCATCAGGCCGATGACGTTGAGCTCGACGGCGATGCGCCGCGTGTAGTCCTCAATCGTCCAGATGTGTTTTTCCGGGATGCTCACCGGCGGAATGACGCAGGCCGAATCGCCCGAGTGAATGCCGGCGAGCTCGATATGCTCCATCACCGCGGGGACGAACGCGTTCTCGCCGTCGCAGATGGCGTCGGCCTCGGTCTCGATGGCGTTCTCGAGGAACTTGTCGATGAGGATGGGCCGCTCGGGCGAAACCTCCACCGCCGCCTCCATGTACTGCTTGAGCATTTCTGGATAGTGGATGATCTCCATGGCGCGCCCGCCGAGGACGTATGAAGGGCGTACGATGAGCGGATAACCGATTTCTTCGCCGATGACGAGCGCCTGTTCCAGGGTGCTCGCCATGCCGGAGCGCGGCTGGGGGATGCCCAGGCGCTCGATGACCTTGCGGAAGCGGTCGCGGTCCTCGGCCAGGTCGATGGACTCGGGCGTGGTGCCGATGATCTTGACGCCCGCGCGCAGAAGCTCTCCGGCGATATTGAGAGGCGTCTGGCCGCCGAACTGGACTATCACCCCCTCGGGTTTTTCCTTTTCGTAGATCGAGAGCACGTCCTCCACGGTGAGCGGCTCGAAGTAGAGCTTGTCCGAGGTGTCGTAGTCGGTCGAGACCGTTTCGGGATTGCAGTTCACCATGATGGATTCGTAGCCCATGTCGCGGAGCGTGAAGGCCGCGTGCACGCAGCAGTAGTCGAACTCGATCCCCTGGCCGATGCGGTTGGGGCCGCCGCCCAGCACCATGATCTTGCGACGGTCGGAGACGCCGACGCGGTTCTCCCCGATGTATGTCGAGTAATAGTACGCGGCGTTTTCGACACCGCTGACCGGAACGGCGTCCCATGCCTGCCGTATGCCGGAAGCGAGCCTGCGCTCCCGGATTTCGCTCTCGGGCTTTCCGAGGATGCGGGCGAGATAGCGGTCGGAAAAGCCGTCGCGCTTGGCCCTTCGGAGCAGTTCCCCGGGGATATCCTTTTCTTTATAAGCCAGGATCTCCTCTTCGAGGTCCACGAGCTCCTTCATCTGCTCGATGAACCAGCGTTTGATGTACGTCCTCGCCGACAGCATTCCGATGTCCGCGCCCTTGCGAAGCGCCTCGTACATGATGAACTGCCGTTCGCTGGTGGCGTTGCCGAGCATCGCCAGAAGATCCTCGAGGCCGCGTTCGTGGAAGTCCCTGGCGAAGCCGAGGCCGTAGCGCCCGGTCTCCATGGAGCGTATCGCCTTGTGCAGGGCCTCCTTGTAGTTCTTCCCGATGCTCATGGCCTCGCCGACCGAGCGCATCTGCGTGCCGAGGCGGTCTTCCACTCCCTCGAATTTCTCGAAACCCCAGCGCGGAAACTTGACGACCACGTAATCGCCCGAGGGCGTGTACCTGTCGAGCGTACCGTCGCGCCAGTAGGGGATTTCGTCGAGCGTGAGCCCGCATGCCAGGAGCGACGAGACGAAGGCGATCGGGAAGCCGGTGGCCTTCGAGGCGAGCGCCGACGAGCGCGAGGTGCGCGGGTTGATCTCGATGACCACCACGCGGCCCGTGGCCGGGTCGTGCGCGAACTGCACATTGGTCCCGCCGATCACCTCGATCGACTCCACGATCGCGTAGGAGTAGTCCTGGAGCCGTTTCTGGAGGTCGGCGCTTATGGTGAGCATCGGCGCCACGCAGAACGAGTCACCCGTATGGACGCCCATGGCGTCGACGTTCTCGATGAAACAGACCGTTATCATTGTGCCTTTTGCGTCGCGCACCACCTCGAGCTCCAGCTCCTCCCAGCCGAGTACCGACTCCTCGACCAGCACCTGCCCCACCAGGCTTGCCGAAAGACCGCGCGATACGATGACGCGCAATTCCTCCAGGTTGTAGACGAGCCCGCCGCCGGTGCCGCCCATGGTGTAGGCGGGGCGGATTACCAGCGGAAAGCCGATACGCTCGGCGATTCCCTCGGCCTCCTGCACGGTGTAAGCCGGCTCGCTCTTCGGCATGGGAATGCCGAGCCTGTTCATGGTCTCCTTGAATGCGATGCGGTCCTCGCCGCGCTCGATCGCGTCGGCCTGCACGCCGATGATCCGTACGCCGTATTTTTCGAGGATGCCCTTTTTATGAAGTTCGGCCGAGAGGTTGAGGCCCGTCTGTCCCCCGAGGTTGGGAAGGAGGGCGTCGGGCCGTTCCTTCTCGATTATCATCTCCATCATCTCGACGTTCAGCGGCTCGATATAGGTGACATCGGCCATGCCGGGGTCGGTCATGATTGTCGCCGGGTTGGAGTTGACCAGCACGATGGTATAGCCAAGAGAGCGGAGGGCCTTGCAGGCCTGGGTGCCGGAATAATCGAACTCGCAGGCCTGTCCGATCACGATGGGGCCGGAGCCGATGATGAGTATCTTGTTGATATCGCTGCGTTTGGGCATGGGAATCCTCGATGGTTTAGCGTTACTAATATTATATTCAGTTTCGCTAAAATATCGACGGGCGGACCGGCCTTCTGTCAACAAGAATATTCAGAGCCCGGTCGCGAGGGATGAAAGGGCGCGGGCTGCGGCGATGGGGTCTTTAGTGCGCGGATCGCTGCCCAGTTCGCGCCAGCGGCCCGCCAGCGCGCGGAACAGCATGAAAGGACTCCCGTAGCACGCCTCGAGCCCGGCGAGTTCCGCGCGGAATCGGCCCGTGTTGTACAGCGAGTCGACGAGCCCGGCGATGTCGTGGAGCAGGAACAGGGCGTCCGCCGAGATCCAGCGGTTGCCGGTGATCCCGTACGGCGGTTCAGAGTTATGCATAATATAATATTCTGCGGCCCTCTCGCTCATCTCGGTGCCGGGCAGTATCTTTAAAAAACCGAGCTGCAGATGGTCCGGTCGCAGGGAATAGGTCTCGTCGAAGGAGCGTGCGATAGTTTCGAGCGTATCGAATGGCAGGCCGGCAATGAGGTCCAGGTGAGTGTGGATGTTCCCGGACGCGACAAGGCGCGCGATGGCCCGGCGCGACGCCTGCCAGTCACCGGCGCGGTGTACCGCGCGAAGGGTTTCCTCGTTCGTGGACTGGACGCCGATTTCGAACCGGAATAGTCCCGGCGGCGCCGTTACGAGCAGGGCGAGGTCCTCGTCTTCGATAAGAGAGGGATGTACCTCGAAGTGGAAGCGCTTCTTCGTTCCCGATTCGATGATGTGCCGCCAGATGGAGCGCGCGCGTTCGGGCCGCGCGTTGAATGTGCGGTCCACGAACTTGACGGTGTCCGGCGCCTTCGCGATCAGAACGTCGATTTCGCGCAGGACGGTGCTGGTTTCACGAAACTCGAGGCGCGTGTCCGCGCGCGATGAGAGACAGTAGGCGCAGCGGTACGGGCAACCACGACTGGACTCGTAATAGACGTAGCGGTTGGCGAAGCGGGGGAAGTCGGTCTCTTCATAAAGAAATGGCAGATCCGAGAACGGAGGATTGGCGCCGCGGACGAGTCGCTCGCGGATGTCAACATCACCCGCGAGGATTCCCCGAAAAGCCGCTTCGCCGGGGCCCGTCACCACGCAGTCCACCTCGTCCATCGAAAGCCATTCACCGGGCGCATGCGTGACCTCGGGACCGCCGAGCACGATACGGCAGCCCGGAACGGCGGCCTTTATACCGGGTAGGAGGCTTCTCATGAGGAGCGCGTTCCAGAGGTATACGGAGATGCCGACGATATCGCAACGTGATGCGGCAACATCGGCGATGATCTTCGCGGGGCTTGCGTTTATGCTCGATTCGATTATCTCGATGCGCCGGTCGAGACCGCGGCAGTACGCGCGCAGGGAGTAGAGGGCCGGATTGGAGTGCGAGTAGCGCGCGTTGACGCCGAGGAGCAGGATGTCCGGCGATTCGTGAACGCGCATGGTCATGGTTTAACGGTCCGGCCGGGGCGCCTACTTCGCGCGGATCTCCGATATGCAGGTGTCACGATATCTGCCGCCCGGGTAGACCGAAAGTATCTCGACCGCGACGAATGTCGTGACCTGATCGAGGCAGTAGGGCGATGGCTCCACTTCCAGCGGTCGGTATGCGGGAAGAGGAAGCGGCTGGTAGGCGTTTACGTCCTTGAGCTCGATGGTGTGCCGGGCGAGCACCCTGACATTCGTGAAGATCGTGGAGTACTGGTTGACCGCGCAGTCCGCGGCCTGGAGCACGTAGACGTTCACCTTCCGGGGCCTGCCGTTTTCGCGATAGAGCTTTTCGGATTTTCCCAGTCCCGCCCATACTTCGATCGGCTTCCTGGTATCGAGCTGCGCGATCACGATCTCGCCGATCCCGTCGCCCTTCACGCCCTCGGCCCAGCAGGTTTCGGGCGAGCCGTCGGTGAGCCGTCCCGCGGCGTACATGCAGCTCCACTCCATGTAGGCCCGCTCGGACTCGAAATCGGGCTCTTCCTCCGCGCCGCCCGCCGGTGGCTTCGGTATGACGGGTGGCTTGCCCGTCGCGGCGAGGGTCGAGGTGGCCCAGGCACACTGGTAGCCGTACCAGGGGTCCAGAGAGGGAAGAAGATCGCCCGGTTTCAGTCCTCTTTTCAGTGCCTGTTTCGCGCAGTCGCAGGAACGTATGCCGTGGTATGAATGATCGGCGGCGAACGAGGGTGCGGCATGCATGAAGGCCGATGCCAGTAAGATGAGTATGAAGCGTTTCATGGCGCATCACCTCTATACGGTGTAATTTGCGACACTATACGGTGTGACAGCTTCCCCGGAAAGTAAAGAAATAATCGGTGGTAACGATCCGGCGGGAATGCGTCGAATTCTCACTGAATATCAATTGACTTCTGGCGAGTATGTACATAAAAGTATGATTGTACTGGTTAGCCATATCCAGCGGTGCGATGCATCATCTCCGGAGGGAAGGTCATGAGAAGAAAATCCGCTCTTTGTGCCGTTACACTCCTGCTGTTGTTCGCGTTTTCCGCTGTCGCCCATGCGGCCGATCTCAGCGTAGGGGCATCCACCTGGTATTCATGGTGGCGTTTCGAGGAAGGGGACAGGAAGCAAACCTTCGATCCGGCCCTTCTGTACGGCCCGGTCCTTGCGCTCGGCTTCGGCGGCCGCTGGAGTCTGTCCTCCGTTTTCCTTTACGGCAGATTCGATATGGACAACGAGGACGGAAAGAGCGAAAAAATAGACCGTTTCGACTCCGACACCGCGCTCAATTACTCCATCAACCGGTATATCAAGTTCTTCGGCGGCGCCAAGTTCATGGGTTATGCCATGCAGGGGAGCTCGTTTTCGCACATGGCGCTCGGTCCGGCGCTCGGGATTGGGGTAACCCTTCCGGTTTCCGACAGCCTTTTCATCCTGTGGAACGCCTCCGGGGCGTTTCTGTTCGGGAAGCACCGGGACAGTGGATCGGACGGTCAGAGGTCCGGCTATACCGAACCGGGTCTTAACACAAACCTTTCGCTGGCGTGGTATATCGAGTCCATGTCGACGACCATCACCCTGGGATTCCGATACCAGATATTCAGGACGCTTTACAACGAAGAGGAAAACTGGACCGACATGACTCACCAGTTCTATGGCGTCACGTTGTCGGCCGTGTACGCGTTCGCGCTGTAACGGGGCCCCGGCGGGAAGGGCCCTGATGTTCTATCAGATTGGTTGATATATCAGGAGGATTGCATGAAAGCTTTGCGTCGCGTCGTTCCCGGGCTGTGTATGGTCGCTTTGCTGCTGTTCCCCGTTGCCGTGGGCGCCGCCGATCTCAGTGTCGGCGGTTCGGTCTGGTACGCCTGGTATAGCGAAAACCAGATCAATAAAAGCGACCCATCGGTGGATCCGACATTCCTCTACGGACCCGTGCTCGCTCTCGGTTTCGCCCCCAAATGGAGCCTCACGGCGGTGTTTTTGTACGGAGTCTACGATTATCCCATGATGCCGGGAGAAACCGAGCCGTTGCGACGATACGACTCCGATATCGCACTCAATTATTCCATCAATCGTTACGTAAAGCTGTTCGGTGGTGCGAAAGTAATGGGCTATACATTCGATAGCGGTAGCCATTACGGCGTGGGGCCCGCGCTCGGGCTGGGTGTCACCATCCCGCTTTCGGACAGCCTCTTCCTTCTGGGAAACGTATCGGGCGTGTACGGATTCGGTCGTGAGGAGCACGACCAGGCATCGTCCTCGGACGCGCGCGAGCTTGGCTTCAATACGACGCTCTCGCTTGCGTACTACATCGAGTCGGCGTCCACCACAATCACCCTGGGCGGGCGTTATCAGTGGTTTAATATCGATTATGAGAAAGACGATCCCGACGAGTTTCCCGAATCGAATATAACGTTCTACGGGATCACGTTCTCGGCGGTGTATTCGTTCGAACTCTGATGATCGGAAAGCTGTCAATGCGCCGCCGGGTCCGAAAGGCATTGGACAAGGAGGACTGGATGAAGGCTTCAAATCGATTTGCGACGGTTCTGCTGTTAGTTCTTTTGCTTGCTGTCCCCGTCACGACGTACGCCGCCGATCTCAGCGTCGGCGGCTCGGTCTGGTACGCATGGTGGGATGAAAGCATGGATGACGCGAGCGATCCCTCCATAGATCCCTCGTTTCTGTATGGACCCGTCATTGCGATCGGCTTCTCTCCTAAATGGAGTCTTACCGCCGTGTTCCTCTACGGCGCGTACGATATGGAGATGTCGCCCGGCGACACCCAGTCAATCAAACGCTATGACTCCGATACCGCGCTCAATTATTCCATCAACCGGTATATAAAACTTTTCGGCGGAGCCAAGGCGATGGGGTATAGCTGGAAGGATGGCAGCCACTACGGCGTCGGACCGGCCCTCGGTATCGGCCTTACGCTTCCGCTTTCGGACAGCCTGTTTCTGCTTGGCAATCTTTCCGGCCTTTATGGCTTCGGCAGGGAGGAGCACGATGAAGCGATGGGGGGCGGTTCCTCGGCCGCGCGCGAGGCGGGTTTCAATTCCACGCTCTCGCTTGCGTACTACATCGAGTCGGCGTCCACCACAATCACGCTGGGCGGACGCTACCAGTGGTTCACGATTAAATACGTCGACAATTCCGATGAATTTTCCGGGGCGTCACTCATGTTTTACGGGGTGACGCTCTCGGCGGTGTATTCGTTCGAATTATGATCCTGGCTCGCCGCGGCCCGTCAACCAGGCCGCGGCGATAACGGGTCTACCGCTTTTCGAGCGAACCGTCCTTTATAACGACCGTTTCCGATCCGCTCGCTTTGACGCTTCCCACCCCGACCACCTCGATCTCACAGTCGGAGCACACGCTCATCTGTGTGGTGCCGCTCTCGATTGAGGTGTGCGTCGTGCCGCCGGAGTGGATCTTCACCTCGTAGCGGCGCGAGTCCTCGTTGCGCAGATCCACCGCCCAGACCGAGGCGGCGCATAAAAGTACGAGCAAAACCACGATCTTTTTCATCATCTCCTCCCTCTGTGTAATTTATACGCGGATGCGATACCCGGATGGCGAGAAAGTCAATTTCAATTTATCCCGGGCGGGGATGTGGATCAATAACGCTTGCGAAGCTCCAGGCCCCGGTAATGCGTGACGAATCCGAAGTCCTTTAAAACCGGAGCGTACTCGCTCGACGCGGCGGCCGTGCCGTTGATGGTTTCGATACGGACCGATTGGGGAGCGTTGAACTGTCGCCCCAGTATTGATTTGAACATGTTCAGGTAACGGTGAAGATGCGGCGAGTCGAACGGCGCATCGATCTCGAGCGCCGCGCCGTTTTTCCTCGCGATGAGCACGGGGCGGCTCCCGTGAAAGCACAGGCTCGTCGCGGCCAGGCGCGACGGGAGGGAGCCTTTCATCGCCTCGAGCTTCACGCCGCAGAGGGCGGCCGGGTCGGCGGCGTTCATCCAGAATATCGCGTCGTCCGGGAG
>CAZVEG010000118.1:0-10966 GCA_964625625.1 uncultured Leptospirales bacterium | reverse complement strand
GTACAGACCCTCGCGGCGTATTTCAACGGACGGAAGGTGCAGGAAATAAATTTCACCACGCTGGAATACTCAAAAAATGGATTGACAATTTCCGGAAATAAATTTCATGATCTATTCGATGAAAAGGGCTACTACAAAATAGGAAATATCTCCTACGAAAACGGCCCGAATTCCCTGAAAATCGTCGCGGGCGACTTTGCCGGAAATGAGGCCGTGCACGAAATGTCGTTCAACGTGAACCTCGATATAAAGGAGTAAAGAGAAAGCGCCCGTATTCGGCTTCAATACGGGATTGCCGCCTGGAGGACGTTTGGTGGAAAACATAATCCCTTACCTGAGAAGGAAAAAAAGCATCAAGCAGTACGACATGGCCCGCGCGCTGAAGGTTTCCCCGTCATATCTCTGCAAGATCGAGAAGGGGATACAGGAACCGACGGAAAAATTCAAGCAGGCATGCGCGCGATTTCTCAATTCGCCGGTGGCCGTCGTTTTTCCCCAGAGCGTCGACCGCGAGAAGATGAAGAACATAAACCGGAGTTTCAAGAACAAGCTCTGGAGCGTGAGAAAGGAAAAACGCATCAAGCAGTACGAGCTGGCAAAACAGCTTCGCTGTTCCCCGTCATACCTGTCAAAGGTCGAGAAGGGGCTCCAGGAGCCCACACGGCAGTTCAAGACGATGTGCGCGAAGATTCTCAAGACGCGCGAGTCCGAGCTTTTTTCATGATGTCCCCGCCGTGCCGGTTACCCGGAACACCGGCGGTACCCTCTGCAACGCGTAAAGCGGTGGAATGCTGACCGACATTATTATTCTGCTCATACTGTTGTTCTTTTCCGCTTTTTTCTCCGGCTCAGAGGTTGCCCTGTTCTCCCTCAGCAAATCCGAGCTGTTACGGCTCTCGGGTTCGCAGAAAAAGACGGAAAAAACGATCGCGGCGCTGATGAGCGAACCGCGGAAGATACTTGTCACCATTCTGATCGGAAACCTGCTCGCGAACCTGCTGCTTCCCGCCCTCTCCACCAGGCTGCTCCTCGGAGTTTCCCCGGAATACGGGCACTTTATCGCGATAGCGCTGGTCACTCCGGTCATTATCATCCTCTGCGACATAACCCCGAAGACGATCACCAGAAGCGATCCCGAGGGTTTTTCGAGAAGGGTCGTGCGTCTGCTTCAAATCTTCCACAGGATGTTCATGCCGGTCAGAACCGCCCTCCTCGGGATTAACAACGCGATCATCTGGCTCTTCAGGCTTGACCACCGCGGCGAAGACGTCGTTACCGAGGAAGAGCTCGACATGGCGATACAGATGGGGGAAAAAGACGGCGTTATCGGGAGGGAAGAAGGCGCCTTCATCAAGAACGTGCTCCGTTTCTCAAAGAAAGAGGCGCAGAATATCATGATCCCCCGCAACCAGGCGGTCTTCATACCTTACGGGGCGAGCATCGAGGATGCGGCGGAGGTTTTCAGGGAAAAGGGCCTGGTGCGGGCGCTCGTTTATAAAAAGGATTTCGATAATATCGTCGGCGTGCTCGATTCACGGACACTCATCCCGTATCTCTACGGTCATAAGAAGGCGCGAAATATCAACAGGCTCCTCTTCTCGATATTCCATTTCCCGGCGACCAAAGAGCTCGGTGATCTCCTAGTGGACTTCCTGGTTAACAAGCTCCAGGTCGCCGTTGTGATCGACGAATACGGGGGGACCGCCGGAGTCGTTACGCTGTCGGGCATACTTTCGGAAATGCTCGGAAGGGAGTTCGCGATGTTTGAAGAGAATTATAAGACCTCCATCCGCAGGATCAGCGACGCTTCCTCGATCGTATCCGGGGAGATGCAGATCGATGATTATAACTTCGCGTTCAATGAAAGCATTGAGAGCAAGGAGTCCGAGACGATAGGCGGGTACATCGTCGAGCGTCTCGGACATTTTCCCGCCAGGGATGAATCGATAGAGACCGAAAAACACGTCCTGCGCGTGAAACGCGTCGAAAAAAAGCGCATCCATACGATTGAAGTGCTGTCGGGTGATGTCGAATGAATTCCACGTACATAGCATATGAAGCGGCAATACTGGTGTTCATGGCGCTGACCTTCGCGTTTTCGGCGATGGAAACGGCCATCATTTCATCCAGCCCGATAAAGTTGCGCTCGCTGGCGGAGAAAGGAAAGGGGAGTGCGGTCAGGGCGCTGGGCATCATGGAAAACGTCGAAGACGCGATGGGGATGCTGCAGATCGTCATCAATATCATCGAAATATCCGCTTCGGCGTTCCTCGCATACGTGGCGACCAGGGCCTTCATGCTCGAGGAAAGCCAGCTCCTCCTCGTTACAATAGCCCAGACCATCGTATTTCTGACGTTTTGCGAAATCCTGCCCAAAGTCATATCGCGCTCGAATCCGGAAGGCTTTCTGATATTGTTTTCATATCCGATAACCGCGCTCACGATGGTATTCAGGCCGGTTACGCGCTTTTCGCTGTACTTTTCCGGCAGGCTTCGGTCGCTTTTCAGCCTCGAACGGGGGAAATATTCATTCGTAAGCTCTCGGGATGACATAGGCCTGCTCTTCAAGCTCGGGATGACCCACGGAGTGATCGATGAGGACCATCACGATTACATCACCGAAATTCTATCCTTCAACCGTGTAACGGCCTACGAGGTGATGACCCCGCTCATAGACGTGGTTTCGGTCGAGCGAAAGAAAGGGATACGGCATGTCATCCGGCTGATCGAGAAAACCAGGTTCTCGCGCATCCCGGTGTACGAGGAGCGGGTGGATAACATAGTCGGGTATGTTTATTACCGTGATCTCCTGATCGATACCGGGGTTCGCCGCATCGACCAGGTCCTGAAAAAGCCGCATTTCGTTCCGTCGACGAAGAAGATCCACGAGCTGTTCCACGAGATGCAGGAGATGGACCTCACCGTGGTCTTCGTGGTGAACGAATTCGGGGCCGTGGAAGGGCTTGTCACCCGCGAGGATATCGCCGAGGAAATCGTCGGAGAGATACAGACCCGCGACCATCCGGGCGAACAGCTTATTGAAAAAACGGGGAAGAACAGGTTCCTGCTGAGCGGGAATCTGGATATAGATTTCTTCAGGCGGCGTTTCGCCGTACCGGTTGAAAAAAAGGGCTTCGAAACGCTGGCGGGCTTTATCATCACCGAGATGGGCCGGATTCCAAAAAAGGGAGAGCGGCTCGACTTCGCACGGCACACGCTGATTGTCGAGGAAGCGACGGACAGGTCGGTGGAAAGGGTTGTCCTCATTACGCCCGGCCGGAGCGGCCGGGTCCCGGATGCCGCCCGGAAATGAGCCGCGTCACACCGAAAGCATCGGGCCGAGGTTCGGAAGACCGCCCAGCACATGGACATGCAGGTGCCAGATGACCTGTCCGGCCGCCGCGCCGTTATTGATTATCACCCTGTAGCCGTCCGCGTCGATTTTCCTGATTCTGGCGACCTCGCGAACGGCGAGGAAAAGGTCGGCCATCATGGAAGCGTTGGATTCGCCGAGCTCGTCGATGTTTTTTGTATGGGTCTTGTGGATCACGAGGATGTGAACCGGCGCGAGCGGATTGATGTCCTCGAACGCGTAGACGCGGTCGTTCTCGTAGATTTTAGTGGAGGGGACTTCGCCCTTGATGATGTTGCAGAAAAGGCATCCCATGAAACGGCCTCCTTCCGAGCGATAATGGCGGAAGCTACCACGGTCACAAACGATGGTCAAGCATTATTAACCGGTGATTCAATCGCCATGCGATGAAACGAATAGAAGATATCGGTATCATACTCTATCCGGAGGAACAGCGGCAGAACGGGCTGGTCGGGAAATTCCTGTCTCTGCCGGGGAAAAGGCACCGGGCGTTTCGAAACGAGGAGGACCTTTCCGACGCGATAGACGAGGCACGGGGGGAGGGGCTCTCATCCAAGGAGGTGCTCATCCTCAAGGAATTCAGGGGCAGGTTCTTCCAGCTCTGCCCGGGCTCCCCGAACATGATCTGCTGTCGCTACCTTCTGCTCAACACCGGCTTCAACTGTCTCTATGATTGCGTTTATTGCTATCTCAATTCATATCTCAATTCATTCGGAATAGTTCAGTTCACGAACGTATTCAGGGTACTCGATGAAATATCAGCCTTTTACGAAACCTGCGACAGGGGACGGATATACCGTGTGGGTACCGGGGAATTCACCGATTCGCTCATGATGGACGAGGTTACCGGAATCGGCAGGGCCATTATCGAGCACACCTCGGGAATGCCGAATATCATGATGGAGCTGAAGACGAAATCGGATAACATAGACCATCTCCTCGACATCCGGCGGAAAGGGAACGCGGTGATCGCCTGGAGCCTCAATACGCAGAGAAATATCGACCGCTATGAAAAGGATTCGGGGTCGCTCGAGTCGCGCATATCGGCCGCGGCGCGCGCCGCGGCCGCGGGCTATTTCGTCGCCTTCCATTTCGATCCGGTAATACTGTATCCCGAATGGGAGAGGGAATATACAACCCTCATAGAAGAGCTCTTTGACGCCGTTTCTCCCGAACGTATCGTATGGATTTCGATGGGAGGCTTCCGGTATGCGCCGGATTTCAGGGAGGCCGTCCGCGTCCGTTTTCCCGAAGAGGACATCACCACGGCCGAGATGTTTCCCGGCCGGGACGGAAAGTTCCGCTATTTTAAACCGATTCGAAGGACGGTGTACCGCACACTGGTCGAAAAGATCATCTCCCGCGGAGGCAGGCCGTTCATATACCTCTGCATGGAGGGCTCCGATATGTGGAAGGACGTGTTCGATAAAACGTATCATTCCTCGGGCGAGCTAGAACTGGACATCAGTGAACACCTGAAGCGTCACTTCCCGCTGTTCCATCGTTGACACGACCCGCGCCCGTTTCAGAAATATATCGGACGCGCGGCATAAAAGAATTGACCTCAGGAAGAAACAATATAAAGCTTTATCGGAATTTCGGCCGGGGAAAACACGGGAGAACGGCCGATCGTTGACCGGCAGTGACGGGAGAGTGTGTTTTGGAAGAACGTGATTACAGGGAAGCGCAACGGCAGCTGGATGAGCTTGCCGTAAAGGCCGACGAGCTTTATGATTCCGTCGGAACTACCGCGCTCAAGGAAAAATTGAAAATCCTCGAACAGCAAACCTACGGCGAGGACTTCTGGAAAGACCTGGAGCGCGGCGCCGCCGTAAACCAGGATATCAGCAGGCTTAAAAAGAAAATCGAGCCCTGGGACAGGCTCCAGTCATCGATCGCGGAGTCACGCGACCTCATGGCGATGGCCGTCGCCGAGTCCGACACGTCGGTTTTCGCGGAGCTTATGGCGAATATACCCGCGCTCCAGAAACGCTTCGACGAGCTGGAAACGCTTGAGCTGCTGGCGGGGGAAGACGACCAGAAAAACGCGTTTATCACGATTCATCCCGGGGCGGGGGGCACGGAATCACAGGACTGGGCCAGCATGCTCTTCCGCATGTATGTACGATGGGCGGAAAACAATGAATTCGAGGTCGAGGTTATCGACTATACTCCCGGCGAAGAAGCGGGCATAAAAAGCGGTACGGCTTTGATCAAGGGCGATTACGCGTACGGTTTTCTTAAATGCGAACGCGGCATACACAGGCTGGTAAGGATATCACCGTTCGACGCCAACAAGCGTCGGCATACTTCATTCGCTTCGGTCGAGGTGGTGCCCGAGATTCCCGAGGACATAGACATGGGGATAAGCGAAGCCGAATTGCGCATCGACACCTACCGTGCGTCAGGGGCGGGCGGCCAGCATGTCAACCGGACGGATTCGGCGGTCCGCATAACGCACCTGCCTACCGGGATAGTGGTGCAGTGCCAGAACGAGCGTTCGCAGCACAAGAACAAGGCCTCGGCGATGAAAGTCCTCAAATCAAAGATATATGAGCTCCGGCGAAAAGAGATGGAGGAGAAAAAGCAGGAAAAGATAGGCGAAAAGAAGGACATCTCCTGGGGAAACCAGATCCGATCGTACGTATTCCAGCCGTACACCCTCGTAAAAGACCACCGTACCGGCGAGGAGATGGGTAGCATCGAGCACGTCATGGAAGGGGAGATAAACAGGTTCATTTACACGTACCTGAAATCCATCAGAAGAAACGAATGAATGAAGGTATCGCTCGAACAGCTCAAGGTCCTCTGGAGGCGGTATAATCCTGATTTTTTACGCTGCAGCTATTTCTCGGCCTTTACGCTGCACGGTAAGACCTTTCACGCGGATGACGAGATCCAGTCCGGCGATCTGGCTTTTTTCGAGGAATGCGGATATGCCAGTATCGAGATAAACTACGTCGAAAGCTTCTACAATCTTCTGGCGGCGGAATTTCCACTCGAATACCGAAGGCCGTACGGCTGCATGGATTTTATCGGCGTCGACCGGCACCTGGACATTCTCCATAACACCAACAAGCTCAGCAGACGAAAACGCTTTCTTTACGTTGTGGGCGATGTATACTCCGTCGACCCGGTGACAGGCAGGCGCGTGATTCTGTACGGGCATAACGATCCCCTCGATTACAGGACCTGGAACGAGAAAAAGCGGCAGGTCAGCAAGGACCAGAAATTCAACTATCGGAACTCCGAATGCGGGGTTATCCTTTTCGTCAATATGAAGCCGGACGCCGAAACCAATTACGTCGAGCGGTTCAGGAAAAACACGGACCTGGTAACCTCGATCGTGACCAGGAAAAAGGACAGCAGGGTGGAGATAGCCCCCGATTTTATTCCGGCCGAGGATACCATATCGGTGAACGATCCGGACAACCTGCTGGACGTGTACAGGAATTCGAACGCGAGGCTCATTATCATCGGGGAAACTATATCCGACTCCTATAAAAGATCGTTGCTTCAGGTGAAGCAGTATGATAAGTTCGTTCGTATGATGGTCGTTCCACATATCAACCCGGGCGATATCGACCATTTCCTGATGCAGGTGAGAATGGTGTATAACTCAGACCGCTGGTCGTCATAGATCGATTGAGGCAGGAGGCCAATCTGAAAAAGAATCCGAAGAAAGCGCTTTTAAAGTATTTCCAGCCCATCGATATCAGGGACGTACTCAGGGACGATATGACGTCGATGGATATAGATGAAAGCTTCGGCTATTTCGCGCGCATGCCCAGAAGGGAACGCCTCTTCCTGAACATGTACAACGAGAAGAATCTTCTGGATATAATGAAGGAGACCGGGCTCGTGGCCCACCTTAAAAGCCGCGGATTCGACGATCTTATCATCGATGTCGACCAGGACGAGACGCTCATACATTACCTGCGCGTCTACTATGACGAGAAGGCGGCGGAAAACCTGCTCATCGACGTTCGCCTTTCGGATTCGCGTTTCGTACCCGACAGCAGCTTCTTCGAGGAAGGCCAGAATCTGGTAACGCTGGACATGATAGTCATAGAATGGCTTTCGATACAGGATCCGAGGGCGAAATTCAGCACCGACCGGCCGCAGCTTCCGGGTCAATCGAAGCCGGGCCTCGGATGTTTGCAGTACCTCATGAAGATGATGTATGTCGTCGCGGAAGGGGTGATAAAGGACGGATTCATGGACGTGCCCGACCATATGCACGGTGCGGTTATGTACTCAAAAAACTTCAAATTTTTCAACCCCGCGCATGAGGGCGTGCTGAGGGCAATACTGCGCGATGCAAAAGGCTATTCCCTCGGCGATATCTCCTGGGGGATGATAACCGGCACCATCCTCGATGTCAAGACGGGGCAGCCGCAGGTTTACGATCCATCGGAACAGATATATCCGGTATCGAAGCGGCTTAAAAAGTATTTCTCCTCGAAGCGCTATGAGAGACGGTTCAACGAGGTTTATAAAAAGAAAAAATACTCGTTTGATTATGAAAAAATGGTCCGACTCCGGGAGGAAATAATCAAAACGAAGAGGACGGAAGACCTGTAGCGCGGCGTGAACCTACCGGTCGAACGGTTCGAATTTCAGATGTCCGGAAAGAGAATCCGCGTCGGACCTTATTTTTGAGGATACTTTTTCCATCTGGTGTATCAGTTCATCATGTTCTACGGAAGAGTTTTTCAGGACCCTCCTCACGGCCGAGCGGATTTCGAAAAGCCCGGCCGCTCCGGGCGACCCCGATTTCTTCAGCAGATCCTCCAGCCCATTCCTGTCCGTTCCGTTTATCGCCGCCATGCGGTCGATCGTGGATCCGATTTCAAAATCAATCGTGTCGATGAGCTCGAAAAGGGAGTTGTCGCAGGCTACGGCTTCGGCCAGACGCTCCGTGTCGCCGGTCCTCAGGAAATAGCGTTTATCGGCGAGGGAGCGGGCGAATCCTTCCAGGAGTGAGAGCTTCCGGCGGTGCAGAAGCACGAGTGAATCGACGAGTTCTTCGAGGTCAGCCCTCAATGCTGAAACTGCCTTTGGTATGCAGGCCCGGCTGGACGTCGGCGCGCGCTTCTTTGGCCGATATCTTGTCCCATGCCGCGCGGAGTTCCCTGAGATGCAGCAGCACCTCTTTCAGTATTTCGGCGTCTTTCTGGACGTTTGCCTCGAGCAGCCTTTTCTTGAAGTAGAGGTAAAGGCTCATCAGGCTTTTGGAAATCTCGCCCCCCTCGGCGACGTTCAGCGAAAGGAGCAGCTCGGTGATGATATCCTGGGCCTTGATGATGTTGGTGTTGACGATGTCGTACGTCCGCGGCTCCATGTTTTCGATGGCGATATTGAGGAACTTGATCGCCCCGTCGTAGAGCATGACGATGAGCTTCCCCTGGTTGGCGGTGTTGATCTCGGTGCGCTTGTACTGGTCGTACGGATTCTTCTGAGGCAAGGCCATGTATCCTCCCGATTGATGATCACGGCACAACAGTCCATTAGATTATCGGCATACCGGCGCCGAAGATTCAACACTTTATCAGACCGAGAAAATCCTCTGCCGGATCTCCTCGTATTTTTCCATGGTCTTTTCAATGATCTCCGCCGGCAGTGGTGGGGGCGGGCTGTTCTTGTCCCATGTCGTCGTTTCAAGGTAGTCCCGGATGAACTGTTTGTCGAAGCTGACGGGAGATGTTCCGACCGTGTACTCGCCGGCGTCCCAGAAACGCGAGCTGTCGGGAGTGAGGATCTCGTCTATCAGCACGATCTCGTTCCCTATAAACCCGAATTCGAACTTGGTATCCGCGAGGATTATGCCGGATCTCCTGAGCTTCTCGCGCGCGTACTCGTAAATCTGGAGCGTCAGCTCGCCAAGCCGGTCGGCGACGTCGGTACCGAGCTTTCTCCGCATCGCTTCTATGGATATGTTCATGTCGTGGCCGGTTTTCGCCTTGGTCGCGGGCGTGAACAGCGGCGCGGGAAGCTCCTGGGCCATCTGGAGCCCTTCCGGAAGCCTGATGCCGCAGACTTCCCGGGTATCCTGGTAATCCTTCCATCCGCTGCCTATGAGATATCCCCTGGCAACGCACTCAAAATCGATTCGCTGGGCCTTCCTCACGAGAACGGCCCGGTCGGCCACCTGTTCGGGGTGGTTGCAGAATGGAGCCGGGAAATTCCTGTAGTCGGTTTCGACTATATGGTTTTTTATGAACTTTATCGTGGAAAACCACCGGTTCGATATCCTGTTGAGGATGACTCCCTTCTTCGGGATCCCGTTGGGAAATACGTGATCGAAAGCTGAAATCCGGTCTGTCGATATGATTATCAGGTGTTCCCTGTCCACGCTGTAGACGTCGCGGACCTTGCCGCTGAAGAGTTTTTTGACTCCGGGAATTTTCGTGGTGACGAGCGCGTCCATTGATGGCTCCTTTTCGATTGATTATTGCAGTTTTTTCAACAGCAAATCGTTTACTATCTGAGGATTCGCCTTGCCCTTCGATTCCTTCATCGCCTGCCCCATGAGGAACTTCAATGCCCTCTCCTTGCCGCTTTTAAAATCGGCGACCGATTCGGGATTGTCGGAGATCACCCGGTCGATTATCGATTCTATCGCCGCCGTGTCCGTTACCTGGGTAAGGCCTTTCGCGCTGACTATCGATTCCGGATCGGCGCCCGAAGCGATCATCTCCTCGAATACCGATTTCGCTATCTTGCCGCTGATGGTGTTGTTCTCGATGAGTTCGAGCAGCTTCGCGAGCATCGGAGGCGTTACGACGAACGAACCGATATTGTCGGGATTGTCGATCTTCGCGAGAAGCTCGCTCTGTATCCAGTTGGAGGCCTTCTTGGCGATCGCGCCGTGTTTCACGGTGGATTCGAAATACTCCGCGAGCGGGCGCGCCGAGGTAAGGACTCCGGCATCGTACGGGGAAAGTCCGTATTCCCTGACGAAGCGTTCCCGCCGGGGCGCGGGAAGCTCGGGAATTGATTCACGGATCCTCGCGATATAGTCGGCTCCCGGTTTGACCGGCGGCAGGTCGGGATCCGGGAAATAACGGTAATCGTGCGCCTCCTCCTTGGAGCGCATGCTGAAACTCAGACCGCGGTCGGCGTCCCAGAGGCGCGTCTCCTGGACGATCTTACCGCCGTCCTCGAGGATATCCGCCTGGCGCCGTATCTCGAATTCAATCGACGTTTTGACCGCCTTGAAGGAGTTGAGATTCTTGACCTCAACCTTCTCGCCGAATTTTTCAGTGCCCTTTTTCCGCAGTGAGATGTTGACATCGCAGCGAAGGCTTCCTTCCTCCATGTTGCAATCGGAGACGTCGAGGTATTTCATTATCGTCTTGAGGTTCTGGAGATATTCATAGGCCTCTTCGGCCGAGCGGATATCCGGTTCGGAAACGATCTCCGCCAGCGGCACTCCCGTGCGGTTGAAATTGAGATAGGAAACACGGCTGCCGTGTGCGTCCGAATGGATGGATTTACCGGCGTCCTCCTCGAGGTGCAGCCGCGTGATGCCGATCTTTTTCGTTCCCGCCGGGGTCGTTACCTCGATGTGGCCCCCGGAACAGATGGGCT
>CAZVEG010000117.1:0-11075 GCA_964625625.1 uncultured Leptospirales bacterium | reverse complement strand
GCCGGAAAGCGTCTTGCGCCTGCATCTGTCCATGCCGAGGGAAAAGCGCCTGGACCGCGACCGCGCACCGGCGCACTGAGGGGGGACCGCCCGATCCTTCCGGATACCGATATCAGCCGCACCGATCACCATGCGGGTACGGCTGAACAATATCACCCGGAACTTCAAAAAAAATATAAAATGGTTTTGACACGTCCGGCCTCCGATGGATGCAGTTATTACTGACGGGCGGCGTCGGAGAAAACGATGAGAATACTCCTTGTAGAAGATGACCCGAAAGTGTCCGCCTTCATCCTGAAAGGCCTGAAGGAAGAGGGATACGCCCTCGACGCATACGCCGACGGCATGGACGGCGCGCACTGGGCGGTGGAGAACGAATACGACCTCATCATCCTCGACGTGATGCTGCCCGGCATGAACGGCCTGGACATCTGCCGGCATATCAGGGCTGAAAATAAATCGACGCCCGTGCTCATGCTTACCGCCCGTGATTCCAGCGACGACATCGTAAGCGGCCTCGATTCCGGCGCCGATGACTACCTCACCAAACCCTTCTCCTTCGACGTCCTCCTGGCCCGGGTGCGCGCTCTGCTCAGGCGCGCCCAGCAGTACCGATCGGCCACGCTCAGGATCGCCGACCTCGAGATGGATCCGGCGACCCGGCGGGTCTCGCGGGCGGGAGCCGACATCCAGCTGACCGGGAAGGAGTACGCGATGCTGGAATACTTCATGCGCAATCCCGGCGTCGTCCTGTCGGAATCGCGAATCATCGAGCACGTCTGGGACATGAACCACGACTCCATGACGAACACGGTGAACGTGTATATCCATCATCTCCGCAACAAGATCGACCGCGGCCAGAGCCGGCGCCTCATCCATACCATCCGGGGAGCGGGCTACCTGTTTTCCGACCGGGAGGTTGAATGACCATGAACAGGGGCTTTCCGGGGTAAGCTTTGAGGCTCTCACTTCAGGCCCGGCTGGTCATGCTCTATACCGCCACGATGGCGGTGTTGACGATCGCTTTTTTCGTGTTCGTTTATATGAATTTTTCCCACGCGGTTTTTTCGAGCGATATCAACGACACATTCGATAGCAAACTGGTCCAGTACGCCCTCGACGTCGCCGGGAGACTTTCGCGGATGCATGGCCCCTTCTACACCGACATCGACGCCTATCGCGCCGGCTTTGACCGCCTGGTGGATTATGACTTTTTCCTGAGGCCTTCATACGGGCAGGTACGGGATTTCCCCGCGTCACCCGCCGAAGCGCCCATCATGCTCATCAAAAACCGCCCGCTCGGGAACCGCTTCATCGGCATCGGCCCGGAAACCTACCGGCGGCTCGAGCGCGGGGAATACGCGGTCGAAACGATGCACGACGTCCTCGATTTCCCGATCCGCGTGGCCTCGGTCCGCTTCAGGGACGTCGACGGACAGCGCTACCTGCTCCAGGTCGGCATGAGCATGAAGGAGATACAGACCACGTTCAGGACGGTACTGGTGCGCTCCCTGCTCGTGGGACCGCTCCTCCTGGTAGTGATCACGCTGGCGGGCTACCTGTTCGTAAAAAGATCTTTCCGCCCCGTCCGGGAGATCGTCAAGCTGGCGAAGCGAATAACGGCGGAGGACCTCTCCCTGCGCCTGCGCCCCACGTCCGGACGAGACGCCGTTGCCGAGCTCACCGACACCCTGAACGACATGATCGCCCGACTCGAACGCTCCTTCACGCAGGCGAAGCAGTTCACCGACGACGTATCGCACGAGCTGCGCACCCCCCTGACCATAATGAAGGGGGAGATCGAGGTGGCGATGCGGCAGGCGCGCAGCGGGGCCGAATACCGGTCAACCCTCGCGAGCGTGCTGGAGGAGGTTGAGAAACTGGAGAGGATTGTGGCCGATCTCCTGTTTCTCTCCCGCATGGACGCGGGAAGGATAAATCCACGGTTCAAAAGGATCGATATCGACGGCGTACTGCTCGAAACCTGTGAGGAAATCGGCCTCCTTGCCCGCGAGAAGTCCATCGCCATGCAATTCGGCGCCTTCGTCCCGGTTGTCGTCAACGGCGAGGAGGGACTGTTAAAACGTCTTTTCTTCAACATACTGGCAAACGCCGTCCAGCATACGGCGCCGGGCGGCGAGGTGACGATATCCTGTGTGGAGGCCCCGGACTCGCCCGGAACGGCGCTGGTCGCCATTTCCGACAACGGCCCCGGAATACCGGGGGAATCCATAACCCGGATCTTCGACCGTTTCTACCGGGTCGACGCCTCGCGCAGTCATGCGACGGGCGGCGCAGGCCTCGGACTGGCGATCGTAAAAAAAATAATCGAACTGCACGGCGGCGAGGTTCGGGTCGAGAGCGAACCGGGAAAGGGCACCGTTTTTTTCATCTATTTACCCGAAACTCATAACAATTAATGAATTTTAATCTTCGTTTAATCCCCTTTTAATCTATTTCCGATAAGTTGGTCCTGTTTCATAAACCGGGAAGCAGACCGGTTTCTTCCCGCCCGCGCCGGGGGAAGCGCTGGATGTCTTGAATGTGCGGCACGTCTTTTTCGTCCCGGGTTCGACGCACGTTCCGGTCGAAAGTTTTTTTAATTTTCCCGGTAACACTTTTACGGCCCGCCGGTGTTGAAGTACGGTAATGATGAATTTATCCTGGAAAACGCTTCTTTCCGGAGCGGATGAGGAACTATCATATTCTGGAGGAAACAACAATGAGTCGTACGATCCGTGCATGTATCGCATTATTCGTTTCACTGACGCTGTTCGCCGCAATCCCCGCTCTCATGAGCGCGGCGAAGGCCCAACAGCAGAACGCCCCCGCGCAGGAAACGGTGAAAACCGGTGACGAGAATACCCCGACAGGGGATTCCGGCGAAAATACCGGAAACGGCCAGGGTGACACCACAATGGTCGCCGGGGACCCCACCGAGGCCGCGGAAAGCACCAACCTCTTCTCGACGGTGAGGCAGGGAGGTCCGGTGATGATCCCGATCATACTCCTGGGGCTGCTGGCAATGACCATCATCGTCGAGCGGATGATCTTTTTCACGCGCAACAGGGTATGGAAACGCGAATCCGTGGACGGAGTCCTCGACGCCGCGAAAACGGGCTCGAAAGCGAAATATCGCGAGGACCTGGAGGATGAGCTGAGGAGCGCGTTCAATGTGTATGCCAACGACCTCGAGAAGGGGCTCGGGCTGCTGGCCGGCGTGGGGAACCTCGCGCCCATATTCGGTTTCCTCGGGACGGTTACCGGCATGATCAGCGCTTTCGCGGCAATCGCCGCGGCGTCCAGTGTCAACGCCAAGGTCGTGGCCTCGGGCATCCAGGAGGCGCTCATTACGACGGCGGGGGGACTCATGGTGGCGGCTCCGACGCTTTTCTTCTATTACGTATTCACCAACGCCATCCAGAATTTTTACACCCGATCGGAGGAATATATAGGCCTCACGTCCGATGGACTGCCAAGGCTGTCCGACAAGATCAAGAACGGCGAGTAAGGATCATGGAGAACGATAACGTTATCGTCAAAATACTGCAGCGCAGGGGACGCCTGAAAAAAAAGTCGGAGGAGCGCACTTTCGATTCGGTGTCGATAGCCGATATGGCCTTTCTCCTGCTGATATTCTTTATCGTTACGGGTTCATTCGTGCTGCGGCAGGGAATCTTCTTCTCCCTTCCCTCCAAAACGGCCGGTTCCGTAATGCTGGATGAACGGCAGATAATGGAAATCTATCCCCGGGAAGAAGGATTCCTGCATAACGAAACCCTGTTGAACCGGGAGGAATTCGGGCGCCTGTTGAGGGAACGAGAGAAAACGGTGCGCGACAGCGTCCTGATGATCCATATGGGCAAACGAATCCGATACG
This sequence comes from uncultured Leptospirales bacterium, assembly GCA_964625625.1. GTDB lineage: Bacteria > Spirochaetota > UBA4802 > UBA4802 > UBA5368 > MVZN01. The sequence continues at coordinate 7,195 of CAZVEG010000117.1, read as the reverse complement.
AACGGCTGGTCGATGCCCTGAGCGTCGCAAGGGAATCGGGAGTACGCAGGGTATCCCTGAAAAACGCCGATAAAGGCGGTGCATTATGAGAAAGGGTTCATTTTTATCGAAACTGAAACCGATAACGCTCGGCTCGGCGATGGCCGACATGGCTCTCCTGCTCCTGGTATTCTTCATGGCCTCCACCACCACCGAGCCACCCAAAGGCGTCGAGGTAATGCTTCCCAGGGGAACCACGCAGGGCGCCGAACAGGACAGCCTGTACATGACAATATCGCGTAACGGAGAAATCTATTTCGACGGAAACCTCGTGGAAGTGGATAACCTGCACGACAACCTGGCCATGCGGCAGGGGGAGAAGGACCGTCCCGTGGCCATAACGGCGGACAGGGATCTCGACTATGCCTACGTCTCCCAGGTGCTCGGCATTTTACAGGAGCAGGATTTCCTGAACGTGGTGTTCATGTCGGAGCCCAGAGAGTCCGGGACACCGGCGAGGTGAGATATGGAAGCGGCGATTAAAGCACGTGAAACACTCATCAGCACGTGGAAGGCATTCGAAAGCTGGGAGAAACGGCATCCCTACGAATTCTCGTTCCTGCTGTCGGTGCTGTTCATGGCCTATCTCTTTTTCTCGGGCGAGTCCCTGGATATCAACAGGGATGACCTGGTTCCGACGGAAAACATACAGTTCGTCGACATGGAGACCGTCCAGGCCCCCCGCAGGATAGTGAAGAAGGAGGTCTCCCCGGACAGGACCGACAATCCAGAGGAGAGCGCGGACGTCGAACGCGCCATGGGAACCAACGACGATCCCAATGCCGTCGACCTCGCGTTCTTCCCGAACATCGCGCCGCCGAGGCCGATCGGAAGGCTGGAGAAGCGCTATCCCAAGGCGGCAAGGGAGATGAGCGTGGAAGCGATCATCAACGTGGAGCTCCTTATCTCCTCGACCGGGAAGGTGCGGAACGTGAGCATCCTGGGCATCCGGCTCTCGAAAGCCCTGCCCCCCGAGATCCACGCGAAGATCGCCAAGGAGTTCGCCCGGGACGCCAAAATCATCCTCATGAGCGCCCAGTTCAGCCCGCCCGTGGTAAACGGAAAGCGCGTGCCGATCAAAATGGAGATGCCGTTGAAATTCAGACTGGAAGTTTAGGGTAAACGCATATGTTCAGAACATTCAGGCGAAATATTTCCGTACGCACATGCTGTATCGCGGCGACACTGCTCATTCTTTCGCCCGCCGCCGCGCAGGCCGTCACACTCCGGGGCACGATATACGACGACACCAAACGCCAGCCGGTGGACTTCGGCACCGTTATCGTGCTCGAGGCCCGGGTGAAGGCGCGCACCGCCGAGAACGGAAGCTATAGTATACAGATTCCTGAGCCGGGTGAATACACGATCATGGTGCAGGCGGAAGGGCTCCGACAGCTTAAAACGAAGATCAGGATAGACCGCGACATGACGAGGGATTTCCGCCTGGGCGCCATCAGCATAAAGGGCGCCGCGATCACCATCACGGGGGAGCGCGACATCCAGAAGGTGTCGCGCTATACCATGACGGTGAAGGAGCTGAAAGAGGTACCGGCCTCATTCGGCGATTCCATCAGCGCGCTAACATCGCTGCCGGGAGTCATCCGCACCGACGGCTTCTTCGGTCCGCTGGTGATACGGGGAGGACTGGACCGCAACAACAACTACTTCATCGACGACATCCCCATCTACTCGCCGCTGCATTTCGGGGGTCTGCATTCCGTCATCAACAACAATCTCATGAGCGAAATAGACCTCTTCTCCTCGGCCTTCCCGGCCCAGTACGGCTCGGCGAACGCGGCGGTGATCAGCGTCAACACCGTCGACAGCGTGAAGGAGTTCGGCGGCTACGCGGACATCGGCCTCATCTCGGCATCGGGTCTGGTGCAGACGCCCATACTGAAGACAAAGGACGGGAGGCCGTATTTCCCCTCTCCCACCGGATACATCGACAGGGAGGAAGCCGAGAACGCCGGCTATCTCATCATCTCCGGGCGGTACGGCTATCTCTCGCTCCTGGTGCCCACCATGTATTATCTCATAACGGGCGACAAACTGGAAAGCGTCCCCGATTACTGGGACTACCAGGTAAAGGCGAAATACTACCTGAACAGTAAAAACTCCATCACCGTGCTCTTCATGGGCAGCAAGGACTACTTCGTGTTCACCGAGGAAGGAGAGTTGGAGGAGACCGACGATCCGCTGCTCAAAGGGTTCGAGTTCAAAACCGACAAGATGGCCCACGGCCAGGGCCTCTATTACACCTGGCAGCCAAATGAGCGGGTATCGAACCGGCTCATCGCCTTCGCTTCGCTTACCAGGTCATATACGTACCTCAACCTGCCTTCAACTGAGGCCGCGGCGGTATGGAAGGATATCAACATCACCTCGCTTCCATATGTATTCGGTCTTAAGGATCGCATGAAAATCCAGCTAATCAATAAAGTGCTTGAGCTCCGAGGCGGACCCGAATACACGCTGTACCATTTCATAGCCCGGGGGAAGACCCTCCAGAACAACGCGCTGAACGACGGATGGGACCCGGCCGATCCCGATCAGTTCATTCCCATAGTACTGGATGAGAACACCACCAACCAGACCATCGGCGGATATATAGAGGCGAAGCTCACCATCGGCGGACTCACCTTCGTCCCCGGATACCGCTCCGAGTACCTGGACCGATCGAAAGAGCTTACCTGGGACCCTCGGGGGATGCTGAGCTACGAGTTTCCCACCCGCACCACGCTGTCGGTGGCTGCGGGCAAGTACAGCTATTTCTTCCAGACCAACCCGAATCTCTTCGATTTCCTTCCACACATAGCGAAGATCGGTGAGCAGCTGGAGTCGGAGAAGGCCCTGCACCGCGTCGCCGGCATCGAACAGGCGATCGGGATGTGGACGATAAAGCTGGAAGGTTTTTATAACAACTTCTGGAACCTTGCCGAATCCTTTCCGCATTACACGAGTGACGGCGAATTCCTCGAGGGGATCACCAGCGGGAAGCTCAAGGCTTACGGATTCGAGGTACTTATCAAAAAGGATCTCCGGGAGGACCAGAACGGGATTTTCGGCTGGGCTAACTATACCTACACACAGTCAAAATATAAATCGGGTCTGCCGTGGATAGAGGATTACATGGGTATTCCCGGGAATGACCTGGGTGATCAGTATGGCGACCTGTATATCGATTCGGACTACGAGCAGGAACACGCATTCAAGCTTGTGCTGGGCTACCGGCACAACCGACACCAGCTGAGCGGCAAGTTCCAGTATTACACGTCGATGCCGTATTACCCGATTGTTGGCGCCGATCAAGACACGACATATCCCGGGCCCGGAGATCGTTATGTCCCGGTGTACGGTACGCCAAACAGCGCGCGCTTCGAGGCCGATCACCGGCTCGACCTGCGCTACACGTATAAGATCAACCACTCGTGGGGGTATATCTCGTGGTACATAGAGCTCATCAACGTCTACAACCATATGCCCAAAACGACCCAGGAATGGGACTACCGGTACGACTACAGCGCCAGCAACCCGAAGATCGTAGAGACCGAGGGGCTGACCATCATCCCCAACTTCGGCGTGGAGGTGAAGTTCTGAAAACGCGGATATGCCTTCTCTACCTGAAAGCGCGGATTCGAATCCGCGCCCTCAGTGGGTATCCGCGCCCACAGGAAGAGATATGAAGAACAAGGAGTCAGCAATGCATAACAGAAAACAGTATACGGCGGCCATCGCGCTCATCGGAGCACTGCTGTTCACATCATGCGCGAGCACGCCGGTACCGAAGCTCCAATCGACCGTACCGATAGGCGAAAACACGAAATACGAAAACCTGGGCTGGTCCAACGGGAGCTCCTCGACCTGGTCTTTATTCGGCCTGTGGATGTGGGGCAGGCCCGACGTCGACCTGGCATTCGACGAGGCGATCCAGAAAAGGAAAGGACACGCCATGATCGACGTGACCTGCCGCGAACGGACGCTCTGGTTCATCCTCTTCAGCATCACCACGGTGAGGGTCCAGGGCGAGGTGATAAAATTCATTCCAATGGAGAAAAAAGATGCGCGAAAAAAATAGAGGTATTCTCTTTTCGGCGAAACGGATCGTCGCGGCCTCACTGCTTTTCGTCGCGGTCGCGGCACTGGCGGGCTGCGTGAGCGTAAAGACCAACCTGGCCGATGTGATGACGAGCGCCAGGCCCGTTGAGAAAATGGACTACGAGGTGCTTGGTGAGGCGGAAGGACAGCACAGCGCCTTCCGGCTCTTCTGGTTTTTCCCGGTAACCCCCCGCACCGACAGGGAGAAGGCCATCGAGGAGGCCATTGCCGTGAAGGGCGGCGATAACCTCGTCTTCGTGCGGACGTGGCGCGAACGCCAGCACTGGGTGCTGGGAACCGTCGACATCATCCATGTCCGCGGAGACGTGATCCGATATAAATAGGCTTCATCCCCCGTCCTTTTTCATTTGACAAAAGCCCGCCCCGGACGGATATATCGGCCGTTGGCGGGAGACGGCCGTTCGGCAACCGGAAACCACCCGCAAACACGGCACGACACGTGCCGCTTTCAATGGAGGGAATCTATGCCCGGAATGTGGGAACTCGTCATCATCGTGCTCATCCTCGTCGTTCTCTTCGGGGGAACGAAGGCCATGGGCACCATCAAAAACCTCGGCAGGGAGGTTTACGACATAAAGAAGAAGCTCGATGACATCAACGACATCAAGAAAGGAAAATTTTAAGGCGGGACGATGGATATATACCGGATACGGGGCGGCAAGAAACTCAAGGGAGAGGTGCCCATCTCGGGCGCCAAGAACGCGGCGCTTCCCATCATAGTCGCGAGCCTCCTGGCCGAGGGGGAAACGGTGCTCAAAAACGTGCCGAACCTCATGGACATCAAGACCATCATCAGGGTCATCGAGTACCTCGGCGCGAAATGCGAATTCGACACGGCGAAAAACTCGCTCAAGATCAACGTCAAATCTCTCTGCAACGCCGAGGTCCCCTACGACCTGGTGAAAACCATGCGCGCGTCGGTGTACGTAATGGGGCCGCTCCTGGCGCGCTGCGGCGAGGCGGACGTGTCGCTTCCCGGCGGTTGCGCGATCGGCGAGCGGCCGGTCGACATACACCTCTCCGGCTTCGAGGCCATGGGCGCGAAGATCGACATCGATCACGGCTACATAAAGGCGCGTGCTGCGCGTCTCAGCGGCGCCCAGTTCCCCATGCGGCAGGTTTCCGTCGGCGCGACGGCGAACCTCATGATGGGAGCGGTGCTCGCGAAGGGCACCACCGTGCTCGAAAACTGCGCCATGGAGCCGGACATCGTCGATCTCGGAAATTTTCTCATAAAGATGGGTGCGAAGATCAAGGGGCTCGGCACCGAGCGCATCGCGATTGAAGGGGTCAGGAAGCTCACGCCGACCGCTTATACCGTAATGCCCGACCGGATCGAGGCGGGCACGTACCTGCTGGCCGGGGCGATCACGCGGGGCGACGTCACCATCACGAAGGCCGCACCGGGCGATATCGAGGCGCTTACCACCACCCTTCGCGATATAGGTTTCATCATCGACACGAAGAAGGACAGCGTACGGATCCGTCCGGGGAAAAGCCTCAGGGGCGCCATCGTGCGCACGCTTCCCCATCCGGGTTTTCCCACCGACCTCCAGGCGCCCATGATGGCGCTCATGACCACGCTGCCGGGAATCAGCGTCATCATCGAGACCATCTTCGAGAACCGCTTCACGCACGTCGGCGAGCTTCGCCGGATGGGGGCCGATGTGACGCTCGAGGGCAATGTCGCCGTCGTACGGGGCGTAAAACGGCTCACCTCGGCCACGGTCATGATGTCCGACCTGCGCGCCGGGGCGGCGCTGGTGCTCGCGGCGCTCGCCGCTGAAAACGGCACCGAGATCCGCCGAATCTACCACTCGGACCGCGGCTACGAAAAATTATCTGAAAAGTTATCCCCGCTGGGTGCCGATATTATCAGGGAGGAAGGAGGAAAGCCCTGATATGCTCCGAGGAATCTATACCGGCGCCACGGGAATGATCGCCCAGCAGGCGCGCATGGACGTCGTCGCGAACAACCTGGCCAACGTCGACCAGACCGGCTTCAAGAAGGACCTCACGCTCTTCAAGTCCTTTCCGGACATGCTCATACGGCGCATCAACGACGACGGACTCGGCATCACGCCGGCCGGTTCCTACGACACCATGCCCTTCGTGGGAAAGCTCGGAACCGGCGTGGAGGTCAACGAGGTGTACACCCAGTTCGACCAGGGCTCGCTCCAGCGCACCGAGAACAATTTCGACCTCGCCCTCGAGGGACGGGGCTTTTTTACGGTGAACACCGAGCGCGGCGAGCGTTACACCCGCGACGGGGCGTTCACCATCAACCAGGAAGGCGTCATCGTCACCCACACGGGCTATCCCCTCATGGGGGAAAACGGGCCCATCCGGGTGCAGGAGAATAATTTCATCATAAACGAGCGGGGCGAGGTGATGGTCAACGCGAACATGTCGCTCGACCCGCGCGACCTGGTGAGCATGGCGAGCAACGACTGGGCGCAGCCCGTCGTGATCGACCGGCTGAAGCTCGCCGATTTCGAAAACATCCGCGAGCTCAAGAAGGAAGGCGGCACCCTGTACCGCGAAACGGAATTCTCCGGTCCCGCGCTTCCTCCGGGTGAGATAAAGGTGATTCAGGGTTTTCTCGAAAAATCGAACGTGAGCGCCGTTCGTGAGATGGTGGATATGATCGAGGTTCAGCGAAGCTACGAGGCGAACCAGAAGACCATCCACACTCACGACCAGACGCTCGGCAAGCTGATAAATGAGATAATCCGGTAAAAGGGTCTGACGATCGCCAAACCGGGGGCTGCGGCAACGCGGCCCTACGCGTCTTCCCTCTTCGCTATCGCCTCCTCGCCCACGGCTTCCGATTCGCCGGCCTCTTCCGCCAGTTCTTCGGCGGCATCTTCGGCTATCTCGTCACCGGTTTCGGCCCCCTCGGGAAGGTCTTCGCCGTCCGGCCCCTTGTTCAGACGTCGGAGACGCTTCTCTTCCTGCTTCTTCTGGCGGGCGACTTCTTTCTTTCTTTTCTCGCTTTTATATCCTCTGGTTTTTTTCGCCACGCAAACCTCCTATG
>CAZVEG010000116.1:9046-11147 GCA_964625625.1 uncultured Leptospirales bacterium | reverse complement strand
CCAGGAAGCGGCGGTTGATCTCGTAGACGATCTGCAGGTGGCGCGGGAGCACGCGCTCCATGAGGGCCGCGGGCCATTTTTCGAGCGCTTCGGGAAGCACCGTGTGGTTGGTGTAGCCGAAGGTGCGGCGGCAGATGTCCCAGGCCTCGTCCCATTCCAGGTGCTCGCGGTCCACGAGCACGCGCATCAGCTCGGGGATGGCGATGGCGGGGTGCGTGTCGTTGAGCTGTATGGCGACTTTTTCCGGGAACTCGGCGAAGCCGTCGTGCGTCTTCCGGTATCGGCGCATGATGTCCTGCAGCGTGGCCGAGACGAAGAAGTACTCCTGCTTGAGGCGAAGCTCCCTGCCCTCGAAGATGTTGTCGTTCGGGTACAGCACCTTGGAGATGGTCTCCGACTGGGCTTTTTCGGAGACGGCCATTTCGTAGTCGCCGTCGTTGAAATAGCGCAGGTCGAACTCGCGCGTGGACTTCGCCGACCACAGGCGCAGGTTGTTGACCGTGTTGTTGCGGAACCCCGGAACGGGCGTGTCGTAGGCCATTGCCAGGAGCACCTCGGAATCGACCCAGTCGGCGCGGAACCGGCCCGCGTCGTCGTGATACTGGTGCACCTTGCCGTAGAATTTCACCGGGTAGAGATACTCCGGGCGGGGGAATTCCCACGGATTGCCGAAGCGCAGCCAGTTGTCCGGCGTCTCCACCTGGTAGCCGTTGATGATGCGCTGGAAGAAAATGCCGTAGTCGTAACGGATGCCATAGCCCACCGCGGGAATTTCGAGCGTGGCCAGCGAGTCCATGAAGCAGGCGGCGAGCCTCCCCAGGCCGCCGTTGCCGAGCCCCGCGTCCCATTCCATCTCCGACAGCGCGTCCATCGAATATCCGAGCTCGTCCACGGCGCGGCGCATATTGTCCAGAAGGCCCAGGTTGATGAGGCTGTTCCCCAGGGCCCGTCCCATGAGGTATTCCATGGAGAGGTAATAGACGCGCTTTACGTCGTGGTCGTAGTACGCCTGCTGGGTTTCGATCCAGCGCTCGATGAGCCGGTCGCGCACCGTGAGCGCAAGGCTGTGGAAGAGATCGCGCTCCGTGGCGGAGTACTCGTCCTTGCCGCGCGAAAACTCCAGGTGGTTGACGAAGGAGACCTTGAGCGATTCGACGTCGGTCCCCTTGAGCTCGTTGTTGGACGGGGAAAGGTTCGGATTCGGCTTTTTTCGCGGGGTCATGGGCGGTCCCTCCTGTGCCCGCCCAGTATACACCGGGGAGGCGCGGGAACGCAAATCAAATTATCGGTGTACCGGCGGGGCGGGATCGCGTGGTCCCGAGGTCATCGATCCGCGTGTTCAATCGACCAGACCGATCTCGCGCATGGCCGCGTTGAGCGCCTCCTTTCGATGGCGCGTATCCTCCGGTTTGTGGATGTCCAGGTTGATCGCGAAGAACCACACGTCATCGCCCGTCTCAACCCAGCCCACATACCAGCCGACCTGCGGCTTCGCGCCCATGGCCCACCCGGTCTTGCCGCGCATGGTGTAGGTCTCCGCCGACTCCACGCGCATGACGCGCTCGAGCGTCTCATAATGCGCGCGGTCGAAGCGGTACGTTCTCGCACGTATCTTCATGAGGACGTCGATCTGCTCCCGCGCCGATATCCGCAGCGAGCCGTCGAGCCAGAAGCTCGCGACGTCGTTTCCCGGCGAGGCGTTACCGTAGCCCATCTCCTTCAGGTAACGAGCGTAGACGGTGCGGCCAACCTTTCGCGCGAGCTCCTGGTAGCACCACACGCAGCTTGACTGGAAGGCATCATCCAGGTTCATATCTTTGTTCCAGGCCGGTACGCTCCTTTCGGTCCCGTCCCAGCGGAACATCATGTCCGCGGTCGCCGCCTTTTCCTGAAGCGAGATGAGGGTGTTCGGTATCTTGAAGGTGGACGCCGGGCATAACCGCTCGGCGGAGCGCTTCGCGTTGTACACGTGCTCCTTCCCGGTTTTAAGCGAGCGCAGTACGACCGTGCCCTCCAGGCCGCGGGCGCGGAAGAATCCCTTCATGAAGCCTGCGGGTTTCGCGTCCACGGACGTTACGGCAAGGAGCGCCATGATGATGGT
>CAZVEG010000116.1:6902-8946 GCA_964625625.1 uncultured Leptospirales bacterium | reverse complement strand
AGCCTGCGGGTTTCGCGTCCACGGACGTTACGGCAAGGAGCGCCATGATGATGGTAAATCGTTTCATTTTAAGATGCGCGGGACATGGCCCGCCCTCCTCCACGGGTATCTGGAATGGAGATAGCGCCGCACGGCGCGAATGTCAAGCAGGATGAGGGGGAGTATATCAGCGCACGATGACCGCGCTGGCGGGATCGTGTGCATATGCTCGCTGAACCCGGCGGAAAATATACATATCTCAGAGAAGCCGCCTGCACAGCGGATACAGGGGACTCCATATTACATGCAGTATGGCGACCCTCCGGCCATAACCGACACGATTAAAAACGCCGCGGCACAGCCATGGCTGTTCGCAAATTCAAACCGCGAAACGATCGGCGTACGCAATGAGGCCTTCCCCTGTTCTGACCTGTATATTGTATGCAAACGGCCGCTATTATATCGAGAACAGCAGGAGGGCCGAAAAAGTAACCCCGTGGAAGCTGTCCCATACGCCGGGATCACCACTCTGGCCGCCATCATCCGAGCGCTGGAGCTTCACTCCCTGGTACCGGTAGCCTATCTGAAACAGTATTTTGTCCCGGGCCAGATAGGAAATACTGGCTTCCATGTTGACCCCGAGTTTGTTTTTAAAGCTGGATGATTCCTTCTCCACCGCCCCGGTGAGGTTGTTGGTGGCCTTCGATTCGAATTCCGGTATCATATAAATCACGCCCGTTTGAAGACCGAAAAACGATTTTTCCGAAAACGGCACCACAAACCCGAGCCCGGCCGTGGGAGTATGTGAATAAATCGTTATTTCGACGTCCGAATCGACGGTACCAATGACCGGCCCGACAGGACTTCCTAATAGATTTCCGCTGACATCTATCTTATTCTCCAATCGCTGGTATTTATACCCGCCGTATATTTTCATCCATGGAAATATGCTTCTGGAAACGGCAACATCTATCTCCCTTCGCCGCAATTCGATGGAATAATCAAGATCGTTGACGCCATTCGCTATCGCGAGATCAGGCGCCGTCAGACTTCCCATTGACACCGTTTCATACGTGAATACACTGAAATACATAAACGCAAGACTGAACGCCCACATACGATCATCGGTCTGGTAAGCCACAACGGGTCCGGCCAGGAATCCGGTGCCCACCTCCTTGCTGCTGTTTGTATCGCTGTTTACAGTTACGCTATTATACGGGGGCGCCGCTAAAACAGCTTCTATCCCTTCATCGACGGCATCGTCCACTATCTCCGAAAACCTGTTCGGGGCCCCGTTCCAGAAGGCATACCATCCCTTCAATCCCACCATCAGGGTTCCGGCATAGGCCCCGCCGGAAAAAAGCACGATCATTACCGTCACACAAATACATCGGATAACCCCTGAACCCATACATTCCTCCCGGTAATTTTTTGTCTGTACTCATATTTGACTTCCGCGGCACTCTATATCAGAGCGTCATCGGCACACCGAGCCCCAGCTTCCCCAGGTTTTCCTTCGCTTTCCGGTAACCGCTGTCGTACTCCAGCGCCTCTTTAAAGCTGTCTTTTGCCTCTTTCTTCAGTTCCGTAATAGTTTTACCGCCCCCCATGTCCTTCTTCACCTTTTCGAGCACCGTGATCGTTTCGACCTTTTCCTCCCCCCTGTAGTTCGCGAGGGAAGCGTTTACGACCTTTGTATCGATCCGTTTCATCACCTTCTCTCTGGTCTCTTCATTCAGCGCGTGCTCGAGACCGGAGGTGATATCGATGGCTATCTTGTTCTGCAGCTCGAAGAAATTGTCCAGCGGCCCGCGCACTGAGACCTGGTAGCGAAGTTCGCCGGTTTCTACCGACAGCACCTTGGCGTTGATGTGCAGGGTCTCCTTATGCACCGCGAACGACCCTATGACCATGTAGCGCGCGTTCAGCAGATTGCCAAGTTTGACCGCGCTGGCGGGATCGGTAGCGCCGAGCAGCTGAAACTCCTGCTCTTTCAGCACTCTGTTGATCATGTATTCGCGGGATATCACCTTAAACGCGGGTACGATCCCCAGCGATTCCATAA
>CAZVEG010000116.1:0-6802 GCA_964625625.1 uncultured Leptospirales bacterium | reverse complement strand
ATGTATTCGCGGGATATCACCTTAAACGCGGGTACGATCCCCAGCGATTCCATAATCATATCGGGAATGCCCATGCGCCATGGCTCGTATTGCTTCGTACCTATGGAACGGTCTTCGAACCGTACTACCGAAATGACCGCCTTTCCCGTCCCGGGGTCTTTTTGCGGCAGGAACACGCCCCCGCTGGCAATGGGCGGCGGGAAGGGAGAGTGGAGCACGGTCAGCATAAGCGCGAGTGCGAACAGACCTTTTCTCATGATACCGATCATTCCTCCTTGAGTGACACTCAATTCCGTACCGTGCTGACGCCTGCGATTTACACCAAATCCGGCATAATGGGAGCCCCAATACTGGCATCAGATAAATCCGCTCGAGGCTGTCTGTATTTATCATATATGAGGGAAATTGATCATACAGACCAGGCCGGCGCATCGTACTAAAGTACTAGAGGGCTGTTTTTACGCGCCGACTGCGTAAAAACAGCCCATTCATAGGTGACTTTTAATGCGTATAAGGCCCTTGACACATCCCCGGTCTTGCTCCATACTTACGCATGCACTGCTCCTTCACAGTCTGACGATGGCGGTGGGAAGGGATGAACCTGAATTTTCTGTCGCTGATCGCCGCGCTCGCGGGCGCTGCGAACCTGCTGCTCGGCTTCTACGTCTGGGTGAACGGCCCCCGAACAAGGCTTCGAGTCCTCTTTTTCGGGATGGCCTTTCTTCAGGCGGTGTGGTGCTTTATCGGCGTGATCCTGTTCTCCGCTCCGGACCACGAAGCCTTCATGACATGGTACAGGGCCGGCTCCCCCTTCTACATCACCTATTACCCGCTCACCCTGCATTTTTTCCTGGAATTCACCGGCTCAATCAGGCATCGGGCCGTCCTCCTCCCCGTCCTGTATCTGCCCGCGGTCATTATCGTGGCGGGCTTCCTCACCGACGCCTCATCCATCCAGATCTTCGAACGGCAGGGTGAATTCTGGACGTTCACATTCAATACCGGCACCTGGCTCTACTGCCTGTATATGGCCTATTTTTTCTCCTGCTTTCTGGGGGTCGCACTGCTTCTTTTCCGATGGCGGCGGCACACCGGGTCCCGGCGCGAAAAGCACCAGGCGACGGTTATGCTCACCGCGCTCGCCATCACCCTCGCCCTGGGCCTGCTGGAGGCCGAGCTCCTGCCGCTTCTGGGCGTTTACCGCTCCCTGGGCCTCGCACCGATCGTATTTCTCGTATGGACCTTCGGCATCGCCCGGGCAATCGTGCGCTATAAACTGCTTTCAATCACAAGCGCACAGCTCAGCAGGGAGGTCGTCGGCTGTATCGAGGAGCCGCTCCTGCTTCTCGACTTGGAGCGCAGGGTGACGATCGCGAACCGCGCCGCCGGTGAGGCGCTCGACATCCCGTACAACGACCTGAGGGGAAGGCTCTTCACGGAACTGGTCGCCGAGCGAGAATGGACCGACGGGGCCCTCGCCGAGGTGCTTGCCGGCGGCAGGGACCGCGTCGTCGGCAGGGTGCGGTTCCTGAATTTCGACCACGGCACCGCCTTCCATGACATCAGGATCTCCCGCGTCACTGACGGGTTCGGCGACCTGCTCGGCGTGATGGTCCTGGGCCGCAGGGTGGAGGGACTTGAGGCGCTCAGGTCGCGCCACCGTATAACGGCGCGCGAGATGGAGGTCCTCCAACACATGCTGGCGGGAAGGTCTAACGCGGAGATCGGATACGCGCTGGGGATGAGCGAGCGCACGGTGAAGACTCACATCACCAGCATTTTCAACAAGCTCGGCGTGGACAGCAGGGCGCAGCTCGGCTATATGCTGAAGGATTATCCTCCGCCTCACGGCTTCCCCGAGGGAAGCACCCCATCGGTACAACAGCACGGTCAGCGGCTACTGATAAAACGGCATACCACACAGTGATGAAATGGGCTGGCGACTGTCGCGAGTGGACAGCAAGCGCAGCCCGGCTACAGGCTGCCGGGTTTTTATTCCTCCACCAGTGCCTTCTCGAGCATCCTGACCTTTTCCATCTCCTCGACCAGTCCGAGGAAGTCGTTGAACAGCGCCGATATGCTGGCCGAGTCCTTCCGGACGGCGACGGAGTCGGCGAGAAGCGCCGATATGCGCTTCTCCAGCAGGGCGCTCCTGTCCACCGCGGTTTTCATCTCATCGCTGAGCGCGCCGATATCACCGCTGATCTGTCCTATCTGACGCGTTATGCCGGCGATAACGCCGGTGCTCCGCTTGGACTCCGCCTGGGTGCCATCGGCGAGCTTTTTGACCTCGTTCGCCACGACCGCGAATCCCCGCCCCTGCTCGCCGGCGCGGGCCGCCTCGATCGCCGCGTTGAGGGCGAGCATATTGGTCTGGTCCGAAAGCTCAAGGATGACGTCGAGGATCGATTTAACCTCTCCCGCCGAGGCCTCCATCTCCCTCGCGCGCAGGGACAGCGAGGAATACGACTCGGCGCTCCTGGTTATCATGCCCATGAAAGCCCGCAGCTGGTCGTTCATGGAGGCGAGGTCGCCGTGCACCGACTCCGAGAACCCGGTGATGGAACGCACCGCCTCCACGCTCCCGCGCACGGCCGAGAGCCGGTTGTTGGCCGAATCGAACATGTTCTTTCTGATGGCGTTTATCTGCTCGAGCTGGTTGATCCTCCTGCTCTTGAAATAATCTTTAAAACAGGAATACTGGTGGACGAAGGTGTCGACATAGTGGTCCCTGAACGCGCCTTTCTCCCGCTCCCGGAAAAAGAACACGGCAGTGAGGGTCTGGTTGATGTTCACTCCCAGGAGCTCCCCGAACGTCGAGAAGCCCGCCACCGGAACGCCGTTGAACAGGTCCATCTCCCCCAGTGACTTCTGGTTGTTCAGCCTCCGGAGGATGCAGTCGTTCAGAACGGCCCCCACCACCTCCGCCCGGTCGCCCTTCTCGGCCATGAAACGCCCGTAATCGCGGCGCGTGGTCTCGATGAAACCGGTCTTTTTGATGAGATACAGCTCATCGCCTTTGCAGACGTCGCAGTAGAAATTGACGCGCCCCGCCTTCGCGTCAATCCCCGAGACCGACCTGACGTAGAGCTCTCCGTCGATCTCGACGCCGAACGAGTAATCCTCGAGCTTTTCCTCGAGCCTGTCGGGAGCACATTTGAAATGTAAACAGAGCTCATCCAGAAAACCGGTCACAGTGCCCGTATCGGGACGATACACCGATTTCACGAACCGCATGGCGGTGTCCGACTCGAGGATCATGAACTTCGTCGCGGTCTTCTCGAAGTTCTGGGATTTCAACACGCCGAAGCGCATTCCCTCCTTCAGCTTGAGAAACGCGACGAGGGCGTGGTTTTCGTACACGCTCCCGTTGAAAAATATATACGTATTCCTGAAATCGAGCTTTCCACCGGCCGATCCCCCCACGAACAGGCACGGGAACAGACCGGACTGGTAAACCGCCTCCATGAAGAAGCTCTCGCTGTTTGAAAGACCGTCTATGAGGGTGCAGGCGATGGTGTCCTCGTGATGGATTCTGAACGGAACGCGCACCTTCTCCAATTGCGCGGCTATCCGCTCCACGCGCTCGGGAATGCTCATCACCGGGTTCCCGTTTCGTATGTCACCGGAGAAGAGCGGAACGGCCTCGACATGGACATCGCCGACAAGGCTGTCGCTGAAGCTCTGCAGAACGATCGTGTCCCATTTTTCCCCGGCGGGATGGTAGACGGTACCGGCGGCCGATCCGTCGCCGCCGAGCTCGCCCGCGGTCGTACAGAGCAGCACGTTGTCTACCCCCGGAAGCGAGGACCTGATCCCCGCCGACACCGCCACGAAGTCGACATGGGGCGAAACGAAGCCGAGGACGAAAACCGGAGGTCTTTCCCCGAAGTAAAGCTTTTTCAGTGATTCAGCCGACACCCCGGAAGAACGCAGCGTCAGTACCCCCATGCAGGCCTCCGCCGCGACGCTCCCCTCTTCCCGCGCTTCCGCGGTTTCCCGAGAACCCGTCAACGCTTCACGACCTCCACTCTTTCTCAGTCCCGGTAATTTCATATCCTCTCCTTCCTCGTGACAGCCGGTGTGCGATGGTCTCGTCCGTACGGTTCGCGCCGGAAAGCATGCGGCGCGAACCACGCTCCGCGGTGACCTCAAATTTGTTCGGTACATCCACCGGAAGCATTGTTACGGATATTATAGCTTAATTTGGATGCACTTCAGGAACAGAATTGTTAATATCGTGTTAAATAGCAATGAAAACTTCTTGCAATCCGCGCGTCGCCCGCTCCACCATTACCCCATGGGCCCCGCGCGGCCCGCAGCTTCGTTTCAGGGAGGCACCCATGGGAGCGCACCTCATCCCCGTTCCGTTCGCGCTGATCGGCATCGCAATCTACTGGCAGGCACGCTGGACCAATGACATCGCTACCGTCATGGTCGTACAACCGCTCATCACGATTCTCTGCATCGCGACGGCGCTTCTCTCGCTCCGCCGCGCGGGCGTCAACCGCCGCCTGACGGCCTTCGTGACCGCCGGGCTCGCCATCGCGCTCCTGGGAGATTTCCTGAACATCGACATGACCGACCCCTTCGTGGTGATGCGCGGGCTCGTCATCGCCGTCATCGCCTACCTGACCTACGCGGTCGGTTTCACCATCATCAGCGGCTTCCGAAAGCAGGACCTCTACGTGGGCGCCGTCGCGCTCGTCGTCTACGGCGCGCTCATGTCGTACCTGAAGCCATTCCTGGGGGACATGCTCATACCCGCTCTCATCTACGGGCTGGTGCTTCCATTCGTCGTGACGCGCGCGGCCTCCACGCTCTTCGGGACGGCCCTCGGACGAACGCAGGCGGCGCTCCTTACGATCGGCACGCTCATGCTCTATCTCGGCGACATCGAGTTCGCCCTGCACAGCTACGCGAAGATCATGCCCATGCTCTTCGGGCCCATCCTCTACTCGGGCGGCCAGCTCGTCATCTCGCTCGCGCCGTCGTATCCGAAATCGGGCCCGAAAGCCTGAGGGCCGTTACGGGGGACATCGGGCCGTCGTCTGAGGAGGCGGCCGGGAAAGCACGGAAGATAAGGGGAATGCCATGACATCACGAACGCGTAAAAAAATCGCTCCGGAAGAGCTGAACGACTTCCTCGAGATGCAGCGCTCCGAGGCCGAGGCGGTCGAGATCTACTCACGGCTCCTCGGGCCGAAGTCCGCGGACCCCAACGCGAAGGTGCTTGCCAGGCTTTCGAAGGAAGAGGAGCGCCATTACGCCCTGCTTAAAGGATACACGGGGACCGAGGTGAAGGCCGGCCGTTTCGCGGTGTACCGGATACTCGTCGCCGCGCGCGTCCTCGGCCCCACCTTCGCGCTGAAGCTCCTGGAGCGCGACGAGACGCGCGCCGTGGCGCGCTATTCGAAGTACAGCAGGAGATATCCGGACGTGGCGGCGATCGCCAAGGACGAGAAGAAGCACGAATACAAACTCATCGGCCTGCTGCGCGAGGACAGGCTGAACTACATGGGCTCGGTCGTGCTGGGGCTCAACGACGCGCTGGTCGAGCTCACCGGGGCGCTCGTGGGATTCACCTTCGCGCTCTCGAGCACGAAGCTCATCGGGATCATCGGGCTCATTACGGGCATCTCGGCGGCGCTCTCCATGGCCGCGTCGGAGTACCTCTCGACCAAGGCCGAGGGCGGCGACAACAGCGCCGTAAAGGCATCGGTCTACACGGGAATCGCCTACATCCTGACCGTGGCCGTGCTCGTCACGCCTTACCTCGCGCTCGGCAACCGCTATCTCTCGCTCGGCATCATGTTCGTCTGCGCGCTCGCCATCATCGCGCTCTTCAACTACTACTACTCCGTGGTGAAGGACGAGTCCTTCCGCGCGCGCTTCGCCGAGATGGCGCTCCTGTCGGGCGGGGTGTCGCTGGTGAGCTTCCTCATCGGCATCGCGCTCAAGCGCTATACGGGGATCGACATGTAGAAGGCGGGGCGCGAAGCCCCGCCTTCATGCCGGTCCATGACTCCCGACGTCATTTACGCGCGTCCGCGAGCGCCACGAGCGAGGCCATGTCGATCCTCGCGAGCATGATGTCGCTCGGCATGACGAGCCCCAGGAGCCACGAGTAGTCCCGCTTCACGTCGTTCGTGTAATAACAGAGATACAGCGTGCCGTCCCTCAGCACCGCGCCGGGGTACGAGGTGTCGCCGGCGCTGGGAAGATCCGAAAGCTTAACGAGCTTCCCGGGCATGACCTCGTACAGCGCCGTACGCTTGCGGCCCAGAAGGCTCGACATCCCGTACCAGCGGTCGTAGTTCTCCGGGTCGTAGCGCCCGGCCGCGAACACCCTTCCCGCGTGGCCGAAGAGCACCGGCCCGTCGAGGCGGGTGACGCGGCTTACGGTCGTCATCCAGCGCGTATAGGGAGGCGCGGCGACGGCGATGAGCGTTGACGCGTCCATTGCCCCCTGGTGCCAGGAGCGCGTTCCCTCCAGGCGGGCCGTGGCGATGATCCTTCCATCAGGAAGAAACTCCATGGCCGTCTCGTCGTTCCGGTCGCCCTCGTGTATCGTGGAGACCGTGTCCCAGCGCACGCCGTCGCGTGACGCGAGCAGTATCGACTTTCCGTGGTCCTTCCAGTACGCCGTGACGTACCAGGTGCGTCCGTCGCGGGTCTTCGGTCTCCACAGCAGCCAGCCCTCCGGCGTGACCGGTTCGAGCGCCGTCCAGCTTTTACCGTCGGCGGTCATGGTGACGGCCGTTCCGTGCGGCTCGGGCTCGAAACCGCGATTGACCAGCAC
>CAZVEG010000115.1:0-11154 GCA_964625625.1 uncultured Leptospirales bacterium | reverse complement strand
GATTGTCTGAAAGCGGGTAATTCATCAAATCATTTTCCGTGGTGAGATGGTATTTTTTATTTGACCCCTTTCATGGCAGGGCCATTATTCCGAGGACGAGACTGGAGCGGCTCCTCGTTCAAAATTTTCCGCGGGGTGAGGGTGCGGGTGGATCGTATTCTGGATTATCTGCGAGAACAGCTGGCCCAGTGGGGTATGATCGCGCGGGGTTATGCCGAAAGGGCCGAAAGCAGGCTTGTCGGGGCCGTCTGCGACGCGACGCCGCGGGAGATCCTCGCGGCGGTCGGAATTGTGGCCCTTCGTGTTCCCCTCCTTGATGTGGAAGCTTGTACAGGTGCTTCGCATGGCAACAGAATCGCCGACGCGCTGCGGATCTGCGAGCATGTCATCGTGCCCCGAGGCTGCGCGGCGTACGGGAAGATATCCGGATCGAATTCAGACCGGATCGTTCCATTCGTTGTGCCGCACGGCTACGGGGAAGACGCGGCGATCGAGCTGCATCATTCCCTGGATTCGCTGATAAAACGGCTTGGTCGCGGCGGTATCGACCGGCTGGATCCCGGACGGCTTGCGCTGGCGGTATCGGAGCACGATACGGTCCGGAGATTGACACGGGGCATCGCCTCGGTCCGGCATTCCAGGCGAAATGCGCTTTCACAGAGCGATCTAATGTTGATATTCGAGGCCGCGGCGGCATTGCCTCCCGATGTGATAATTGAAAGTCTGGCGGGTATTCTCAATGCGCTCAATTCATTGCCTCCGGACGGGCCGGTTCCCCCGGGAAGGAATATCCTGGTCCGGGGAGGGCATATCACCAGGCTGGAGGCACTGGATGATATGGAGCGTACCGGTTGTGTGATCTCCGAGGATGACAGCTGCAACGGGCGCCGTCAATTTGACGTATCCCATAACCACACATCACCCGGTCTGTATTACGAAATGCTCAACGCTTTGAGTTATCGGCCCCTCTGCCCGTCATTGAGGCCCCCCCGGGAGCGCTTTGATCTTTTTTACAGGGATCTGAAAAATTATGCGATTGAAACGGTCGTGTTTCTTCGTGACACAATGGACGAGGTCATGATCGCCGAGCTCGAGTCCCTGCGGATTCGCCTGATGAGAACGGGTGTGGATCCGGTAATTGTGGATTCCGTGAAGGCCGGAAGTGGCCTGTCCGCATACCTGGCCGCTACAGGTACTCTTTCGCCCTGATTTCCCCTCGGAGAACCATGAGGCCGTTCAGCGCGAGTGCCTCCATCTCATCTTCTCCGGGATAAACCGATACCGGGGCGAGTCTGCCCACCCGTTCTGTTATCGCATCATTTGTACGCCTGTTAAAGGCGATTCCGCCGGTGAGCAGTATCGCGTCAACATCACCTTTCAACACGGTGAACATCGCGCCGATGTGTTTTGAGACCTGGTAGACCATCGCGTCCATTATCAGGCGTGCGTATTCGTCGCCTGCGGCAACCCGCTCTTCAACTTCACGTGCATCATTGGTTCCGAGATAAGCCGTGAGGCCGCCTTTTCCCGTCAGCATTTTTTTTACTTCCTCGTGGGTGTAGTTCCCGCTGAAACAGAGGCGTGCAAGGTCGCCGGCCGGAAGCGTTCCACTGCGCTCGGGGGTAAAGGGCCCTTCTCCATCGAGTGCGTCGTTGACATCGACGATCATCCCTTTGCGGTGGGCCCCGACCGATGTGCCCCCGCCCATGTGCGCGATGATGAGGTTGAGCTCTTCATAGGGCCTGCCGACGGCCCTCGCGTGCTTGCGCGCCACGGCTTTCTGGTTGAGGGCGTGGAATCGCGATTTGCGCTCGAAAAGAGGATGCCCGGTGATACGCGCTATGTCATCCATTTCGTCGACAACGGGTGGATCGGCGATGTACGCGGCCGCCGCCGGGAGTCCGCGGGCGAGATCATCGGCGATAAGCCCGGCGAGGTTGCTTGCGTGCTGAGATATCTTCAGACCTTCGCGCAGATCCTTGATGACTGCATCGTTTACGATGTACACCCCGGATGATATCGGCTTGAGAAGGCCCCCCCTGCCCACGATCGCGGACAGAGATGATGGTTCGATACCGGCGGTGGAGAGCTCGCTTAAAATAATTTCTTTCCTGAAGTGGTATTGGTCGGCCATGTCGGGGAAGGAGCGGAGCTCGTCGGTGGAATGTTTGATGTTCTTGATGAATAAAGGAGACTCGCCTTCGTATACGGCGATTTTAGTGGAAGTGGATCCGGGGTTGATTGCGAGTATTCTTGGCTCAGGCATGGCGTTCCGCTCCGTTCCTGTCTATTGAGGCTTGTCCGAGAGATCGATGCTTGCCGCCAGCGCGATACTGTTGAGCTTTATCGCCTCCGAGTCCGCCCGCGAGGTTAGCACGATCGGCGCGGACGCGCCGAGCAGCATGCTGGCCGGTGATGCGCCGGCAAAGTAGACGAATGATTTATACATCGCGTTTCCGGATTCGATGTTCGGCGCAAGGAGTATATCGGCATCGCCCGCCACATCATTGTGAATTCCCTTGAATTCAGCGCTTTTCTTCGATATGGCATTGTCGAAAGACAGGGGGCCGTCGATGATGCAGTTGCGTATCTGCCCACGCTGTGACATCATTGAAAGCAGGGCGGCGTCAACGGTGGCGATCATGTTTATGTTGATCAACTCGAAGGCGCCGAGAACCGCGACCTTCGGGATTTCCACGCCGAGACGGCGCATGAAGAATACGGCGTTTTTGATTATGGCAACCTTCATC
Source organism: uncultured Leptospirales bacterium (assembly GCA_964625625.1). GTDB lineage: Bacteria > Spirochaetota > UBA4802 > UBA4802 > UBA5368 > MVZN01. The sequence goes on along the minus strand of CAZVEG010000115.1, from coordinate 8,404 downwards.
TTGAGATCCGGCGCGATATTAAGGCCGCCGTCGGTGAGCACGAAAAGCTTGTGGTAATTGGTGAGCTCGAAAAGACCGATCGAGGAGAGCGCCTCGCCCCGTCGCAGCCCGTTAGACTTGTCGAGAACCGGGCGCAAATAGGTAGCGGTGTCCAAAAGCCCCTTCATCAATATATCCGCCTCTCCGTCGCGGACGAGCTGCACGGATATCTCGGCGGCGCGAACGTTATCCTCCTCGTCGATTATGCGTATCCTGTCGAGGTCATAGCCGTGTGTATCGGCGATTTCCAGGATTTTCTTTCTGATACCCACCAGTATGGGCTCTACGATGCCCCGTTCGCGGGCCTTCGTAACCGCGTCAAGGACATGTTCGTCCTGGGCGGCGGCGACGACGAGCTTTTTACGCTTCGGGTTCTTCTCCGTATTTGTGTAAAGATCGGCGATCGTTTTTATCTTTTTCCCTGTGCCCTGGTCGTTCATGAGGGTTCTCCCTGGTTCTTTCAGCGGTAGCTGATCGGCACGTAGGCGGCGGCGGCCAGCAGAATGCTTGCGACGCGTGTTTCATCCGTATCGAGCTTGGAGGTGAATACAATGGGGGCCGATGCGCCCAGCGCAACGGAAGCGACGCGCGCGTTGGCGAAGAATACGAAGGACTGGTAGAGAATGTTCGCGGTTTCGATGTCGGGAGCGAGCAGGATATCGGGATCGCCGGCGACTTCGTTGATAATGCCCTTGTGGACGGCGCTTTCCCTGGATATCGCGTTATCGAAGGCCAGTGGGCCGTCTATAACGCAATTCTTTATCTGCCCGCGTTGAGCCATTTTGGACAGGAGACCGGCATGCATGGTCGCGGGCATCGCTTCGTTGACGACCTCTATGGCGGCCAGAACGGCGACTTTTGGAATCTCGATCCCGAGGCGACGCATGAAGAAAACGGCATTGTGCGCTATCCCGGCCTTGGTTGAAAGATCGGGGGCGACGTTCAGGACCGTATCGGTGACCGCGATAAGTTTGTGATATCGCTCCACTTCGAAAATGGCCATGTGTGACATTATGGAACCCTTGCGTATCCCGCGACGGCGGTCGTCTATCTGTTTGAGGATCATGTTGGCGCCGTAGTAACTTTCCTCGCCGTTCATGATGATATCGGCGCTCCCCTCCCGCACCATCCGGACCGACTGTATGGCCGCTTCGGCGGCATTGTCCTCGTTGATGATGTTGATTTCCGACAGGTCGAAATTCTTTTCGTCGGCCAGTTCGCGAATGACCCGCTCGCTGCCGATGAGGGTGGTGTCAACTATGCCGATTCTATGAGCGGTAAAGGCGGCATTGAGCACATTCTCGTCTCTGGCGGCCGGTATGACGAGCCTGCAGCGTATGTGGTGTTCCTTGAGATAGGATTCGAGCTCGGACAGTTTGTTTAACATTGCAGCCTCCGAGTTGCGCTGTATCCGACATTCCGCGGTTATAAAATGGCGAACGGATTGCTAAAACAATGTTTCATTTATTACCAGTGCCGGCATATTGTACCGGATGGCAAGCACTATATTGAATACCGGTTAAAATATGAGCAAAGCCAGAAATGCCACGGGCTTCCTCGTGACACATCAGGCTTTCAGGCTGGTGGAACGGGCGTTCTTCTTGTGCAACAGTGACGCGGAATAGCGGATATGCCGATTACTGGATACGATCGATATATTCCAGGGTGATATTGAAAGCCTCCCTCAGGAAAAGGTCATTTTTTATATCGATGACCCTGTTATTATTTTCGCGCTTGAGCTGTTTCTCCATGTCGCGGACCTTGTGCTTTTCGATACTGGATTCTTCCTTGAGGCTGATCTCCTTCGTGGCTATCAGCTTTTTAAGCGACGCTATTCTCTCGTTCAGGTCGGAAAACTCTTTCATCCCCGCAACCCTTCGTTTTGACTGTTCCTGAAGCGTCCCGATCATCTCCCTGTTGAGATAGTTACGGTAGGGAATAAAGCTTGCACTGGGTATTTTCTCCCACTTGAGGGAGTGGCGAAGCTTGTCCTCGCCGATATCCCATACCGCACTGATATCGGGGATGATGATGTCGGGGGCGATGCCGGTGAGCTGGTTCGAGGTGCCGCCGGGCTGGTAGAAAAGCGCGGTGGTGATTTTAACCGCGCCTTTTTTTGAAGGAAGCTGGTTGTATTCCTGTACCGATCCCTTGCCGAAGGTCGCCGTGGGCCCGACGACTATTCCCCTCCGATAGTCCTTGATGGCTCCCGCGAAAATTTCGGAAGCGCTCGCGCTGAACCGGTCGATGAGCACAACGAGCGGCCCATCGTAATAGATGCCGGGGTCGTCGTCGCTGAGGACTTCCGTCCGCTGAGTACGATAGACTATTTTAACAACGGGCCCCTGGTCGATGAAAAGGCCCGCGACGTTGACGGCTTCCGTCAGCGCACCTCCGGGGTTGCCCCTCAGATCGACCACCATCGCGCTGATCTCGAGGTTCGTGAGCTTGTTTATCTCGCGTATGACGTCGATCGATGAGCTCTTGCCGGCCGGGTCATTCTTCTGCGCTGCATCGAAATCGAGATAAAAGGTCGGTAGCTTGATATACCCTATCTTGATTTCGCGGCCGTCTTTTTTCATGATGTAAATGTCCGATTTGGCCGCGCGGTCTTCGAGCTTGATCTCCTCGCGCACGATGGGTATCTGCATACGGACGGGCTTCTGGCTTTCGTCGGCCTTGCGGAAAATGGTAAGCCTGACCGTGGTGCCCGATTTGCCGCGGATAAGGTTGACCACGTCGCGAAGGTCCATGTCGATGACGTCTATCGATTCGCCGTCTTTCTGTGCCACCGCCACTATCTTGTCATTCGGCTTGAGCTGAAGGGAGGCGGGGAGCTTCGCCGCGGCTCCTCCGGGTATTATGGACTCGACGAGTGCGAAGCCGTCCTCGGAGCGGAGTATAACGCCGATACCCTCGAGTTTCAGCTTGGTCTGGATCATGAAATCTTCATGTTCTTCCTGGGTCAGGTAATTCGAGTGCGGATCGAGGGCGGTTGAAAACGCGTTGACGAACGTAGAGATCATTTTACTCTCATCGATCTCGTCGACCCGTTTTTTGTTGAGACGATACTTGTTGCGCAGCTTTTCCTTCGCCTCGTTTACGTCCTTGACGGCGGTAAGATAGTTGAGCAGCTGGAGTTTGATGTTTTTTCTCCAGCGCTCCCGCATTTCAGCGTGGTTGGCGGGATAGTCGATCTTTTCCCGGTCGACGGCAATGTATTCGTCCCTGTTGAAGTCGTATTCGAGCTTGAGCAGCTCGTTAAAGAGCGTCATGCTTTCATTGAAGCGTTTTTTGTAAAGTGTGAATACATCGAAAATAAGTCCGAATTTTCCGTTTTCAATGTATTCTCCAAGCTTGTTCTCGTGAGCGGCGAAACCGGCTATATCGCTTTTATAAAAGTAATACTTTCCCGGATCTATGAAATTGAGCAGGTTACTCATCGTTTTCCTGGAAAGCTCCTGGTCCATACTCTGGTAGCGGACGTGCTTGGATAGAAAAACGCCGACAAGCGGTTTGATGTCGGTCTGTTTTACGCCGTCTGTTCTGCTGAAACATCCGAAAATGAGGGCAATCACAGTGATGGAGGTAAGAGTGATTTTATGCTTTTTATTCAACATGGTGTCGGTTTGCTCCCGGCTTTGCAGGTTTATATGCGTAACTGGTCCGATTAAAGAAGGATGGCGGCCGACCGCCACCATTGCAATGGAAGATAGTTCAGTTGCGGTCTGAAGTCAATAATAATTAACGACGGGCTTGCCTGTCTTAAAAAAATTATTGACCCTTGTGGGATGCACTGCCATACCATTTTTCATTAGCGCCCCCGCGGGCCATGGAGGAATGGGATGCTGGTCGAGAAGAGCATTGCGGAACTGGCTGCGCTGCTGGCGGACGGTAAAACCTCGGCAGTCGAGATCGCGAAAGAATACCTTGCGCGTATAGGGTCGCTGAATGGAGCGATCAATGCATATATAACGGTGGATGAGGCCCGCACGCTCAGGGAGGCCGGGGAATCCGATAAGCGCCGGGCCGCAGCCGGTGCACTTTCAGCCTGGGACGGCATTCCGGTGGCCGTCAAGGACAACATCTGTACCGCTGGTCTGCGAACCACCTGCGGTTCGGGTATTCTACGCGATTTCATTCCTCCGTATGATGCCACGGTCTACCGGAAGCTCCGTGACCGCGGCTTTGTGACGCTCGGCAAGACGAACCTGGACGAATTCGCCATGGGATCGACCACCGAAACGTCCTTCTTCGGCGTCACCAGAAATCCTCACGATGAAACGAGGGTGCCGGGTGGAAGCTCCGGCGGTTCGGCGGCCGCGGTGGCCGCGATGATGGCACCCGCCGCGCTTGGCTCGGACACGGGCGGCTCAATCCGGCAGCCGGCGTCGTTTTGCGGCGTGGCGGGCATCAAGCCCACCTATGGCAGGGTTTCGCGCTACGGACTGGTTGCGTTTGCCTCGTCGCTCGACCAGATCGGTACATTTGCACGTACGGTCGATGACGCCGCGCTGTTGCTCGGTATAATATCCGGCGGTGACACGGCCGATTCGACCTCGATAGAACGCCCCGTTGATTTTGCTCCCGACTCGCTTGATGGGAACATCGCGGGAATGGTTATAGGGCTTCCCGACGAGTATTTCCAGGGTATAGCGCCAGCCGTAAAAGCGGCCGTACTGTCGAGAGTCGGGGAACTCGAGTCGATGGGAGCGAAGATCGAACCGATATCACTACAATATACTGAATACGCCATCCCGATTTATTATCTGATCGCCACGGCCGAGGCCTCGTCGAACCTGGCGCGTTATGACGGTATACGCTATGGCTACCGCTCGCCCGGGATTGAAGCGCTCTCCGATCTCTACCGGAAAACCCGTAACGAGGGCTTCGGCAAGGAGGTGAAGCGAAGGATAATCCTGGGAACCTATGCGCTCAGCTCGGGATATTACGACGCCTATTATCTCAAGGCGCTGAAGGGACGTACGCTCGTCATCCGGGATTTCCAGAAAGTGTTCTCGAAGGTTGACTGCATCCTGAGCCCGGTCACCACCACGACCGCATTCGCGCTCGGTGAGAAAGTGGATGATCCCCTTGAGATGTATGTATCGGACATTCTAACCATCTCGGCCAACCTCGCCGCAATTCCCGGCATGAGCGTGCCGATCGGCCGCGATGAGGCGGGCCTTCCCATCGGCCTGCAGATAATGGCAGGCCACTTTCAGGAAAAGAAGATACTGAACTGTGCGAAAGCTATCGAGCGGAACACTGAGCCGGTCCGTCCGGTCCGGTAGTGCGACGCTGGCGTTTACGCTGGCTTTCGCGTGCCTGTCCTGCTATCGATACCATGCGATAAGGATAGAGCATCGCTCGGACGCCGCTCTTCTGGCAGCGGCGAAGGAGCAAACATCGGTTGGATCCCGCGCCTCGAATGATAAAGCCTCCCGGAGCGTTTACGTTATCAAGCGGTTTGCCGACATGAGCGCCTCGTCTCCCGTCGCGATGATAAACAGAAAGGGTATCGAATACGCACTGGAGGGACGCTTCAACGAGGCGAGAAATCTGTTCCTGGAAGCGATAAAAGAAGATGCCTCGATGGCCGCGGCGTATAACAATCTTGGTATCGTCTATGAGGTTTTCGGGCGGAAAGAAGAATCCTTCGCCATGTATTCGAAGGCCTTTTTTCTCGAACCGGACAACGACCACTTCAGGAGAAACCTCCTTGACTCCGGCGCTGGCAAAGAATAGGCATTGATGCCGATGCCGTACGATCGCGCTGGTGATGTCGCCGCCGTGCTTTGCGCCATTGAAAATCCGGTGGATGACCGATTATGCAGGTCGTGCACCTGCGTTGATTTTAAAGATTGCGTGAATATGGGGCGTCTATTATTATTACCGGGAATGGGAATTCATGAGATTGCTGTACAACGCCTCGGGAAAAGCGAATGCGGAAACCGATTTTGACCATTCATTCGGTTTTGGTTCCCCGGCCGAGAGGGGGATGCAGAACCGTTGGAGAAATGTGCCGTGATTACGATCGGGCGGTGGAGCTATAGGCTTTACCGTAATTGGGCCGCTGCGGTGTATGCGGCCTCGGTCTTTCTCACTTGCGCGCGTGTGGGCGAAATGAACGAAAGAGCGATCCCGACGTTTGAAATTTCCTGTTTCGGTGATAGAGTGGTTGACAGCGACGGATGCGTCTTTAGGCTCGGCCGCTCCATGAGGATATGAAATGCTGACCGATACGTTTAACCGCAGACTCGACTATCTACGTGTTTCTGTAACGGATAAATGCAATCTGCGCTGTGTGTACTGCATGCCGCCGGGAGGGGTTGAGTTCCTGCCGCACGACGAGGTGCTCCGGATCGAGGAGTTCGTTCGTCTCATCGGTATTTTCGCCGGACTCGGGGTGCGCAAGATCCGGTTTACGGGTGGGGAGCCGCTCGTCCGCAAGGGCTTCATGGGGATAGTGGGACAGGTGAGACGGAACCACCCGGAAATGGATCTGTGCCTTACAACCAACGGCATTCTGCTGGATGAGGTGATCGAGGATCTCCGGAGGTTCGGTGTACGCAAGCTCAATATTAGCCTGGATACGATGTCGGCCGGAAGATACCGGGCGATTACGGGGCGGGACGAGTTTGACCGGGTTATCGGGAATATTGTCAAAGCGCTCGAGAGCCGGTTTTTCGATTTGAAGATCAACATGGTGCTTCACGAGGAGTCGCTCGTTGAGCTGGATGATTTTTTACGATTTTTCGCGGGGAAGGATGTTACTCTTCGCTTCATCGAGCGGATGCCGTTCGGCGATGAATATGACGCGTCACGGTTTGTGCCTTCGGACAGGCTCGTGGAGTGTTTGCTGGCGAGGGGGGAGCTCGCCCGAAGCCGTGACAGCGACACGAGCGTAGCCCGGATGTATGATTTACGGGGAAGGTTCGGCAATATCAGGATCGGGGTGATCCCTCCCATGACGCACAAGTTCTGCTCCCGTTGCAACAGGCTGAGGCTGACCTGCGACGGGATGTTGAAGACCTGCCTGCATTCGCCGCTTGAATTCGATCTGAAAACGGCACTCAGGGAAAACGAGGATGATGGACCGTTGACTGATATCATCATCGCCGCCGTTAATTCCAAGCCCGAAGCACACCGGCTGGAGAATCCTGTCGAGGCGGGGGACGGGTGTATGGCGATAGTCCGTAACAGGCAGATGTCGAGGACGGGGGGGTAAACAAAAGAACCCCCGACGGGGGTTCTTTTAACCTTTGGATTATGCGGGGTGTACGAGACTCGAACTCGCGACCTCCTGCGTGACAGGCAGGCACTCTAACCAAGCTGAGCTAACACCCCTATTCGTCAGGTGGGACTACTACAACCGAAAAGAGCTTTTTGTGTCAATAAAAAAATCTAATAATTTTCAGGGCCTTGCCGTTTCCGGCATGGACAGGGTGAATGGGGAATGGCGCTCGACACCGTAGAGGAAATCTACCAGGAAATTAACAAACAGAATGCCGTAATCGGCATGCGCGCCATCCCGCATTCCGATGACTTCATCAAGTATGTCACCTCATCGCTGGGAGTGGAGGCCGATCTCGTCAGGCGGATCCTCCGGGTGCTGTTGAATTCTCACAGGATCTTTTCTATGGAGATCGTGGCCGAGGACACTGCGCGGAGCATCCCGCGGGTGGAGGGTTATGTGGTCACGAACATCAACATCGTCCGTCGCCTGAAAAACTATTTTCAGAGCGAGCTTATGGTGGAATACGAAAAGCAGTTTCAAAAAAGATATCTGTTCCATCAGATCGTCAAGGAGATATTCCCGGTAATGCGAAGTCTCAACAATACCATGATCGGGCAGCTCGCGAACAAGGCGATCATGCTGGATGAGTTTGAACGACTTCTGGAAAAAAACTTCGCCGAATACACCGACGACTGGAAGGATGAGCGCTTCGCGAGGGAGCTGCAAAACGCCAGTCTTCCGTTTGCGAACGAAAAGGTTCCCGCCACCGCGGAAACGCAGGGCGCTGGAGTGCCGCGGCCCGTCAGGGTCAAGCCGGTGACGAGGGCCATTGATTCGCGGCAGTATGAAGATTTTGTATCGAAAAGTAAAAGCTACCCTCTGCAGCGTATATTGAAGATATACGGCGTGAATTTTTTTATCCAGGTGAATCTCCGCAAATACCAGTTTGAGTATCTGAAAAAACTTGTGGAGGACGGCCAGCTCAGCCGCCGTTCGGAACTCCTGCTCCTTCGGGAAATGATCCAGACGGTGAAGTCGAATATGCATCGAGACGCGGGGATTACTGCCAGCCTGAACGATCTGTACGATCTTGAAAAAAGCGTAACTCATCGTCTTTTCTTCACG
>CAZVEG010000114.1:0-11356 GCA_964625625.1 uncultured Leptospirales bacterium | reverse complement strand
CGGTCACAGAAGCTCGAGTCGCTCGGCGTGCTGGCCGGCGGCATCGCTCACGACTTCAACAACATCCTGACCGTTGTAACCGGAAACATCTCGCTGGCAAGGATGCAGACCACCCCGGAGAGCGGGCTGAACCGGGTACTCAGGGATGCCGAGCAGGCATCTTTCAGGGCCCGCGATCTCACGCAGCAGCTCCTGACCTTCTCCCGCGGAGGGGCCCCCATAAAGAAGGTCACCTCCATCGCGGCGCTGCTCGAGGAGACAATACGGTTCACGTTGAGCGGCACGAACATCCGACCCGAGTTCGACATCGCCGGCGATCTGTGGGCCGCCGAGGTGGATCCGGGACAGATGAGCCAGGTATTCAACAACCTCGCAATCAACGCCCAGCAGGCAATGCCCGCCGGCGGCACGGTGCGCGTCAGGGCCCGTAACGCGTCGGTGTCCGGCCCCGACGGCGATGCCCGGCTGAAGCCCGGAAGGTATCTTAAAATTTCGGTCGAGGACCACGGCATCGGCATTCCCGCCGAGCTTCAGCCGAGAATATTCGATCCGTACTTTACCACAAAGCAACGCGGCAGCGGCCTTGGGCTAACCACGACCTATTCCATCATCAACCGTCACGGTGGACACATCGAAGTCGATTCAAAAGTCGGCGAGGGAACCTCCTTTACGCTCCATCTTCCGGCGACTGAAGGAAAACCGCGCAGGGCCAGGACCGCGCGAAAGCACCCTTCCCGCTCGAGGGGGCGCGTCCTCATAATGGATGATGACGAGGCGGTTCTCGCCGTCGGAGCCGAGATGCTCCGCACGCTCGGGTACACGGCCGAAACCGCCTGTGACGGCAACTCCGCGATCATGCTGTACGAGCGATTCATGGAAACGGGCGCGCCCTTCGACGCCGTAATTCTCGACCTCACCATACCGGGAGGACCCGGCGGGCTGGATACGCTGAAGAAGCTCGTCGGCATGGACGAGCGCGTCCGCGCCGTCGTCTCGAGCGGTTACTCGAGTGATCCGGTGATGTCCGATTACCGGGAACACGGGTTCGCCGGGGTCGTCGCGAAACCGTATAATATCGAGGAGATGGCAGCGGTCCTGGAAGCGGTGATCAGGCCGGCATCCCGATGACACCGGAACAGCATCGCGGCACTCGCATCATTCAATCCGTAAAAGAAATTCCACAATCTCCTTTTCCGCCCTGGCCCTGTCCGATTCCACCCATTTTGAGAGCATGACATGCGCGGCTTTCGGAATGGCCACGGCCCTGTTCAGCGGGTTCGGTTTCGCGTCTTTTCCGAAAAGATCGAACGCTCGTTTCATCGCGGCGACACTGGCCGAAGTGTCCTGGTTTTTCTCGTCGTCGTAATAATACAGCATCAATACGGGATCGGTGATTTTTCGGTACACCGACTCACGCGCCGCCCGCTTCACCATATCGGCCGCGGACTTGAACGACGAATAATATTTTTCAACCGTCCAGTACTTCTCCCATTCCGACGAATGCGTGGGATCGGCGGTCGGCCTGCGCACTTTCCCCTGCAGAAGCTCGACCAGTGTTGTTCCGCCCGGATAATAGAACAGCTTCGTCGAAGGCGACGCGAAATCGTAAAAGGGCGAGGCGAGAACGAGCGCGGCCACCCTCCCGGGGTATTCGGCGGCCAGGTAGGTGCCGAGAAGCCCTCCCATGCTGGACCCTGCCACCACGACGCGCTCACCGAGCAGGGGCATCATAGCGAAGGCCTCCTCCGCCTGGTCGATGTAATCCCTGTAGGTCACCGCGGCAAAGTCCTCCTTCGTCGCGCCGTGCCCCGGCAGCCTGAGATAGTAGATGTTCGCCTTTAGCTTCGCGGCCACCCTGTCCATCACCTCTTCTCCCTCGGCGCGCGACGCGCTCCAGCCGTGAATATAGAGTATCGCGAGCTTGGTCCTCCCGGGGGAGAATCGCACAAGCTTCTCCTGGTTGCCGGGCCGGACTCCGAGTTTCGCGCTTTCGGCGAGTTTCATGGCGTAATACCGGTCGAAGCCCATGTTCGGCGCCGTTCCCCTGTATGTATAACGGGGATAGCTGATAAAATAAATCAGCGCGTACGCAAGACAGATGATGATGACCGCAAGTCCCAGACGCCTGAAGAATGCCTTCATGAACCATCTCCTTTTAAAACTGACATGTGATCGGCGGTCCGCGATGAGACGGCGGGCATGTCGGACCCGCCCGCCGTCTCCGTGTTAAACGATTTCCTGATCCGGAAAACGTATCGTATTCCACGCACCCGCCCCGGAATATGCCCTGCCGTATTGGAGTGCGCGCCTTCCGTTTCCGTCACGAGAAAAACCATATCATGTCCCCGGTAAACCGTCAACACCATGAAGATGGGTCGGGATGACAACAGTGTCAGCCCCGGGAGATACGGAATGCCGCCTTACATTCAGACCTCATCCAGCGGCGCGGGTCAAAGGAGCCCGGGCCGATCACAACGGCAGTCTACCCGCGCCCGCGCCGCCCGACGTGCCGGGCGAAATCCTCGAACGCCTCGCGGCTCGTGTGCCGGTATTCAAACCCCGTCGCCCGGCGCAGTTTTTCCGACGACACGTACCACGGATAGCGCACCATGTCCAGCGCCGGACTCGGAAAGGCGCTCAGGAAGGAGAGCCTGAGCGCCCATGCGGCGGCGTTGAGCGGATAGAGCAGGCGGACCGGGATCTCAACGAGCCGGTTCCCCAGAAGCGATGCCATCTCCGCGCACGATATCCTCCCCTCGGCGCCGACGTTATAGGCGCCCCCCTTGCGGAGACGCAGCATGAGAAGCATGATCTCCAGCAGATCGTCCTCGTGCACGAACTGGAAATCGAGAGCTCCCCGCGGAAGAATCACCAGCCGCTTCATGAAGTGCGCGGCGAGCGGATTGCTGAAGCCGGGCCCCACCACGAAGCACGGCCGCAGGATTGTGACGATCGTCCTTGAACGCTCGCGGGGCAATTCCTGGAGCATGAGCTCGATCAAACGCTTTGTTCTCGAGTAGGTGAAACCGTCGTTACCCCGCAGCGCGCTTTCTTCCGTCAGCGGCACGTCGTTGTCGGGATGGAAACCGTAGGCCGTGCCAGAGCTGGTGTAGAGCAGGTGGCCGACTCCGTTGCGCACGCACGCGGAGGCCACGTTTCTCGTGCCGTTGACGTTGATATCCTCCATGCGGCGCGTGTCGTGGATCGGCGGGAGCACGAAGGCCGCGTGCACCACGGTATCGACGCGGTGACGGGTTATGATATCATCCAGCGGCGCGCGCACGTCCCTCTCGTAGAAAACAAGACCGGCGGCGCTCGTCGCGGGCCCGCGAATATCGAGGCCTATCACCTCTGCGACGCCCGGCTCCGCGCACAGGGCCGCCGCAAGCCTTCCGCCGATATATCCTGCCGCGCCGGTAATCAACACGCGTTTCATCGTTCCTCCCTGTTCACCGAAGCACCAGATACGAGAGCGCGCCAGCCAGCCTGCGCGGCATGAGGCGCTGGAGCACCGCGTGGATGAACCAGTTGCGCAGTCCGGGGATATACACGGTCCTGCCGCGCACGAACGCCCGGAGGCCCTTGCGCGCGATCGCCTCCGGGCTCGAAAGGCCGCTTATCGAGTACCAGCGCAGCCTGTCAGGAAATCCCTGGCCTTTCAGGAGCGGTGTATCGGTATATGACGGGCAGAGCGTGCACACCATCACGCCCGTTCCCCGGAGCTCCTGATTAACCGCCTCGCTCAGGCTCTGCACGAAGGCCTTTGTAGCCCCGTATACCGCGTGGTGCGCCGAAGGCTGAAAGGCCGAGACCGAACTGACGTTGAGTATCCGGCCCTCTCCCGACGCCACCATGTCGCCGAGCGCCAGGCGCATCAACGCGAGATAGGCTCCGGCGTTGACCGCGAGTATGCGCCGCTGCCGGTCGAGGTTGATCTCGTGGAAATTTCCGTATGTCATAAGCCCCGCGTTGTTGACCAGGACATCGAGCCTGCCCGCATCTTGAATGACCGCCCTGTACAGGCGATCGGGCCCGTTGTCCGCGGCGAGGTCCACGGGATATCCCCGTGCCTCGACCCCATAACGCGCCCGGAGATCCTTCATCCACCCCTCGAGTGTTTTTTTCTCGGATGGATGACAGCCGAGGAACAGTCGTGCGCCCTCCTGCGCAAAACATTCCGAGAGCGCTTTCCCGATACCCGACGACGCTCCGGTGATGAGGACGGACTTGCCCGCGATAGTGTATTTCTTCATCATGCCGTCTCCAGACAGGCGCGGGAATGGGCGACGATTCGAATCGTCGCTTTCACGCGCGCTCCAGGATATGGATACACATGGCCGCTTCCTCCACGCCGATGTTCCCGCCGCCGTTTTCGGCCAGGCCCATCCGCGCGCCCTCCACCTGGCGGCCCTTCGCCTCGCCGCGAAGCTGAAGCACCAGCTCGTGGATCTGCGCGAGCCCCGAAGCGCCGATCGGGTGTCCGCGGCACTCCAGGCCGCCGCTCGTGTTCACCGGCTTAGCGCCGCCCAGGCGCGTGGCGCCCGTCTCGGCGAAAGGCCCTCCCTCCCCGACGGGGCAGAAGCCCATGGACTCGGTCTGGTGCAGCTCGCCCCAGGCCGTCGCGTCGTGGAGCTCGGCCAGGCTCATGTCGGCCGGGCCTGCGCCGGCCTCCTCGTAGGCCGTCTTCGAGAGGCGCTCTCCGATGTCAGGCGCGTCGAGATCGCGGTCGGCGCCCTGCGCGAGCACGGAGGCCCGTATACGCACGGCACGCTTCGCGCCATTGTATTTCTTTAAAAAACGCTCGGAGCAGATGATCGCCGCCGCCGCGCCGTCACCCACCGGCGCGCACATCGCGCGCGTAAGCGGCCAGGCCACCAGCCTGTCCGCCAGCACCTCCTCCACGCTCATGGTATTCTGGTACTGCGAGAGCGGGTTGAGCGAGCCGTGGAAATGGTTTTTCGAGCAGATGACGGCAAGCTGGTGCTGGGTGGATTTGAAGCGGTCCATGTGCCAGCGGGCGCCCATGGCGTAGGCGTCCATGAAGATGCTGCGCCCCTCGCCCGGAGCGCCGCTCTCCTGTGGAATCTCTATCGCGAAGGTCTTGCCGACCTCCAGGATCATGTTGATATGCTTCTCGAAGTTCTCCACGTCCATGCACGAACCGTACGCGGCCAGCGAAAGGCCCTTGTTGGGATTGGTGATCTTCTCCGAGCCCACCGCAAGCGCGACGTCGTACATCCCGGCGCGTATGCCCGTAACGGCCAGGTGCATGGCCGTCGACGCCCCCGCGCAGGCGTTCTCCACGTTGGTGACCGGGATTCGGTCGATCCCCATACCGCGAAGCACCACCTGGCCGCGGATGGAATGCTGGCCGGCGAACATCCCCCAGAAGGTGTTCGAGAAAAAGGCCGCCTGCATCGCCTCTTTGCCCAGTCCCGCATCCTCGAGCGCGAGGGCGATGGCCTCCTCGGCCATGTTCCGGACGCTTCTGTCCGGGTACTTGTTGAAGCGTATCATTCCAGTTCCGATGACGTACGCACCGTTCATGCTTCCAGCACCTCCTTCAGTATCATCCGGCCGGCGGTCATCGAGAGGGTATCGTTCGAGCCGTCCTCTATCATTCCGGCGCGCGCGTCGCGGAAGAGCTTCTCGATCGGAAGCTCCCTCGAAAGGCCGTAACCGCCAAAGAGCTGTATGGCGTCGCTCGCCACCTCGAAGGCCGCCTGGGTGCAGTAGACCTTCGAGGCGATGGAGTACTTCACGTCTGGAGGCGTGGTGTTCATGTTGTACACCATCGCACTTCGCGAGAACGAGCGCGATGTCTCGACCTTCATGAACATGTCGAAGAGCTTTTTCTGCACCCACTGGTGGTCGCACAGCCTCTTTCCTCCCTGCACGCGCTCGGTCGAGTACTTCACGGCAAGGTCGTACGCGGCCTGCGCCACGCCGGTAAAATACGCCCCCATGGTAGCGTTGGCGTGGCCCAGCGTGAGCTCTGTCATCGCCTCGTAGCTCTCCGGATCGACGATCATGAACTCTCCCGGGCAGACCACGTTGTCGAAGAAGAGCTCGCCCTGCGGAAGCTCCCTCTGGCCGATCTTGTCGAGCGGCCTGCCGCGCGAGACCCCCGGCGAATCCAGGTCAAGCAGACAGATGCCGCCGCCCGACAACCCCTTGCTGGGGTCGAGGTTCAGGAAGAGCGACACGTTTGAGGCCACCGGGCCGTTCGAAATCCACGCCGACTTCTGGCCGTTGATGACCCAGTCGCCGTTTTTCTTCCTCGCCTTCACCTGCTGGGTGACCTGCGCGTCGCGGAAGAACGTGGACTGCGGGCTCAGATTGTCCGAACCGTGGTCGGGCTCGGTGATCCCCCAGCAGCTCATCACGCTCGCGTCTTTGCATTCGACGAAGGGGATGATGTATTTCTCGGTGATGCGGTCGTCGGCGAGCATGGTCGCGTAGAAGGCGTTGAAGCAGCTGCACCCCAGCGACACCGCGAAGCCCACGCTTCCGTAGGCGATCTCCTCCCAGACGATGTGCACGCCCAGCGGATCGAGCCCCAGGCCGCCGTATTCGTCCGAGATGAGCACCGTGTGATACCCCTGCCCGTACATCTTCGCCATGCAGTCCCAGTAGATCGAGCCGCGCTTCACCACCTCGTCGGCCGGAAGCGCATCCAACGCGATAGCGGCGGGGCGCAGCACCTCGACGGCGAAACGGTGCACCTCCTCTTTCAGGTGTTCGTGTTCGTCGGTCAATTCGAGACTCAGTTCTTTGTATGCCATCCAATCCTCCTTTCGGTTGCGGGGCCGTTTCCGTAGCAGGGTTCAGGCATGCCTGAACCCTGCTACGGAAACGGCCCCGCGGCCTCTATCGTGTGTTATCTGTAATCATCATGCTTGTAGACGGTCCCCTCGCCCTTGAGAAACGCGTCTTTCAACACGCGGGCAAGGGCCTTCTCGGTGACCGTCTTGGGAATCTCGTCCACCACCTGAAGGTATGTGGGAACGAAATTCGCCTCGAGATCCTTCCTGCACATTTCGTAGATCGTCTTCGGGTCGATCACTTTGCCCTCGAACGGCGCGACGGCCGCCACAAGGTCGCTCTCTCCCGGCGCTCCCGACGCCGCGGGTACCCCGTACACGCACACCTCCGAGATGTCCGGGTGCCGGCCTATGACGGTCTCGACATATTCGGGCTGTATGAAGTCGCCCGCGCGGCGCAGTTCCGTCCCTTTTCGGAAATCGAAAAAATACCAGCCCTCCGCGTCGCGGTGCACCATGTCCCCGGTGCGCAGCCACCCGCCTTTCGTCTTTTCCTTCGACTCCTCGGGCTTACCGATATAATCCACCCTGGTGTCTCCCTTGGTGAGCTTGCAGATGAGCTCGCCGGTCTCTCCGGGCGGAAGCTCGTTATCGTCATCATCCACCACCTTGAACTCCATCACACCGGGGACCGGCTTGCCGAACGATCCTACAGGCCCCTTCCCGATGGGCTTGTAGGCGAAGCCGCCCTCCACCGAGCCGTACCATTCGAGTATCTGCACGTTGAAGCGCTTCTCGAATCCCTCCCACATCGGAACCGGCGTGCCCGCGCTGATCACCACCTTCACCGGGTTGTCGGCGTCGTTCGGCTTCTCCGGCTCGTTGTAGATGCCGGCCATCATGCCGCCCAACAGCGAAAACGAGGTGCAGCCGTACTTGCGACAGATGTCCCAGATGCGGCTTTTGGTGAAGCGCGCCGAGAAGACCGCCTTTATTCCCATTGAAAGCGCCGGGAAGAGCGTCACCGACTGCGCGTTGCCGTGCGTGAGCGAAAGTCCGTTGTAGAGCACGTCGTCCTTTTTGTACTTCCACACCAGGCTGTTCAGGATGTTGAAAAGCCCCGTGCGATTGTTGCGTATGGCCACGCCCTTGGGGTCGCCCGTGGTGCCCGAGGTGTAGATAATCTGCATGGGGTGCCGCACGTCCATTATGCGCTGGTCGACCGTGTCCCACGTCGTCTGTGCCAGCGTTTCGTTGAGCGCGTGATATTTCGACGACACCGGCACGCCGTTTTCTTTATGATAGGCCACGCTCACCAGCCTCACCGAGGGAATGTCGCCTTCGACCTCCTCGAAGGTCTCCAGGCTGTCGTCGGCGACGATGACGGCCTTCGCGCCGCAGTTGTTCAGTAAAAATCTCAGCCTGTCGCCGCGGTTGCGCGGGTCGATCGGCACCATGACCGCGCCAACGGTCGTGCCCGCAAGGAGCGCGTAGATGAACTCCGGGTAATTCCGCATGAAGACCGCGAAGGAATCGCCCCTGTCCACGCCGCTGTCGAGGAGCAGGCGCGCGATTTTATTTCCGTTCTCGTGAAGGTCGCGATAGGTCAGCACGTCCTCGCCGTGTTCCCCCTTCTCGAAGACGTACACCACGGTGTCGGGCTTTTCGTCGGCCCGAAGCTCCACGAGGTGCGAGGCGATCACCTGGTTGAGATGCGATTTCGTCGCCATGCCATCCCCCTACTCGTCCTCGACCGCGCCGATGAAGCCACGCGTGAAGGTCGGAAACTCTTTTTTGAATATCTCGTCCCAGTGCTCGGCGGTCCAGTACTGGTGACGGTTGAAGAACGGGTCCTTCTTCGCCGTGCTCACCGCCACGCAGGCCGCAAGATCGACTCCCTCCATCTTGTTCAGCGCGAAGGCCGCGAAGGCGAGCGTCGAGAAGACGCGGCAGTGGAGCCCCAGCCGCCAGGCCATGGAGGCTGCGGCGTTCGCGGCGATATTGAGGTTGATGTTCTTGAACTGGCAACTCGGCCCCCTGGCGGTCAGCGATTCCATCTCCTCCGCCTTGTTGAGCTCGGCGCAGGTGCGGTAACCGCACGCGCCGCAGTTGTAGTTGAAGTCCGATTTCCGTTTATCGCCGATGAGTATCAGCGCGCAGGGCTCCTTGACGAGCTCCATGAGAAAACGCCCGTCGCGCGCGGCCAGCGGCGACATGTCTCCGAGCGAATAGCAGAACTCGGCGATCTCCACCATGTCCTCCTTCGCCAGGCTCACGAGCTTCATCGTGTTGCGGTCCCCGAAGCGAAAGGAGTTGTGGGCGGCAACCGCCATGAGCTCCACGGCGCGCTCCAGCCCGTTCGCTATGAGGTCGGTCATTTCCCGTACCGGCATATGCTCACCTCCCCTTAACTGTAGATCGAGCGGAACTGCGGCCACAGGCGCCGAATGATCCGGTCGTTCATCGTCGATTCGTTTATCTCGTCGTACTTCGCCGGGATATCCCGGAACGGGCTCTTCTCGGTGACCGAGATGGCCACGGCCAGCGCGAACCCGGTGTTCTTCGGGACCAGTCGCATGCGCATCGCCGCCGCGCCGGCGGACCAGAAGACCCCGTAATCGATCCCCATGGCGCGCGCGGTCTGCACCACGGCGTCGACGGCGTACGAGATGTTGTTCGCCCGGAAGACGCACAGCGGCCCCGGGTAGGCGATCCCCGGCTCGTCCGGAAGCTTTTCGCTTGCTTTCAGGTATTCGCAGGTCAGCTTGCCGCACATATTGCAGTTGGTGTCGGCGGGGTCGGTCTTGCAGCGCATGGAGGTGATGACCAGCACCGCGTCGGCGTCGCGGAGCATCGCCGCGTCGCGTTTGAAAAAATCCCAGCGCCCGTTGTCCGCGGACATCCTTTCGATGAACTGGCACAGTTCCTCGATCGCGCACTCGTCCTCGATTATGTGGATGCTGCACTCGCCCACGCCCCCCACTCGCGGGGACGTGGTCCCGGACGCCAGGAGCAGCCGCGCGGCGATGCGCACCGACTCCCTCCGGTCGTCCATATACTGTTTCATGCTTCGTTCGATGCTCATGCGATCCTCCTCACACCGGAAGTCCGTGCTTCTTGGCGATATCGGGATAGGCCGCGTACGCCGGCTTGAGTAGCGGCAGGAGCTTGATGACCTTGGGCATGGGCCCCTTCGCCTTGATGAGCCCCTTGGCGAGCGCCACCGGCATGGCGATCTGCTGCAGCCAGAACTTGTGGCACGTATCGCCCGAGAGTGTCATCTCGATCGTTGGCTTGAGCGATGCACTCCCACAGGTCACCGTGCCGCCGTCCTCGTTGGAGAGCCATATCTGCCCGGCGGGATCGTTGATATCGAACTTGATGATGATCTCCGACTCGACGAATTTGGGCCCGGCCGTCGGGTCTTTAAGCAGCGCCTCGAACAGGCTGCCGAGCACCTCGTACATCTTTTCCGTGTTTGCGAAAACCGCCATATCCTCCTCCCTGCGACTTTATTTGTTTGAGCGCGCGCCGCGTCCGCATTCACCCGCGGAGAGGCGTCGCGCCGATACGTTCATTGCGACAGATCGGCCCCGAGGAGCCCGGAAATCGAGCGCCTGCACGCGTCGACCGCCCATGCGGATGTGTGCGACTCGCGGTCCAGGTACCAGCGCACGGCGACTCCATGATAGATCGACGAGATGGTCCGCGCCGTGTCGACCGGATCGATGCCGCGGAACGTTCCGCTCTCAAGCCCGCTCCTGACGGCCTCACCGAGCAACATGATCCAGGAATCCACCCATTCATGAAACAGCGCGCGGTATTCCGCGTCGCGCGGGGCCAGCGCCATACAATCGAAGAGGATCGGGTACCCGAGATTTACGTCCGGATCGTCCCAGTTGTAGAGCCAGCCGAACGAGAGGAGCTTTTCCAGCGGGCCTCCGCAGGCATCCATGGTCTCGCGGCTGCGCTGGAAAATCCGCGAGAAGAACTCCCGAAACGCCTCCTTGCAGAGCGCGTCCTTCCCGGAGAAGTAGTGCGCCACGCCCCCCTTGGAGAGCCCCGCCGCGCGCGCGATGTCGTCCATCGTCACGTTCGCGATGCCGAGCTCCGAAATGGCCAGAAGCGCCGCCTGGACGATCTGCGGTCTTCGCAGGGCCTCGAGGTCAGTGTTTGTGCTCATGGATCACCTTCTAGATGTTTTCAGCGACGGCACCCCGCACCTTTCCGAAGCATGGGGCATGCCCGCAGCTCCGCCCGCGGCGGGGATTCGTCGTCAGTCACCATCCCGAATCTTCAAGTTTTATGGAAGACAGCGAATGTATCACCGGGCCGTGTCGATACGGCGACATCGGACCGATGAAACGACAGGAACACCGTTCGTGGAACAGGGAGAACCCGGAGAAGCACGCAATTCATCAGGGGCAAGCAAATACGGCGCCCGAACGCACATCCGCATCCCGGTCAGTCGGTCAGGCATACGGGAAACCGACCGTTCGGATTAAAAACCGACTGGATGGATTGTAAAAAATGTATGACAATCTGTCAATAAATTAATCAATAAAAATCAATAATATTCATCTATATTTAAC
>CAZVEG010000113.1:4450-11434 GCA_964625625.1 uncultured Leptospirales bacterium | reverse complement strand
CATGTCATCAGGGGCGCCGACAATAAGGCGAAGGTGATAGATGAACTCGGAACGGGGGATACATTCGGCGAAATGGCCCTGATTTCCGACCAGCCGAGAAGCGCGACCATCCGCACGATCGACGAGGTGGAAGTATATACGCTTCAGAAGGCCGATTTTGAATATCTCCTGAAGCTATCGCCCGCGATGCAGGAAGCCAGCAGAAAGCTGATGGCCGAGCGCCTTCACAGCATCACAGCGAGGGATGATTCCTTTAAGAAAGAGGCGGGCATCTGGGAGGAAAAAGCCCTGAAGAATTTCAACCGGCTCTCGCTGCCGGTCACCAGCCATGACCTCGAGGCTGAAATGCGGAAGCAGAAAGGGGGGAGCGCAACGGCGATCTGGCTCGGGATCGCGCTGGACGGTATCCCGGAGTCGTTGATAATCGGCATGCTCGTAATCAGCGCCGCGGCGCACGATCAAACCATGAGTATCGCGTTTATCGCCGGGGTGTTTCTCGCCAACCTGCCCGAGGCGATGTCAAGCGCCGTTACCATGCGGAGACAAGGTATCAATCTCAGAAAAATATTTTCCATGTGGACGTCGCTATGCATAATGACCGGCATAGGCGCCATGATCGGTGCCCTTATCTTCCCGGTGGAACCCCAGGGTGCGATGCGATATTTCATCTCGGGCATCGAAGGCGTAGCGGCGGGAGCAATGCTGACGATGATCGCAAATACCATGCTTCCCGAGGCGTTTGAGCAGGGAGGGAGCACCATCTCCGGCATCTCGACGCTTGTCGGCTTCATTACCGCGCTCTGCATCAAGTTGATCGGTCAATAAAAAAGCCGCTCTATCCCGCGAGACTGAAGCACGTAATCCGTTGCCGCACGCAGACATCCTGACCCTACAGAAAGAACCCGCGGGGTGCCGAAATGAAGAAACTTACCAGCGGAAAACAGACTCCCTTCACCGTGAAGCAGCAGACCGTTCCTCACGTCCCGGTGATCCTGAGGCAAGCTGGCGGGGCGAGGCTTTTGCCGGGGGACATCCGCATTGCAGGTTTTTATACAGCACTGGTTTTGGATTGAGTTATCATCATTGTTTTAATATATCCGAGAAACGGTCAGGGGTCATTTTGTTGAGTTGTCCGAAACAATCGCGATTTTTTGACATTCGCAAATTTTAAATCCGCCGCCGGAGACCTTTTGAAGGGAAAAAGGACCTTTTTCAGACGGGAAGCTCCGAGAACGACGTTTGACCGGAAGGAACCGCGCTCAGAGAAGGGATACATTCCCGAAACATATAATAAAACTGGAGGACGTCTATGAACAAGACACGCATTGCGGTTTTCACGGTCATGCTTCTCGCCATCGCGCTGCCGGCGGCGCTCGGCGCGCTTCCCTTTGCCGACATCAAATTCGAGAACAGGTCCCTGAGCTACAAGGGGGAGGCGGTCGAAAAGCTCTTCATCACCTTCGGCAATACGTCGGTCGGCATTGCCGCCTCGGATATCCAGGAAATGGCATTCTCTCCCAAAGACTCCACCATGACCGTCATTCTGAAATCACAGGTCTACGTGATCGGCCTCCAGTACATCAGGGCGATCGTGATCGATAAAGGCAAATCGTATATCGAACTCAAGCTCTAGCCGTAATCGGGCCGTGCTCCGTCCGGGGCGTCCAGGCGGCGCCCCGGACGTCTTCCTTCGCCTCCACAGACGCAAATCGCCCCCGGCCGACTCACCGGGGACGGCGGCCAGATCGTGCGTCATCCGCACTACCATCATCAGGGCGTGCCCCTCGCTTCCCGGCACACCGGTACCGTCGCCCGTCAAACGCCCCGGTGCCGGCGGCGCTCACCGCGTCCATGTCGGGTCGGGCCGCTACGGGCTCCGCGTTCGCTCCGGTCGCGGCGGTACGGCGCGCCGCGACTTCCCCTGCGCGTCCCTCACGCGGCGGCACGTATCATGCCGGAATGCGTACGCCGATTCGTATCGCGTCGGCCCGGGCCCGACACAACCCCCTCCGGGGTGGCGTGAAGCGCCGGGGATAGTGTCAAATATCTTTCGCTTTTTTTTAGTCCTCAAGCCGGCGTTATGCACTCAAGCTGTTTCGATCATAAAATCTTTCATATAGTCCATATTGAGATACCGTTTCTCCCCCCGGTACACCCTGACCAAAATCACTGGACATTATTACTGCCGGATGCTAAGAATAAATAATTCCCGTGGAATCTGTCGGCCTGGAATAAGAAAAAGATCCCGACTCGGATGGAACCCACACCATTTTTACGCCATTGGCATTGCACCGAAACAATCGAGGAAATCCCGTGAAGCAATGGTATGAAGAGCTGTTCGAAAACTACGCCACCCGGTACGACAGCGAAATATTCACCCAGGGCACATCGGGCGAATGCGATTTCATCGAAAGGGAGCTCGACCACGATACGACGCTTAAAATTCTGGATGTCGGCTGCGGCACCGGACGCCACTCGATAGAATTGTCTCGAAGAGGCTATTCCCTAACGGGCGTAGACCTTTCCGAATCCCTGCTCGCAAGGGCGCGGGAAAAGGCCGTGCAAAGCAATCTGCGGATAGACTTCCTGCGGCACGACGCGCGGGACCTGCCTTTCGAACGCGAGTTCGACGCCGCCATCATGCTCTGCGAGGGGGCATTCCCCCTTATGGAAACCGATGAGATGAATTACCTAATATTGCAGAACGTGTCGAAGGCGCTCAGGCCGCGCGCCACGTTCATTTTTACGACGCTTAACGGCCTGTTTCCCCTGTTCCATTCCATCAACGATTTCCACCAGGCGGCGGACGGCGACAGGAAGGAGGGCACCGCCACGTACCACAGCACTCATTTCGACCTTATGACCTTCCGCGATTACAACATCACCAGGATCGAGGACGACAGCGGAAACGTAAAGGAACTGCGCTGCAACGAGCGCTATTACGTTCCAAGCGAAATAACCTGGCTGTTGAAAAGCCTGGGTTTTGGCTCCATAGAGATTTTCGGAGCGAAGCTCGGCGCCTATTCCAGGGACGACACTCTGACCACCGAAGATTACGAGATGCTGGTGGTGGCGAAACGATAATCTGTACGGCCCCGGCTTTCACCTGAGACGCCACTGCGCCGAACGCGATACCCGGACGGCATTTTCGGCGTTCCTTGAATCCGCATCGAAGGTCTTGACTTTTCCGGTCATAGCGAGCGATCTCATCTCCCCTTGAATTCAGACCGGAAAAGATATAATTTATAATTGACAAAATAATAATAATTCTAATAATCATTATTAAAATGCTATCCAGGAGAAAAAAGAGCAGGCAGCGCGAAAGGATACTCGAGCTTATTCAGGCGAGCTTGGGGCACCCGACCGCACAGGCAATCCATGAGGCGCTGAAAAGCGAAATGCCTTCTCTCAGCATGGGGACGGTGTACAGGAATATCCGCGTTTTGCTCGAACAGGGGCTGATAGCCAGCAGGAATTTCGGCGACGGCGTGGAACATTTTGACCCGATCACCGGTATTCATTATCATTTTATCTGTGAAAGGTGCGGATCCGTCAGCGATTTCACCATGCCCTACCAGGAATCCATAACGAAAAAAGCCCGAAAGATCTCCGGGACCACCATAACGGGCCATACGATCCAGTTTTACGGCATTTGTAAAAAATGCACACACCATAAAAAGGAGGACACCGATGAGCGAGATGGATAGAAAAAGCAAAGACCCGATGGCGGGTAAAACCGGACCCCCCGGCTCCGCCAGGGGCACGTCGAACAGGGACTGGTGGCCCAACCAGCTTAACCTGAAAATGCTCCACCAGAACTCCCCGATGGTCGATCCGATGGGCGGAAAGTTCAACTACGCCGAAGAATTCAAGAAGCTCGACCTGGCCGCCCTTAAAAAGGACCTGCGCGCCCTGATGACCGATTCGCGGGACTGGTGGCCTGCCGACTACGGCCACTACGGCGGCCTGATGATCCGCATGGCCTGGCACAGCGCCGGCACCTACCGCATGGGCGACGGCCGCGGCGGCGCGGGATCGGGCAACCAGCGATTCGCGCCCCTCAACAGCTGGCCCGACAACATTCACCTCGACAAGGCGCGCCGGCTCCTCTGGCCCGTAAAGCGGAAATACGGCCGCACAATTTCCTGGGCCGACCTCATGATCCTTGCCGGCAACGTCGCGCTGGAGTCCATGGGATTCAAGACCTTCGGCTTCGCCGGCGGGCGCGAGGACATCTGGGAGCCCGAGGAGGACGTGTACTGGGGCTCGGAAGAGGAATGGCTGGCCACCAGCGACAAGAAGGGGAGCCGCTACAGCGGCGAGCGCGACCTGGAAAATCCCCTGGCCGCGGTGCAGATGGGCCTCATCTACGTGAATCCCGAAGGGCCCGACGGCAAACCCGACCCGGTCGCGTCGGCGCGCGACGTCCGCGAGACCTTCGCCCGCATGGCCATGAACGACGAGGAGACCGTCGCCCTGGTGGCCGGCGGGCACACCTTCGGCAAGGCCCACGGCGCCGGCGACCCGAAGCACGTTGGCCCCGAGCCCGAAGCCGCCCCGATAGAAGAGATGGGACTTGGCTGGAAGAGCAGCCACCGCAGCGGCAAAGGGGACGACACCATCGGAAGCGGCATCGAAGGCGCATGGAAGCCGAATCCGACCAGATGGGACATGGGCTACCTGAAGGTGCTGTTCAAATACGACTGGGAGCTGGTTAAAAGCCCCGCCGGCGCGCACCAGTGGCTGGCTAAAGACGTGGCCCCCGAGGACATGGTGGAGGGCGCCCACGACAAATCCAAAAAGTACCGCCCGATGATGACAACGGCCGACCTTGCCCTTAAGTTCGATCCGGCCTACGAAAAAATCGCACGGCGTTTCCAGCAGAATCCCGAGGAATTCGCCGACGCCTTCGCCCGGGCCTGGTTCAAGCTGACCCACCGCGACATGGGTCCGCGTTCGCGTTACCTTGGCCCCGAGGTCCCGAAGGAGGAGCTGATCTGGCAGGACCCGGTGCCCGCCGTCGACCATACGCTCGTCGAAGCGAAGGACATCGATGACCTCAAGGACAGAATCCTCGCCTCGGGCCTTTCGGTTTCGGAACTGGTTTCCGCCGCATGGGCCTCGGCGTCAACTTTCCGCGGTTCCGACAAGCGCGGCGGCGCCAACGGTGCGCGCGTTCGCCTGACGCCGCAGAAGGACTGGGAAGTCAACCAGCCCGCACGGCTCGCCAAAGTGATCGCGGCCCTCGAGGAGATCAGGAAGAAGTTCAACGGCGAACAGAAAGGCGGGAAGAAGGTGTCCCTGGCCGACATGATCGTTCTGGGTGGATGCGCCGGCGTCGAAAAAGCGGCGAAGAACGCGGGCCATAAAATAACCGTGCCCTTCGCTCCCGGACGCACCGACGCCACCGCCGAACAGACCGACGCGGCCTCCTTCGCCGTCCTCGAGCCGAAGGCCGACGGCTTCCGCAACTACCTGAAAAGCGCATACGCCGTAACGGCGGAGGAGCTTCTGCTCGACCGGGCGCAGTTACTGACCCTCACCGCACCGGAGATGACGGTGCTTGTCGGCGGCATGCGCGTACTGAACGCCAACCACGGGCAGACGAAGCACGGCGTGTTCACCGACAGGCCGGAGACCCTTACCAACGACTTCTTCGTGAACCTGCTCGACATGGGTACCGAGTGGAAGGCCACCTCCGACCAAAACGTGTTCGAGGGATACGACCGCGCGACGGGGAAGCTCAAATGGACCGGCACCCGGGTTGACCTCGTTTTCGGGTCGAACTCACAGCTTCGGGCGATCGCCGAGGTCTACGCCTGCGACGACGCGAAGGAAAAGTTTGTGGCCGATTTCATCGCGGCATGGAACAAGGTGATGAACGCCGACCGTTTCGAGATTGCCCGTAAGTAGAAGAACCTCGGGGGAGTTTGGTTCGCGACGGGGTGGATGGGATGCCATGCCGGGGCCGCGCCCTTGGCGGCAAAGGCGGGCGAAAGGCGTACGAAAAAACCACGTCGCGCATCCGGCTTCGCCGCGTCGCGCCCGCAATGCGGACGCGACGCGGCTTTGCTTTAACGCCATTTAAAAAATGGGGAACCATATCTAAGGAACGCCGATAAATCACCCGATAAAATCATGATTGATTAAAAAGCCATAAATCCGGATACAGGAAGAACATCATGAAAACAAAACGTCTGGCAATCGCCACGATCCTCGGTGTCGTGTTCGGATTCGTCTGCTGCGCCTTCGCCTCGAGCGGACCGAACGCTATACCGCCCGCCCTGGCCGCGAACATCATCCTCGGCAGAACGCTTATCGGCTTCGGCATAGGCATAAGCCGCTTTTCCTTCAAACACTGGTCCCTGCACGGAATCGCCATGGGCCTCGTCTTCAGCCTGCCCATGGCCTTCGGCGCCATGCTGGGCCCCGATAATCCCGAGTTCGACCATACGATGATGTTCGTTTCCACAATGGTGATGGGAATGATCTACGGGTTCCTGATAGAGCTTATTACGTCCGTGCTGTTCAAAGCGCGGCAATAATACTCGCAAGAATAAACGATCGGCGGGAAATACAGCACATGAAACAATCCACTCGGCGCCTCCTCGAAGGGCGACTCGATCCGTCCGTGTACGACTTCGGTTTCGCCGATCTCACCGGCCTGCTTCCGGATAAATACGCCGCCTGCACACGCGGAATCTCCATCATCCGCAGGCTCGACGACGCGGTCATCGACGCCATCGCCGACGGCCCGACCGAAGAGTACTTCGAGCACTACAATCGCGTCAACGCGGAGCTGAACGCGCTGGTTCAGTCCATCGCCGCCGAGATGAGCGACGGCGCACATGTAATCCTCCCCATCAAGGCCACGCTCGAGGAGCACGAACTGAATGAAACCCATACCAGGACATTGACCTACGATATCTCGCACAAAATGGTCGCCACCCGCTCCGGGCTGGGCTGGATCGGGAAGACCGACCT
>CAZVEG010000113.1:0-4350 GCA_964625625.1 uncultured Leptospirales bacterium | reverse complement strand
ACCGACCTGCCGCTCGAGCCGCTCGCCGCACCCATCGACGAAAGCCGGTGCGGAACGTGCTCGACCTGCGTCGACGCCTGCCCGGCCGGCGCGGCAACCGGCGAGCCGTGGAGCGCCGGCATCCACCGGGACCGGTATTTCGACGCCTTCAAATGTCGCGATTACTGCCGCGGCATCTCGAAAGAACGGTTGAACCGTGCGATCAGCCTGTGCGGGAAATGCGTTTATATATGCCCGAAGGGGCGCGTACGGAAATCGTAAGCCGGCGGGTAGCATCTCCCGTCGCGGGCGGTCACACGCGCGATATTCATCCAGGGGCCGCATTGCATACCGAACATACGGATCTCACGCCACCGGACCGGTTCCTCCCGTAAAATACTTATTCTCAATCATTGACAACACCCGCCGTTAACCGTAGTATAAATGACCCTGTGTGAAATGCGAGGAGGGATCCCTGGAAGAACTGTTTTTTAAAATACCGCTCGCCGCGTTCAGCCTGGTCCTGTTCTACAAGCTTTTCGTTCGGCAAATATGGCAGTTGATTCGTGATGACATCAACCTGAACAGGGCGAAAAAGGAGCTGCCGCTCCTGGCGAAGGAATTGAAACTCAGCCACAGGAAAGGCGATTACTTCGGCTCTTATCACGGTCGCTGGAACAATCACGCGATCCGTATCGAGCCCAACAATTTCCACACGTCCATCGGCATCAAAACCACGGGCAACCCGCGGTTTTCCGCCGTTCACGAGGGGATAGCGGAATCGAAATTTGATATACTCTACCTCTTCCATCCTTTGAAGAAACTCATCATCGGGCTTATACCGGACTATCCCGCCGAGAAGAACGACAACCCCCGGTTTGATTTTGAAAACCGCCTGCTCGATAACTATTTCCAGGACAGGCGGATACTCGACCACGGGGGACAGAAGAACGCCCGGCACCCTGGACTTCAAAACGCCATGGCTCAATTTATAGGGAAGAACGCTAAAATAGTGAGGAATCTCTCCATCGGTCAGGAGGTTTCGTGCTCTCTCTGGCGGGGAAGCGCGACGTTCAAGTCGCGATTATTTTCGGTGACAGCCGTGCAGGCAAGGCGGATGCTTGCCGAGATGCTCCCGATCGTCGAGGAGCTGGACCGGACCGTATGAAATCGTATGCCGGCCCCGGAACGGTACTCCTCTCCCTGCTCCTTCCGTGTGTCAGCCTCGCGGCCGGTATTTTCATGATGATTTATTTTTGTCTGTTTATCGACGCTGCCCGGAAAAGCGCGCACTGGCCGGTAGTGGAGGGCCGCCTCATCAGCCGCGGGGTCGCCTCGTACGGCAACTCCACAATCGGATCCAGGTACGGACGCTATGCCTACGGCACTTCGACGTCATACGGCCTCGTCGTGGAGTACGCCTATTCGATAAACGGAAACAACTATATCGGCCGCAAATTTTCGCACGAGCTCAAATCGCGTGACCGCGAATACTGGGAGGAGAAGGCCCGGCACTATATCGCCGGCGCCCCGGTCAGCGTACACTATAATCCGGACGACCATTCCGATGCCGTGATCGAGACGGGGAAGTACGGGCTGTATTATATTTTTATCGTCATGGGCATGCTGCTGGCCGGGTACGGCGGGTATGAATCATTTCGCATTACAGGGAAGTCCTTTTTCGGTCGCACGCCCCGGGATTGAATCCATATTTCATATGGCCGGACGACACGCGCCGCGAGCGGGGAGAACCTTCCCGGAAAATATAATGTGGAAATTCCAGGCGAATCAGGCTACCTTGAATCCACCTGAGAGGTGGTTACTTATGACAACAAAATGGATGCTTACCGCAACCGTTTTCGTCGCGATGCTTTCGTGTTCAACTTCGGAAATCTCGGTGCAGAAAGACGCATTGAGACATATTAAAACCGTGGCCGTACTCCCCTTTACCGCCGAAAAGGGGATCGATGAAAAGGCCGGCAGAGACAGCATGGAGTTTTTCAAATCCCACGTGCTGTCGGCAGGCTTCAGGCTGGTGGAAAGGCAGGCGCTTGATGGAATACTGAAAGAGAAGGAGCTGGCCCTTTCGGGACTGACGGCGAACGATTCCATGGAGCTCGGCCGGCTGCTTTCGGCCGATGGTTTGCTGGAAGGCCGGGTAACCCAATACGGCGAGGAAACAAGGATCGTCGACCTGCGACTGTCCGCGTACGGCCCGGATGCCTACAATCCGGCGAAGGACCCCGGGGACGGGACCTTCTTTCAAAAGAACGGCGAATGGTTCAGAAAGGCGCACATGAGGATATTCAAGTTCCAGGTTTTCGTCCGCCTGTTTTCCGCGAGGGACGGATCGGTGGTGTTCACCCTTCAGAACTCGTATCCGGAATCGAAGTTCGAGGTTGATCAATTCAACGTGCCCAATGGCATAGAGGATTACGTAAACCGGGTTTTGCAGCAGATGGGTAAGGATTTGAAAAAGGCGCTGACCGGCAAATGAGAAGGCGGGATTCCCGATCTCTTCAAGGGGGAAGAACCATTGTTCTTCCCCCTTGTGTTTACGGCTCATTCCTTGAATACATGGGGTCGCGGCCTCACTCCGCGGATAAATACGCCCGTCTCTTTTGTTCACTTGGCCTGGCCGGCGGGGGGGGGCATGATCTCTCCACGTACACCCGGCAAATACAGCCGAAAAAAGATTGACATTTGTTTGACATCAAACAATATGCCGTCATGCGGAACGACCTCATATTGTTCACCATAGGCAGGATATCCGAGCGGGCGAAAAGCTTTCTCACCGCGGAGCTCCGCGAGCGCGGCATGGGAGAGCTCGGCGTCTCTCACACCGAGATACTGGGCATCCTGACGCGGCTCGAGCGCGTTCAGCTGAAGGACCTGGTGGATCTCATCGGGAAGGACAAGTCCACCATCACGGCGCTTGCCAAGAAGCTCCTGCGCATGGGGCTGGTTAAAAAGGCGGCCGATCCCGCCGACAGCCGGGTTTCGTATCTCTCGCTCACGGCGAAAGGAAGGGAGCTCGAGGCCCCCATCATGGCCATATCCAGGCGCCTGAGAGAGAAGGCCTACCGCGGCCTTTCCGAAAACGAGAGGAAGGAGTTGATACGCCTGCTCGCGAAAATACAGGGCAATTTTTAAAAACCATAATGGTTTGATGTCAAACTATAATCATGGAGGCGGGAAATGAAGCGTTCCACGAAAGAGTTTTTCGACATGTTCGCCGGTGGAAACGACACCGGTGTGATGATGGACGGGTACATCTACCTGCGCTGGATCGGCCGCTACCTGTACCATCTCCGGAAAAGCACGGGCCTCAAAGCCGTACCGCCGCTCGACGACGGCGGCGAGGCGGTCGACGAGCTCATCCAGGCGTCGGTGGCAAAGCTGTTGCCCGAGCTCACGAGCCGCGGGACGAGCCCCTACCACGGGAAGGTGCTCACCCTGGCCGACGCGAGGAAACTGGTTTCGATCGACCGCGAGATCGCGCTCCCCTCGCTCCCCGAGACCGTCATCCCCTACGAGAAGGCGCGCAACCTCATCCTTAAAAATCCCGACCACATCGCCGTTATCGACTGCCCGTGCCGCACGTCGCGCGAAGGGCACTGCGAACCGGTCGACGTGTGCATGCTCGTCGGCGAGCCGTTCGCCGGCTTCGTGCTGGAGCACGGCGTGGCCAACGCCCGCGCGATAAACCGGGACGAGGCGCTCGCGATTTTGCAGAAGACCGACGACCTGGGCTGGACGCATTCGGCCTGGTTCAAGGAATCGCTCGGCGACCGCTTCTGGGTCATCTGCAACTGCTGCGCCTGCTGCTGCATGAGCATGAAGGCCCATTCGCTCGGCATCCCGATGATCGCGCCTTCCGGCTACCGCTGCGCCGTCGGCGGCGACTGCACCGGCTGCGGCGCCTGTGTCGACGCCTGCCCGTTCGGCGCGATCACGCTCGACGGCAGAGCCGCGGTCGACGCGTCCCGATGCATGGGCTGCGGCGTCTGCGCGCGCCGCTGCGAAACCGGCGCGCTTTCACTGGTGAAGGACGCATCCACGGGCGAACCGCTCGACATGGATACGATTGCGGACACGCGTGTCGACGCGGAAAAAATATCAGGATGATGATGTGGACATTCGATCCCGGCCGTGTGCGGAAGATCTCGGCCGGGAGCCTTCGTTACGACGCCCCATAGCGCGAAGACAACGGAATCCCGGGGGTTCCGGGAAATAAACGCCCGGTACACTCCGGCCGTCTGAAGGGCATCGGGCCGCGTTCCCGTATAGTGCAGTTCCTTCCGGCGACCATCCCACCATATCATCACGTCAAAAAAGCCGTTCCCGCCGTTACAACATAAAAAACACCGG
>CAZVEG010000112.1:0-11523 GCA_964625625.1 uncultured Leptospirales bacterium | reverse complement strand
CAAAACGATCGACGGGCTGCTTGGCGGGATATTCCGTCTGCTTGACCGGGCGTATCCCGGCGCGCTGGTTATCATTGCGTCCGACCACGGCATGAACGTCGACGGAAATCACGGCGGGCTGGATGAGACATCCATGCGCGTTCCACTGTACCTGCTCGCATCGTCCCTTCCCCACGCGAGCGTTTCACGCACGGTGTACCACGCGGCCATCGCGCCCACCGTCGCGGCGGTCGCCGGGGCGTCCCTCCCGGCCCTCGCCGCCGTTCCCCCGCTGGTGGAAGCGCTCGACGAGCGCGGTAAGGACTATTTGATCGAATCGATCCGACTGCGCGAGCGCATACTCGCCGCCTTCCGCTTCATGCATCCCATCATACCGGCACCGAAGTTCGCCGCACCGGAGGACCAGGGCCGGCGCGACGCGCGCCTCACCGCCGCGATCATCGGGAGGCCCGAGCGCGTCAAAGAGACGCTCCTGCTCTACCAGCGCCTCGGCTTTTCTCTCGCGCTCCTCTTTCTCGCGGCCATGGCGATGCGCCGCAGGCCCCCGGGCACGATTACGGTCCTTCTCGTCAACGGCATCGTGGTGGCGTCGGCAGGCGTCGCCATGCGCGTCGTCACTTCGGCGCATGTTCACGCCGCGGCGGTTTCATTGTTCGCCGTCGGGATTTTCATCGCGGCCGGGCTTTGTATAACGCTGCTCAGGCGAAGCCCCCTGTATCTGCACCTCCGTACGCCGGGGGCGATCCTCGAGCTCTTCTCGCTCCTCCTGCTGGAAACCGCGATTATCGCCGCCTGTTTCCTCCCGCTTTTCACCTTCGCTCCCGATGAAAACATCTTCGGGGTCCGTTTCTTCGCCCTCGCGCTGTGGTCGCCGGCGATCATACTGCTCGTCATAAAGCTCGCCACGGCTCTCGAATCCCGCGGGTTCCTCCTCGCCGGCACGGACCCTGTGCCTCCTTCCGGCGACGACAACAATCGATCGGCGTAAAACGATCGCCGCGACGGCATTGGCGTATCCGCGCGATGTCGGCGCCGGATGCGTGTGCGGCTCTTCCTGAAATGTAAAGAAGGGATTTGCAACCGTAAAGGATGCGTGAAGGACCAGGTGCCTTTCTCGTCGCCCGCTTGATTCGTCCCGGCGGGACGGCATACTATTCCCCGCAAGCTCAGGCCTTCGGCCTGTTCGCGGCGCCCCCCTGCTCCAGAACGCTCCGGAGCTGCAGGGTCGATCCGGTTATATTGTTAACCGCACCCCGCAGTTCGTACGCTCCCGATGAGAGGTCCTGGGTGGAGTTGTTGATCAGGCCAATCGAGCGGGTTATCTCCGTGATCGCGTTTTTGAGTTCTTCCATCGCAACCCTGATCTCCTCCGAACCTCCCAGCACGCCCTGGACATCCCGCTGCACGCTGTCGTTCATCCGGAGGTCCTCCTCGGAAATACCGTTGACCTCCATGACATGCGAACCGAATGAGGCGGCGAATTCTATCACGTCCCTCGTGGCCTCATCAACCTTCTCGAGCGCCCGGCCGGTTTCGGTAAGCTCCCGATCGGTCACCGCCACGAGCGAGGTTATCTCCTTGGCATTGACCTGCGTCTTCTCCGCGAGCTTCCCCACCTCGTCCGCCACCACGGCGAATCCCTTCCCCTGCTCACCCGCCCGCGCGGCCTCGATCGAGGCGTTGAGGGAAAGCAGGTTGATCTGGTCGGAGACATCGTTAATGAGGGAGGTCGCCTCCGCCACCTTGCGGCTGCTCTGGAGCGCGTTCTCCATCGCCTTCATGCACCTTGCCACCTCTTCCCGTGCTTCATTGATACGCCTGTCGAGATTTTCCTTGAGCGCCAGCGCGCTGGTCATCTTCTCCCTTCCTCCGGTCACGAGGTCGAACATGCGCCGCAGATTGTCGGTGAGCGCCAGCACCCGTTCTTTCTGCTTCACCGTCATATTCGCCGAGGATTCGGACGTCGCTCCTATCTCTTCCAGCGTCGAGGTTATTTCCTCTATGCCGGCGGCCTGGGTCTGGGCGTTGTCCGAAAACGTCGAAGCGCCGGCCGCCACTCCCTCGGCGGTCGCCTTGAGCGTATCGGAGACCGAGGAACAGGTTTGTATTATTTCATTGATATTTTCGAGCTGCTCGAGCACTTCGCGCTTTCGTTTTTCAGCTTCATTCAGCGTCGCGTAGACTATACGATAAATTAAAATGCACAGAGTGGACACGAAAACCGACACGACCGTGAAATGAGCGATGGTGATTTTCAACTGGGAACCCATCAGCTCGGCGGCGGCAAATACCATGCCATTGCCGATCGATATAACCGCGATCGTAATGACGCTTATGGTCAGCCAGTTCCCGTACAGGGCGGCCATAACGATAAAGAGGAGCAGGTAGAGCAGATAAATATATTTCCCTTCCTTGGTCGGAACGGCGAATGCCTGAAACGCGACGAGGAGTATCGGGAAAAGTATACCGAAATATACCGCTCCCTCATATCTTCCTGTTTTTAATATAACCAGGCCCGCCAGAAACGCGGTTATCATCACTCCCATACTCGCGTTATATTTTATCGTCGCGACATGCGGAGACAGGATATTCGTGCTCACTATCGAAAAGAGAATCAACCCCACGAACACGATCTGCATCCACATGAACACGGCCGCCCTCTGTTGTTTCATAAAGGGCTCGTTTCGGTATTTCTTCAGGAAAAATCCGTTCAAAGCTCCCGATATGCTCTTCATTTTCACCCTCTCCGCTCGTTTGGTGCAATGGTCGCGCAATCCGAACTTTCAAACATAATATAATATCATACTTTCGCCATTATGTCTATTAAAATCAGGGGCGTTTCCCCCGAACGCCCCAGGAAAACCGGTGAACGGGCATAAGGGGTCACCAGGTGATGACCTTCAATCAATTGACGGGTCGGGATAAATCATCCACGCGCATGGCGTATACGGGCCGTGAGATGCCGGATGACCAAAGTAACCGAGCAGGCACTGCCGGAATGGACCGTCATGATCACGCCCATTTCGGCAGTGTTTTTCATTTTACCGCCTGTTGGAGCGTCGCCAGATGTTCATCCGCTCCGCCTCCTTTACCAGGTCGTCGCGGAAATCGGGATGCGCTATGCTTATCAGCTTCTCGGCCCGCTGCCAGGTGGGGTTGAGCCCGAGCTTCACCGCCCCGTACTCGGTGACGATATAGTCCACGAGCTGGCGCGAAATCGTGACGATGGTGCCCGGTACGAAGCTCGGCACTATTCTCGAGCGGACGGTGCCGTCCTTGTCCTTCATCGTGGAGTTCAGGCAGATAAAGCTCTTGCCCCCCTTCGAGAGCTGCGAGAAGTACACGAAGTCCGTCATGCCGCCGTTGCCCGAGATCTGCCTGGTAACACCGTTCACGACGGCGCTCTCCGCGTTCACCTGCGAGTACAGGTCGACCTGGAGCGCGCTGTTGATGCTGACGAAGTCGTCGATCTGCCGTATCACGGCCGGGTCGTTGGTATAGTCCGCCGGGTACGAGGCGACCGCCGAGTTCATGTTCATGAAATCGTACAGGCGTTTGCTGCCGAGCGCGAAGGTGAAGGCGGTGCGGTGCCGGTCGATGGCCTTGCGGCCGTTGGTGAGCTTTCCCGCCTCGAACATGTCTACATAGGTGTCGACCAGCATCTCGGTGTGGCCGCCCAGGTCCCTGAGGTCGGAGGCGGCGATCATCCTGCCGATGGCGTTGGGAAGCCCGCCGATCCCGAGCTGCAGGCAGCTCCCGTCGTGGATGTAGCTCATGACGTTTTCGGCGATCTTTTTCTCGACGTCGCTGGGGTCCTCGGCCTGGGATGCGAAGAGCGGCGTATCCTTCTCGTCCTCGACGATTCTGTCGACGCGCGAAATGTGTATGGATTCCTGGGCCCCGCCCATGCATACGGGAAAGTTTTTGTTCACCTCGACGATCGCCAGGTCGCACGCCTCGAAGCCGGCGGAATGATACGAATTCTGCGCGCCGAAGTTGAAGTTGCCGTGCTCGTCCATCGGCGCGACACGCGCCACGTAGACCTTTTTGGTCTTGTCGGCCCGGGCCTTATCGTTGTAATAGCACGATCGCCACCCCGCCGTTCCTTCGTAGTACCGCATGTAGTCCGGCACCTTCCTGAAGGTGACCGGCCCGTAATACACGGTCGAATTGGCGTCGATCATCCGGGTGAGCCCCGTCCAGTGCAGGTCGGTGAAGACGAAGCTGTCCGGATGCTTCGCCGTTTCCGGGTAGGGGGGAACGCACACACCGCAGAAGACGGCCACGTCGTGAAGCTCGTCCTTCCGCGCGGCGAGCGCTGAATCGAAGGCGACCGGCTTTCCGTTGAACTGCCCGTACTCGACTACATCGCCCGGGTTGATCAGGCTCGCGGCCGCCCCGGGCGACACGCACTTGCTCCTGTACTCCTCATGGTATCCCATACGCTTCCTCCTACGATCGGTCTGTGCTGCTCGCATACATCGGTCGCGTTCGAACCGGCCCCCGCGCGAACGGGTTCGTGGTATGGATACGTCACGGCATCATGCGCTCTCACACGGCCGGGCGTGATGTTAACCTTCAACGGGCCCGGCGGTGATGCCACGGATTCACGGCGCGCGGAAGGCTGTCACATGGTCAATCGATGCGCTTTAGACGAATCAACGCATTCCATCCATATGATATATTTATTTGTATAGCACGGGCGTCAATCCATTTCCAGTAAAGAAACCGGGTACGGGGGATAGACCCGCACGGATACCAGGGGGGAGAATGCCTTATTGTAAGCCGTGAAATCGCGGAGCCGGAACCGGGTGTGTCAATGCGTACCGATACGCGGGTGGTGTTTTCTTATTTTTCCCGCACCCGCGGGCAGACTCAATTGAAGGTAAAAATTGGTCGCCTGCCGTCGTATCGGGCGCGATTCCGGCATCCGGCCCGGCGCACGCGCTCCGGGCCCGGTTGATCAGCGCCGTGTTGGCAATTAAGGTGGTTTTCAAGCGGAGCGCGGACGAGGAGACCTTCCCCGTCCGGCGGAACGCGAAATACCTGTGAAAGCGGTCTCGATGCAGGCACGGTATTCCGCCGGGATCACGGAATCGACGGTGTTCGTTCGATATCCATAATCCCGGCGGGATTCGAACCGGCCGCGGGAAATTCCGCAAGCATTGTCCGGGCGGTCAGAAGCGTATCGCCGTCTTGATCGCCCCGTGGCGCGACTTGTTGAGGTTCATCTCGATCATGGCGCGGTACTCTCCGATCGGAAAGGTGTGCGTGAGCATGTCGTCCACGCGCACCTTTTTCTTCGCGATGAGATCGAGGGCCGTCTCGAAGGCCTGCTTCGTTCCCCCGCCCTTTACCGGATTGTATCGATAACCGAAGCATCCCTTTAGTGTCTGACCCTTGAGCCACAGCGGCGTGAGGTCCAGGTTGACGTTCTTCCCTATCCCTATGACCGAGAGTGTGCCATCGGCGGCGAGAATGCGGAGCGACAGGTTGAGCGTGTCCTGATGCCCCACCGTATCGTAGATCCGTTCGAACCCGCCCATCACCACCCGTTCCCCGAGAAGCGGCCGGTAGGCCCTGCCCCCGGCGAGCTCCACGGCGGCCTCGATGAGGCCGCCGCCGATCACCCGGTCGGCCCCCGACTTTGTGCAGTAGTCGGCGCAGTGCGGCGCGGGCTCTACCACGGTGATGTCGCACCGGCTGCCGAGCGCACGGATCGATTTGACGACCATCGCGCCGATCACCCCTCCGCCGATGACGAGCACGCGATCGTCGTGTCCCGGCATGTTGTCGATGACCGCCTGCAGGCCGACCGCGAGCGGCTCGGTGAGCGTCGCCGACTCCGGGCTGACCCCCTTCGGAACGCGGAACACCTGGTTGCGGTGCGCCACGACGTACTCGGCGAAGCCGCCGTTCACGTCGCGGCAGATGCCGATGAACATTCCCGGGGAGAAGGCGCCCTCGGCGAAGTTCTCGCAGTTTCCGGGGATGCCCGAGGCGCAACTGCGGCACACCGGCTTTATCCCGCGCGGCACACAGCCGAGGAAGGGCATCACCGTGACCATGTCGCCGCGCGCGCAGTTTTTTACGTCCCTGCCGGTCTCGACGATCTCGCCGCAGAACTCGTGCCCCGGCACACAGGGAAACGAGGTGAAGGGCGACGCCGTGGGAGAATCCTTAAGCATGATGAGGTTGATGTCGCTCCCGCAGACGCCGCAGAGTTTTGTTTTGATCTTCACCCATTCCGGCGAGGGAAGCGCCGGTTCGGGGATGTCGGCCGGCCGGAACGTGGCGAAGGGGCCGCTGTAGCAGAACGAGGCGCTGACGGGTCTGAGGGCCTGTATGGCAAGGAACTTCGCGACGTTGACGTTGAAGAGCAGGGCTTTCATGGCGCCTCCGGTCCTATTCCATCTTCAGCGACTGGTAGAAGAGCGGCGTCGCGGGGCTCGTGACGGTCGGATCGGTCATGACGTTCACGCAGGCGGGCTTGCCCGACGCGATCGCGCGTTTGAGCGCCGGGACGATCTCCTCGTCCTTCGTTACGAACTCGCCGTGTCCGCCAAGGCCTGCGACCATCAGGTCGTAACGACGCGTGCCGAGCTCGGCGCACTGAAGGCGTTCCCCGCCTATCGACATCTCCTGGCTGTGCTTTATCATGCCCCACGCGCAGTCGTTGTTCACCACGACCACCACCGGAATATTATGCCGCACCATGGTGTCAAACTCCATGGAGTTGAAGCCGAACGAGCCGTCGCCGTTGAGGACAACAACGGGCTTGTCGGGCCTGGCGAGCTTCGCGGCGATTCCGAAAGGAATGCCGGTTCCCAGGCACCCCAGAAGACCCGAGGCGCTGCCGATGACCCCGGCCTTCTGTTTCGTGAACAGGCCGACCTGCCCGAAATAGCTGGTATCGCCTCCGTCGACCACGTAGACCGCGTCCTCGCCCACGACCTCCTGTATCTTCGCCACGAGGCGAATCGGATGAATGGGATCGGACGCCGTCTCGCGCGCCTTGAGCTCCGAATCGATGAACGAGTAACTCGCCGCGCGCAGGGTCTTGACCCATTCTCCGCGATCCTTCTTCTCCACCATCGGTAACAGGCGCCCGAGCACCGAACCGACATCGCCCACCAGGCCCGCGTCGGCCCTGCGGTTGCGGTCGATCTCGCGCGGGTCGATGTCGATTCGCACGACCTTCGCGCCGGCGGGAATTACATCGCCCGACATGAAGAGCCAGTTGAACCGCAGTCCGGCGGCCACGATTACGTCGGCCTGGCCCAGGGTCACCAAGAGGCCCACGTTTCCGCAGTCCCATATTGAAAGCGGATGCATGTCGGGAAGCTCGCCACGGCCGTAATTGAGGAGCATAAACGGGATGCCGGTCTTCTCCACGAAGGCGCCCAGGCAATCCGAGCACGAGCTGAACCCCACGCCGGTACCACCGAGGAAAAGAGGCTGCTTTGCGTTGTTGATTATATCCGCGGCGGCCATCAACTCCTCGTCCGCGGGTACGACCGCGTAATTTCGCGCCACCTTTACCGGCATGGGAGCGGATTCCGACGGGATGGTGATATTGAGAATGTCGGGAGGAAGCTCGAGGAAAACCGGCCCCGGCCGTCCCGTGGCGGCGTTGCGGAAGGCGAGCGCCATGTATTCGGGGATGCGCTTCGCGTCGTAACAGGTGGCCGCCCATTTGGTGACGGGCTTCACCATGTCGATCTGGTTCATCTCCTGAAGCGCCCCCTTCAGGTCGTCGCGGAGCGGGTGCTTCCCGCAGAGCACCACCAGCGGCACGTTGTCCATAAAGGCGTTTGCAATACCGGTAAGCCCGTTGGTGAATCCCGGACCGGCGGTGAGAAAGCAGACGCCGGGGCGGCCGGTATAGACCGAGTAGGCGTGCGCCATCATCGCCGCGGCCTGTTCGTGCCGTACGTCGATGGTGCGGATGTTATACTCGGTGAAACCGTCGAGCATGGATTCTATATGCCCGCCGGAAATGCCGAACACGATGTCGATCTTCTCCACTTCCTTCAAATATTTCGCGACCAGGTGTCCCGCTTTTATATCTGCCATAATCGTTCTCCTCGTTCATTGTTTCGTTTCGCGCATACCGCGTTGACGCATTGTATTTATTTCATTACGAGCTTGATGCCGTCGGTGAACCACTGGATATAATAGGCCATTCCCTCGACTTTCAGCTTTCCTTCGGCGGCCGCCCTGAACGACTCCTCGTCGCTTCCGGAGGCCATCACACGAAATGCCGTCGAGGCGTCCGACCAGACCAGCGCGGCATCGGCCGGATGATCGCCGCCCGTGCGGCTGGAGAGCGTCCCCCTGTCGAAGATGAAGAGCCTCCCGCGCTTTCCGTCGGCGGTCTTGATCAGGATTTTGAGCCGGACCGTACCGATGTGGCTTCGATAGGCCCCGTTCACCCGTACGGCTTTTTTGAGTTTGCGATACAGAATGAAAAGCAGAAGTGACAGCTTCATCGATACCTCCCCGAATTGGATTTTCATATGCGCTCATCATGACCCGCGAAAGCGGCGCGGCCGGTTTTCACGCATAGCGTTTCTTCACCCAGGCGCCTATTCGTTCCATCGCTTCGTCGTACGGAACCGTGCTTCGCCATCCGAGCTCCGTGCGCGCGAGCGTGGTGTCCACGTCGTTGTCCCTGCCCATCACGCCCGCCGCGAGCCGGGTGAGCGGAGCGCGGACGTTGAGCGGATTTAGCACCGCCTCGAGGAGCCTGCCGGCGGTCCATGCCGCGCGGAAGGGCACATTCCCGTGCGCGCGCTTTCCTATAAACGCGCCCAGGTCCGCAATATAGCGCTCCCAGCTGACCCGCCAGTCGTCGCGGAAGTGATAGGCCTTCCCCCGGGCCGTATCAATCGTCCCGGCGCGGATGATGCCATCCACCAGGCTGTCCACGTACACCAGGCTCGCGCTGTGCCTGCCGCCGTCGATGAGCGGCACCATCATGTCCCGCATTCTTTCTATGATATCGGTCACCCATACGCTCCCGGGGCCGGTGACGTTTGCCGGGCGCACGATGACGCAGTCGATTTTCCCCGAATCGTGGTATTCGCGGACGAGCGCCTCGGTGTCGGCTTTCGCGTCGTTGTAGGGAACGCCAGATTTACGGGGAGCGGCGGTCTCCGTAAATCCCTTCAGGTGGGAACCGAGCCCGAGCGCGGCGATAGAACTGATATATACGAAGCGTCCCGCCGCGCCGGCGGCCTCGCGAAGCAGGTTCCGCGTCGCGCCGAGGATCGCGCTGTAGAACCTGGCCCTGTTGCCCCAGTCGGTGACGCGCGCCGCGAGATGGAACACCACGTCACACCCGGCGCAGATGCCTCTCAGACTCTCCGGATCGGTAAGATCGCCCCGGACCAGCTCTACACCCCCGGCCTCGAGTGAAGCGGTGTTTTCCCCCGGCAGGGCGAGCGCACGCACCTCATGCCCGCCCGCGAGCACATCCCTCACAAGGATCGACCCGATAAAACCGGTCGCCCCGGTTACCAGCGCTTTCATTCACTCCTCCGCTCTTTCGGTATATGGCAACACCGTGATATTTTTAAGCATATCCATGCCGTTCTGTCGACCGTTCTTATAAACCACGACGAAAAAACATCACGGGCCCGAATCGTTTTAGAAACGCCGTCGGGGAGGATACGGGTTCTTCTTTTCATCGGCATTCCGGATGACGAATCCAGGCCCCTGGCATCAAAAGAATCTGACACCGGTAAAGCGCAGGCGTATTGTCTCCTCGTATGCGGGTGTTCCGTAATTCCATCCTCCGGCCATCTCGACCGGTACGGTGCAGCCGTCGATGGTCGCCGTTTTCAGAAACCGGATACCAAACGGCAGATAAGTGAAACGCTTTTCCGGATTCACATCCCCCCAACGGAGAATGACGACCTCGGTCGGATCGCCGTCGTTCCCGATACCGATCTCGATCACAGTCGTCTCGCCGTCCACATCGACCTCGCCACCGATCCGTCGTGGCCCCACGGTTTTCAGCCTCTTCCCATACAGCCCGAAAAAAGCACCCGGTACCAGTGTTGTCTCCGCCAGCAGGCGTCCCTTCGCGGCCCTGGTAATGTCGGGACCATCCATGGTTACGATCGGGACGAGCCCCCACAGCCGGAAGTTGACGCTCCCGCTGTTACTGAAATATGCATCGAATCCTTTTATTACGAACACCCCCGATCCGACCTTCGCCTTCCACACGAAGCCCTTCCCGGGAACGAGCACCTGACGCGCTTCGAGCGCGACCCAGGAATCCCCGAGCCTGAACTCTCCGTCCATTTCGAGCTCGACGCCGCGGAACATCCCGGCCCCCGTGCCGATTACCGCCCCGTGAAATTTC
Source organism: uncultured Leptospirales bacterium (assembly GCA_964625625.1). Lineage (GTDB taxonomy): Bacteria > Spirochaetota > UBA4802 > UBA4802 > UBA5368 > MVZN01. Next base: position 1,151 of record CAZVEG010000112.1, on the reverse strand, counting down.
CGGATTATTTCGGAGGCCGGCCGCGGATCATATGCCGGCGAACTCACCTCTCGCGCTGAGGCCCGCACCTGCCTCCAGATCGCATCCGCCCTTCGAGCATCGGAAAGCGCTCCCGCGATAAGATAGCATACTCCCGGCGACAATAATACGAGGAATACGATGAAAATCTTTTTCAAACCGGCCCTCCGTTTATAAAAGATCACCCCTCATCGGCACTCCCCTCACGAATGCGGAACACGCGATCCTGTCATCATCACACCGTACCCGCGACAATTGTTCCAGCATAAATCGACCGTTCGGGCAAAAAAGGTAATGAAAATCATTGGCAATTAGGAAATATTTTTCCGCACGGTTTATAAAAGTTGACATTCACCGATACCGGAGCTAATCTTTAAAAGAGTCGAAAACCGGTTTCGTTGAAACCCGTTTTCGTGCATCGTGGAGCCTCGCCGGGACCCGGCTGAATACGTTCGGAAACGGGTTCGTTCGGATACATCGCTCGCCCCATCGGTCCCGTCGCGCAGGTGTCGACCTGTAGTTTCCAGTTATCCTCTTTATTGTAATCAGCATTGAATCTTTATCGGGAGCTTCCCGTTTAAGATAGTCGCTGTTGATATCACGAATCGGTAAAACTTACTACCAGGAGGATTTTATGGAAAAGAACCTGACACGAAAGGATTTGCTCGTCAGCGGTTCCGTAGTCGGTGTATCGGTTGTCGGCGCCTCGCTTCTGGGCGGCCTCAGCGGTTACGCAAAAGAGTTCCCGCCGCATCCCTGGACGTACAGGAAGCTCGATCCGAAAAAAACCGCCGAACTCGGCTATGAAGGGTTCTGGACGGGGCGATGCGGTTACGGGGTGTTCAACGCCATCGTCGGACAGCTCGGCTACCAGTTTCCGTCGGAAATGTTCATCGGCTTCCAGGGAGGGATAGAAGACTTCGGCTCCCTCTGCGGCGCGCTCAACGGAGCGGCCTGCGCGATCGGCCTCTTCGCACTGGGGAAGGGAGGAAAGCTCGGCAAGGAAGGCCCTCGCAAGGAAATCATATCGGAACTCTACGTATGGTATGAAAAGACCAAACTGCCGCTGCACAAGCCGGCGAAGCAGAACAAGGAAACGAAACCGATTCCCGCCTCCGAAACCGGCAGCGTGC
>CAZVEG010000111.1:0-11778 GCA_964625625.1 uncultured Leptospirales bacterium | reverse complement strand
TCGCGGCCTGGTGGCCCTGGGCCAACGGCACGATCATCTCCATGCGCATCGGGCTTTATTCAACGGGGAAGTCGCCGCTCTGTCGCGACGAGGCCGCCCGGTGTCTGCGCGAATGGATGGGGGTGGAGGAGGGGTAAATATCGTCGGCGGGGTGAGGAATATATCGCTTCAGCATCAACGCCCTGTTTGACAAAACGACCAAATCATGTAAGCATAGTGACCGGCGCGCCGCTCGATCGGCCAGCCATGCGCGGTCGCCAGCATAAAATGGTGAGCCGCCGCCGTCGGGCGTTCCGCACCGCAACCGGAGGATACACGATGAAAACCATACGGCGAACACTGTACACATTCGCACTGATCCTCGCGCTCTCCCCGATTCCCGCGGCCGCGGAATTCATAGCCGTTCTGCAGGGCGGCGCGGTGTACTCATCCCGCAACGACGTGGCTCTTCCCGGCGACACGGGAACGCGCTTTTCGTACGTCGACGACCTCGACTCGGACATCGTGTTCTCGCCGCGCGTGGAGGCCGGGTACGAGTTCGCCGGGCGGCATTACGTCGGGCTCATGGCGTCCTGGCTCAGGATTCGTCCCGAGGGAAGGCTCGAGCGGGCCGTCGAGTTCGACGGTAAAACCTTCCCGGCCGGCACCGACGTAAAGGGGCGCTTCAGGTTCGATTCCTACCGGGCAAGCTACCGCTATTATTTTCTGAGCAACGGGATCGTGAAGCTCGGCGCCGGCATTACCGGGAAGATCCGGGACGCCGAGATTTCGCTTGAGGGCGGCGGGCAGAAGGGAGGGCTCGACAATACCGGCTTCGTGCCGCTATTGAACTTCTACCTGGAATGGATCGTCTCCCCGGCCCTGTCGCTCCTCGCCTGCGGGGACGCGGCGTGGTCGCCCTACGGCCGCGCCGAGGACGTGTTCGCGGGGATCGTGTACCGGCACACCGAACGCGTGGCGCTCATGGCCGGCTACCGGATGCTGGAGGGCGGCGCCGACAACGACACGGTCTATACCTTCTCAATGTTTCATTACGCGGTGCTCGGCGCGGAACTGCGCTATTAAGGCGCGGACCTCCGATCCTGGCGCGCGCCGCTACGGCCGCGCCGCTCAGGCTTTGACCGAAAGCGTCACCAGCTCCTGCACCGCGCCTTCGATCCCCCTGGAGGTCTCGGACAGCTCGGTGGAGCCGTGCGCGATCTCCTGCGCGCGCTGGTTGATGTACGATATATTCCTCGAAATCTCGTCGAAGGCGGTCTTCTGCTCGTCGACCGCCGTGAGTATCCTGTCGGCCTCCGAGAGTATCCGCCCGAGCGAGCCGCGCGCCTTCTCGTTGAGCTCCATGTCGCGCCGCGCGAGTTCGACCGCGTCGTCCACCCGTTTTCCGAAATCCGCGATGTTCTCTATCATGCGGTTGAGCGAGTCGATGAACACCTCGAGGCTGCGGTAGGCCTTCTCGATCTCCGCGTTGCTCCGGCCGAACATCCCGTGGATGGCCTTTGCGTTTTCGGAGGTGCTGTCGGCGAGCTTTCCGATCTCATCGGCCACCACCGCGAAGCCGCGGCCGTGCTCGCCGGCCCTGGCAGCCTCGATCGAGGCGTTAAGGCTGAGCAGGTTGATCTGGTCCGAGATGTCCTGGATGACGTTTACGGTCTCCTGCACCTCCCTGAAGGTGCCGCTCGCCTCGCCCATCACCCCGCGGGTCTCCCCGAGCTCCCGCCGGGACATCTCCACGGTCCGGTTGAGCGTGTCGCGGATCTTCAGCGCGTCGTTCATGTTCTCGCCGACGCGCCGTACGATCTCGTAGAGGTCCTTCATTTCCGCGTTTACCGAGCGCGCGAGATCCACCTGGCCCCGGGCCATCTCGCGCACGCTCTCCCCGCTCGCCGCGATCTCCTCCACCGTCGAGGTGATCTCCTCCACCGAGGCGGCCTGGCTCTGCGCGTTCTCGGAGAACGCCTCGGCCGCGCGCGTCATCTCGACGGTCGTCCCTCCAAGGCGGCCGGCGATGTCGCCCGTCCGCCCGAGGACCCGTTCGATTCCGGCGCTGAACTCCCTGTTCTCCAGAAGCGATTTTTCGATCCGGCCGTGCGCCTCGCGGGCCATCGTGACGAATGAGTAGCAGCCCGCGCTCGTAAACACCAGGGAGACGGTGCTGTCGATGATGAAATCGAGCATCTGCGAAAAATTGAGGTCGCCGGCGGACTCGAAGACGAAGCCGAGCAGAAAAACCAGCGCGATATTCGCAGCCGTGTACGCCACTATCCAGGGGCCGGAGGTGAGAATCGCCGCTATGACGATTACGGGATAGATCATCACGATGCCGTTCATCGTCTTGACGATGTCCACCCTTTCGGAGAAGAACACGAACCATACCGCCGTGATGGAGAGCGCAATGATCAGGTGCGAGGAGAGCGCGCGGAGGCCCAGTCTGACCAGCGCGAGCGTGGCGAGCAGCACCCCCTGGAAACCTATTATCGCGATCAGGCTTGGATCGCTCAGCGCCTTGCCGCGCACGAAGAGGAGCACGTAATTGAGGGCGCACAGCGCCAGAAAGATGAAAACGACGATGCTCACCAGGATCCGCACCTGCTGCTGCTCCCGGTACGGCGCGTTCGTGTAGCGATGCAGAAAATATCCGAAAAATTTGTCGCGCATAACGGTCCCTCCATGGATTTCGTGCATATATGTACATGGAACAGGCGCTGTCAACAGTTATTGTGATTGTGTCGAATGGAAGGAATACGAAAATATCGCCACCGAGGAGATGCGTTTAACGGGGCAAACCGCGGCAATGCACCGCCCATACCCTGCCGGACGGGTGATCGGCGCACGCTGTATCAAGGTACATCCAGTGTTGCCGCCCCCCCGGGAGCGGGCGGAAAGCGGTGTCCCGTCGGGATTATTTTTTAATCAGTTTTACGATATACAGCAACACCAACGCGCCGACAAGCGCGACGATCAAGGATCCGAACATTCCGCCCGCCGTTATACCGAGACCCTTGAACATGAACCCGCCGATAAACGACCCTATGATTCCAACAATGATATTGCCGACGAGACCGAAACCAACCACTTTCATGATTTTTCCGGCAAGCCATCCTGCAACTGCCCCTATCACCACAAACAGCAATAAAGATGTAATGCTCATATTATCCTCCTCGCTTCAGATTTAACGTGCCCTATCGTAGCACAGTACTCGAACAAAGGCAAGCGCGGACGAAATCTTTCACTTCACGGTCTTTGCGCCATTTCTTCACCCGGCCGGTATTCGCGCTCGAGGTTGGCGCGTATCTCGCTCTCGTCGCGCCACACCGGCTTGAGCTCGCGCCGCGCGAAGAGCGGCGACTGGTCGGCATAATGTTTCGACGCCGCGTCGAGGGTGGCGCTTCCGTACTGGTGGATGCTCCGCGATGAGAGCTTACCGTTTCGGTCCCAGATGACCAGAAGCACGTAGGAATCGCCGACCCTTCCCCGGAACCGTCCGTCCTTCATCAGATCGCCCGTCACGTCGTGCAATACGTCGGGACCGCCGCCGAGGCCGATATCGGTCGTCCCGCGTATCAGCCGGTTCACCCCCGACCAGGGAACCTCGACGCGCCCGTGCGCGCTTTGCACGAGCCTCGCGGCCTTCGCGAACCCGTCGGCGATGGCGCGTTCCGGGACGTCCGCGACCTCGGCCCTCTCGCGGCCCTTCATGATGATCGTATGGCAGGTCACCGCCAGGGCAGCGCCGGTGTTCGCCGGGTCCACGCGCAGGTCCCAGCGGGCCAGAACATCACGGGCGTTCTTTATTGTGGGATCGTCGGACGGGGGAAGCGCGAGGATGCGCGCCACGAGCTTCGCCATCTTCGACTCCTTCGAGTAGGCCATGTCATACTTGTACCGGTAGAACTCCTCCGGCGTGATGGAGTCGTCCGATCCGAAGAGCTCGAGCGCGCGAAGCGCCCGGTTCGTCATGCGGAGCTCTATGCCGAAAGATTTCGGATAGTCCTCCGCGCGCGGATTTTCGGGGTCGAGCGTGGCGCGGAACGGCGTGTTGTTGCAATTCTGGACGAAGCCCGACGCGGGGTTCTTGACGCGCGGCAGGCGCCCGTACGGCAGGTACCCGGTCCACAGGGTCTTCGAGGTGTCGCCCGGCAGGCGCTTCGACCAGTCGTAACCCTCGTCGCGCAGGGGAAGCAGCGCCTGGTAGTGGTACAGGATGTTTCCCTCGCGATCCGCGTAGGTGCAGTTGAACATCGGCAGCGTCGCCATGCGGAGCGCATCCTCCCACTCGGACATGTTCCTCGCCCGGTTCATGCGGTACCACTGCTCGACCTGGCGGATGTCGCCCATCCCGGCATAGCGCACGGCGAAGACCCCGTGCGGCCTGCGAATTGCCGGGCCGTAGACCGACCACAGCACCTCCTCTTTGAAGGTCCAGCGCAGTGGCCCCAGCAGCTTTACCCGTATCGGCGCCTCGCGGACCTCGAGCTCGCGCCACGCGCCGTCGTAGCGGTACTGGTTCGGGTTGTCGGGGTTGATGTCGAGCTCGTACACGTCCACGAGGTCAGGGTAGTTGTTGGTGTGGGCCCAGCCGAGATTCTCGTTGTGCCCGTGGAACACGACGGGCGAGCCCGGAAACAGGCCGCCGGTCATGTTCCATCCCTCCCCGCTGCGCACGTGGGCCTCGTACCAGGTGACGGGCCCCTCCCACGGCTGGTGCGAATTGATGGCCAGCATCGTTTCGCCGCCGGCGCTCCGCCGGGGCGACACCGCGATTGCGTTCGAACCGACGCCCGTCCCGAAGCGGGAGGGCGCGTCATGCCGGAACGACGCGGCGAGCATGGAATCGATCGGCCGCATTGCCGCGGTCTTCGGCTTTTCGAAGAGCTCTTTCAGCACGACGTCGACGCCCACCATGAGCGGCATCTTGTGGACGAACCCCGCCACGATGTGCTTTCCCGTTACGCGTCCAAGGCCCGGAACGGTTTCGCGCGGATGGAGCGCGGCGTAGTGATTGACGCCCCCGGCATAGGCCTCGCACAGGGCGCGCGTGCGGGGGTCCAGGTCGATCTCGTATCGCGCGTTCACCGTGTCCCACAGGCGGATGAGGTTCACCAGGTAGTCGTTCCCCGCGCCCTTCGGCCCGAGCACGCTCGCCAGGCGGCCACCGACCGCCATCATGACCAGCTGCATTGTTTTAAAGTCGTCTTCGGCGTGGGCGTACGCCAGCCCGAAGGCCGCGTCGGTATCCTTCGTCCCGAACACATGCGGCACGCCCCAGCGGTCGCGCAGTATCCGCACGTCGTACCCGGAGGATATATCCGCCGCCGCGAACGGCCCCCGGGCAGGAACGAGAAACGCAAGCATGAGTGCGGCGATCAGGGCCGCGAAGCGACGCGTCGACGTTGACATGGTTCATCCTCCTCACATGTACGGGAAGTCCTCCCGGCTGAGCCCGATCACAATAGCATATGTGATGGAATTGGCAATCAGATTACGGAACGAACTCGTGTTCCAAGCGGACGCGGGAAAGCCTTTCCCCGCCGATTATCCGAAAGGACCCCCTCCATTTTCTGGAATCCACTGTCCATCCCCCGCATTCCGGTTGACGCCGCGCCCCCGTGGTGCTATATTGTATCCTGCAGGGGACGAATATGGTTTCGACTGCAATGATGTGTCTGCAGCTGCATGCCGAGCGTCCGTCGTCTCGTAAATCGCGGCGGGAAAAATTTAAACGCAAACAACGAATTAGCTCTCGCGGCTTAACACCCACGGGCGTCGCTGATGGATCTGCTCCTCTGGGGCTTTCAGCGGCGTAAGAAACAGAGGATAGCGAAGGCACCCGTTCCCGGAGCCGGAGCGAAGACACAGGGAACCCGGTCCTGAGTACGGCGCTCCTTCCCGGAATCAGGACTTGAATCAAATGAAGGGGACAAGCATGTAGACGTTGCAGGTGTGTGTTGCAGGACGCGGGTTCGAATCCCGCCGTCTCCAATGCGTTTCTATCTTCCGGCCGGCCCCTCTCCTCATTTACGTTTTGCGGCGGCCGGCGCCGGGAAACGCCCCTCCACGAACCCGATCATCGATAAAAATGACTGGCCATATTCCGGGCTTGGGTGTACCGTCGCGGCATCATGAAGCACGGTCCGGGTAAATCAATATGAAGCGCACCGCGCGGTTTAAAAGCGTGCTCATTGTCCCCGACCCAAGACGTAAACCCGATACCCTTACATTCGACGTTGAAAAGGCGCGCGATCATGTCCTGAGCATAAGCCCCGGCAATTTCATACTAAACCGCTCATGGATCTCGAGTTTCCTTATTTCGCTCATGGCGATCATTCCCCTCACCGCCCTGATGTACGGCATAATCACCATGGGATTGAGCATCGATATGAGCAGGGCGCTTCCGTGGTTCATCCCGTCATGCGTCGCCGCTTTTCTCATGCTCCTGGCCCTGGTGGGAACGCCCGCCTCGGTGCGCCGTCTCAAATGGGACCTGGTGATAAAAGAACGCGGCGCAGGAAACTGGAAGATCATCGAAGACATCGACTGGGATAACTTTACCCGCATGATCAGGCTCGCGGAAGAGCGAAGACAACGCGAACGAGAGGAACTGGAGAAGGAGATGGCGAAAGGGCCTTCATGGCCCGCACGATAACTCCCGGAGGGAGCTCATGAAACCCGTTATCCGCTTCGCGAAAATATTCTGGCTCGCGTTCTGGGCGTCCGCGATGACGCTGGCGATTTTTATCCCGATGACGCTGGCCGCGGTTCTGAGCAGCACCGGGAACCTCGCATTCTCCATATCGAAGATATGGGCGCGCGTGATGCTTCTGGCGTCATTTTCGCGCGTCGATATCAGCGGGAAGGAGAAGATAGGCAAAGGACGGTCATACATCATCATATCGAACCACCAGTCGCACTACGACATACTGGCCCTGGTCACCTCGCTCGGCGTGCAGTTCCGCTGGATAATAAAAAAGGAGCTTTTAAAAGCGCCGCTCTTCGGCTACGCGCTGTACGCCGCGCGGAACATCTTCATCGACCGGCGCAATACCGAAAGCGCCCGCGACAGCATCCGAAAGGGTCTCGAGCGGCTTCCCCGCGGCGCGAGTGTCATGTTCTTCGCCGAGGGCACCCGCTCCGCCGACGGGCGGCTCGGCGAGTTCAAGAAGGGCGGATTCGCCGTGGCCCTGGAAAACGGCTTCCCCATTCTGCCGGTCACCGTCAACGGCAGCAGGAAGGTGCTCCCGAAGGGCGGCCTTGAATTTCATCCCGGGCGGATCGGCGTTACCGTCGGGGACCCGATCGAAACCGCCGGCCGCGATCATTCCGCGATTCCGGCGCTGATCGCGGAAACCCGCCGGGCGATACAATCGAACCTGTCCGTATGACGTCCCTCACGCGTTCCCGCGCATTCCCGGAACCGGTCCCCGCCCCCCGGCATGGCGAAGGAGAACATCACCTCCGCATCAATCCGTGAAGCAACCGGTCCACTGAAAGCTTTCCGCTCCCGCCGATGATGATCACCAGCGACAGCGCGATGGCCAGCAGATGATATTCGAAACCCTCCCCGGCCTGAGCCCCGTACCAGTTCATGAAAAAGCCATGGGGCAGATGAACGATCAGTATCGCTCCCAGCATGTCCAGGCCGATGCCGAACGCCATGAACCGGCCGAAAAAGCCGAGCACCAGCGCCAGCGCCCCCAGTGATTCGGCCATTATCACCAGGAAGGCCACCGGTGCCGGAATACCCGTCGAGGTGAAGTAGCCCATCGAGGCGCCGAAACCGGCCCCGCCGAAGAGGCCCAACAGCTTCTGTGCGCCGTGCGGAATCATTACGATGCCGAGCATTGTCCGGGCAATCAGGAGGCCGGCGTCGTCGTTTGTGGAAATAAATCGTTCTATCAATTTTTTCATTTTTTCCTCCGCCGGTCGCTTGCCGGAATATAACGCGTGATCTCCGGAATGGCCGGCTCCACTCTCAGACTGCAAGGTTGAGCGACATCCTTTTGTCAGAATCGCGATATACCAATATACGCTCAAGTCGGGGAAAGTCAAAATCTGGCGATAATAAATTCTTCGGGGAATTTTTAGTATCTTCTATTGAGGACACAAGAGCGTGTGGTCGCCAACCATTTCACCGTATCGAAGGCACACCGGCGGGACGGTCACCGCGTGGTTCGTCACCCCACCATGGGATTCGGAAGCACCGTGTCCGCGAGCCCCGCCTCTTCGACGAAGCCCTGGTCGAGCCCGAACATCTCCCGCGACAGCGCGTCGAGAAGCAGCACGGTGCCAGAAGCTTTTAGCCGGTCCGATTCCCCGGAGAGGACGCGGCGCACCTCTCCGCCCGTGCGCCCGATGACGAGGTCCCAGTAGCGGTCGGGCGTGTTCCGGTTGATGTAGAGAGCGGTGTTCGAGTCGATCACCGAGATCGTTTCGGGGCCAAGCGCGACCGCCCAGCGCAGAAAGAGCGGCAGTTCGTGAAGGTTGAGGGGCGTAACCAGGTATTTGAGATGCACGGTGGTCTTCCCGCGCCTCACCAGGTCCCCGGCGAAGCGGAGCGTCTTTTCAAGCTCCATGCGGGTGATACGCCGGTAGGTCTCGTCCTGGAAGCCGTACACCGACACCAGCACGTTGAAAAAAAGCGACTCGACGAACGGCACCATATCCGCTTCCACATTCCCGTTCGTGATGAGTGCCAGAGGGATTTCCGGCCGCCTCAGTGAAAGCGCGCGAAGCCATTCCATGGTCTTCTTCTGGATGAGCACCTCGCCGCCCTGGACCACCATGTGATTGATGGCGGGCAGGGTTTCGATGAGCCGGTCGAGTTCCCCGTAATACAGGTACGGGCTGTGCGAAGAAGGGGCGTTGACGCAGCACATCGCGCAGCGTCCGTTGCAGGCGAGGCCCGTTTCGACGTTCAGCTTGTACTCGCGTTCGTCGGATGGTTTCCCCTTCCTCAGCGTAAAGCCGGAGCACCGGCACGATCCGTCGAAGGAGAGCAGGCGCTGCTCAAGATCGGGGTCGGTGATGTGGCCTATGCGCAGCGCGGGATTGTTCCAGGTGAGACAGCAGGGATAAACCTCCCCGTTGGAGGCGACGAAAAGCTCCCGGTAGTGGCACGGCCGTTCCGTGCCGGGAGTACAGGGCGAATGCATGGGTTTCAGCGCCGCAGGAAATTCAGGTCATCGAGCGTGTTTATGAGGCGTTCGCTCACCCGGTCGACAAGCTGCTGCCGCACCCGCGCGGCGCTGATCTCGTCGACTGCGAAGGAATTGAACTGACGGTCAAGATACGCGATTTTGAGATCGCGGTCGAGCACGCACACGACCGAATCGAAATCGAAAAACTGCATCTCGAGCGCCATGACTCCATATACCTCGTAGATGACTATACCGTCACAGTCATTCTCGGCAATGATCTTTTTGAGTTCGGCCGTGTTGACGCGGATGAACTCGTTCACCACGCCGGCGGCCTTGAACTTCAGGAAATCTCCTTCGCCGTCGGTCTGGTAGAACCGCTCCTCCTCGGCGTCGTAGGAGCACACCGACTCCCCGCAGGACGTCGCGATCGCCGTCTTCCTGATCGGTCTGGCGGCGGCGAGCCAGTTGGTCAGGTTCTTCGTCTGCTCTTCCCTGCCGATCCTGCTCTTCTGTGAAAGGCGCAGCACTACGCACGCGCTCTTCATCTTTTTAAGCGCGCTTCCGTTCGACATCTCCCTCGAAACGGAATAGGTCGAGCAGGATATTACGGCAGCGGCGGCCGCAAGCGCGATCACACACATCGGCCGTTTTAAAATTGCTGAACTCTTCATGCTCTTCCCCCGTATTGGTCGTGGCGCGCGATCGCCGGCCCCCTTCAGGCCACCAGGCCTTTACCCAGCGCGAAGGCCTTGAGGTTCATCTCGACGAACTTCTCCTTCACGAGGGCGCGGATGGCGGCCGCCCATTGCTCTTCCGTGAACTCCAGGTAATTCGAGAGCGCGCCGAGCATCACGATGTTGAGCGCCCGGGAGCTTCCCGCCTCCTTGAGGGCGGCTTTCGTGTCGAGCACGAGGTGCTTTTTGACGTTCGCCTTGAGCCAGTCCTCGATGTCGGAGGGGTACTTTTCGAGCCCCGCGGCCACCGGCGCCGGGTCGATCTTCTCCCGGTTGACGATGATCATGCCGTCGCTTTTCAGGTATTCCAGCTTGCGCATGGTCTCGAGAAGCTCAAGGCACACCACGAAGTCGGCCGTCCCCTTTTCGATGAGCGGCGAATACACCTTCTCTCCGTAGCGCACATGGCAGTCGACACTTCCGCCGCGCTGGGCCATGCCGTGCACCTCCGACTCCTTCACATCGTAACCGGCGGCCATCGCCGCCTCCATCAGTATCTTGCTGGCGAGGATCACTCCCTGCCCGCCGACCCCGGCGAAAATCACGTTCTTCATGGCGGCCTCACTTCGTCAGTATGCATTTCCTGGATGAGATGATCACCGAGGGCTCGCGCGCCGCGAGCTCCTCGCGCACGGTCTTCTCGAACTCCTCGATGTTCTTGGGGTCGACCTTCCGCACGCGCTTCACACCGACCGCCCTGCACAGAAGCTCGAGATCAAGCTCGTGCGTTTCCTCGCCCATCAGCGTTACCCCGGTGGCGGGATTCTCCTGGTGGCCCGTCATGGCGGTCACGCGGTTGTCGAGGATGAGCACGGTGCCGGTTCCCTTGTTGTACACAAGATCAATGAGCGGCGTAATGCCCGAATGAATGAAGGTCGAGTCGCCGATCACGGCGACCGATTTGCCCGCCATCTCGGGCCTCGCCTTCTCGAAACCCGTGTGCATGCCGATGCTCGCGCCCATACAGCCTTGGCTGTGCATCGCCGAATAGGGTGGAAGCACCGCGAGCGTGTAACAGCCGATATCGCCGTTCACCACGACGTCGAGCTTTTTGAGCACCTCGAAAACGAAACCGTGCGGGCAGCCCTTGCAGAGCGCGGGCGGGCGTCCCGGAATCTTCGATGTATAGGCCGGGATGTCCGCGGCCGGCCTCTTTTTATTGAGCGCCATGTCCACGATCTCGGGCGTGAGCTCACCGAGGATGGGAATGAGCTCCTTGCCGGTCACCTTGAATCCCATCGCACGAACATAATCCTCAATGAACGGATCGAGCTCCTCCACCACGTAGAGTTCCTCAACCCCGGCGGCGAATTCGCGGATGACCCTGTCCGGGAGCGGCCAGATAAACCCGATCTTCAGAACCGAATCGTCCGGGCAGACTTCCTTGACGTACTGGTAGGCCACGCCGTCGGCGATGATGCCGCGCTTTTTGTTTTTCCATTCTATCGTGTTGAGCGGCGAGTTTTCCGAGAACTCCTTCAGCTTCACCATCTGCTCCTCGATGAAGCGGTGGCGCGGCCGCGCGTGCGCCGGGATCATCACGTATTTCTGGGGATTCCGCTCGAAGGGCTTCAGCGTATTCTCCTTCCGTTCGCCCAGTTCCACCACTCCCTGTGAATGGGCGATGCGCGTGGTGATACGCACGATCACCGGGCGGTCGAACTGTTCGGAGATGTCGAAGGCCATTTTCGTCAACTCCTTGGCCTCGGCGGGGCTGGTGGGTTCGATCATGGGGACCTTGGCCGCGCGCGCGTAATGCCGGTTGTCCTGTTCGTTCTGCGAGCTCCACGCGCCGGGATCGTCCGCGTTGATGATGACGAAGCCGCCGTTGGCCCCGGTGTACGAGAAGGTGAAGAGCGGATCCGCCGCGACATTCAGCCCCACGTGCTTCATGGCGGCCATGGAGC
>CAZVEG010000110.1:0-12253 GCA_964625625.1 uncultured Leptospirales bacterium | reverse complement strand
CGGTCGAGCTTTCCTGTTCGGTGCATGCACCCGGCGGGAAGCGTATCGGAACATTTAAAAGCGGCCCCCGCACACCCGCCGGATCAATTGATGCACTTCGTTTCTCATTTAAAATTAAAAAACCTTCACTGTGGAGCCCGGAGAATCCACGACTGTATACCGTAAGGCTCTCACTGCGAGGAAAAGGTATACGGCAGGACCTGGCGTTAAAGACGGGTATTCGAAGCTTATCGACCGGCGACGGGTCACTACTTCTGAATGGATCGTCGATTTTCCTTAAAGGGATCTGCAAACACGAAGACGATCCCGTTTATGGAGCCACACAGAACGCTTCCATAATCGCCCGTGATCTCGATCTCATAAAAAAGCTCAATGCGAATTACATCCGCGTGGCACACTATCCACACTGCGTCGAGGAACTTTGCGCGGCCCGCGACCGGGGCTTTCTTCTCAGCGAGGAGATCGCCAATTACCAGACCGGCACCGGCTTCGGCGCCTGGCACGAGGAGAAGCAGGGCATACTTCGATTCCCCGTTCGAATGTTCGGCATGCGCCAGATGATGAACCGCGCATTCCTGCTCAATGCCAGGCGTGAGATCGCCGAGATGATCGAGCGTGACCGTAACAATCCCGCCATCATCATGTGGAGCGTCGGTAACGAGACCTATACGCTCTTCAGGGATGGAGGAAGGGTATACCGCTGGCTTCGCGAGGTGGTGCGAACTTTTGATACAAGCCGGCCGGTAACGATGGCCGAGCTTACCTACAACATTCCTTTTTTCGACGACAACAGGCAGGCGGCCGAAAGCATGGACGTCATTTCAGTCAATATGTACTGCGGATGGTATTATGGCTCCACCGGGGATATCGGGCCCCATCTGGATCGCCTTCATCGCCGTTTTCCCGGGAAACCGATCATAGTATCAGAATTCGGCGCGGACGCGGCACCAGGGCGCAAGGAAGAAGATGGCATATGGAAGGCCGAACGGGTCGGCTTCGGGAAAACCTATTCCGAAGATTACCAGGCCGGTTTAATCAAAGCGTACTTCGATGCCGCCAGGTCCAGGGCGTTCATAACCGGGATATCCCCCTGGGTGTTCTCCGATTTCTACTGCACATGGTTCCCCAACAATCCAGTTCCATACTATAACCTGAAAGGTATCACATCCTCCAAGCGGGTTCCCAAGGCGGCCTTTCATCTTTTGCGAAAGCTCTATGGTGGGAAATGAGCAGCACGGATCGCGTCTTCGATTTTACCCGGTTTCAACTCGAAATCTATCCGGCATGGGAACGGCAATTCGTTTCCGGTTCTCTCACCGGGGAATACAGCTATAAAAAAGGCGGCCCGACCGATTCGTACGGGACAACCGATATGCTCATCAGCCGTTACATCATGGACGACCTGGCGCTCACGGAAAACCAGAAGGATGAATGGGCATCGGTTATAAACTGTTTCCAGAAGAACGACGGATGGTACGACAGGACCTATACATTCCATCACCGCGAGCACACCACCGCCTACGCTGTCGCCGCCCTCAGGCTCATCGGCCGGTCGCCGTCACACCCGCTGGCATGGTCGGCTGAAATCCTGGCGGATCGCCGTTCCATGGAACGATGGATCGAACGTGTAAACTGGTCCATCATCTGGCCTGGATCGCACGTCGTTTCCGGCGTCCCCGCGGCGCTCGCCATGACCGGAGGAGGTACCGACGAATTCTTCGAATGGTACTTCGACTGGCTCGACCGCGCCGCCGATCCTGCATCCGGTTTCTGGTGCCGGGGAATCGTTCACCGTCTGGGGATAATCCCGCGACCTACCAAGCACGAAATGGGCGGCGCCTTCCACATGTATTACGTTTACGAGTATTTCGGACGGAAATGGCGCTATCCCGAAAGGATCGTCGACCACACCCTGCGCCTTCAGCACGCGAACGGCCTATGGGATTCGGACGTCACCTACTGCATCGATCTCGACGGCGTCTACTGCCTCACCCGCTCCAGCCGCAACGCCGGATGGTACCGCAAAGATGACGTGTATCGCGCATGCCTGCGCTATCTCGAAACCGCCGAAAGGATCCTGAACGAACGTGAGTTCGTGTTCGGGCGTTATCGCAATTCGCATATACTGACGGGCGCCCTCGCCGCCGTCGCGGAGTGCGCTCTGTTTTTTCCGGAAAAGGTACGCACCGCGCGGCCGTGGCGGCAATCGCTCGATACGGCATGCTATATCTGAAAAGTCCGTGAGATCGCTCTTCCGGGAGTGATCCGTTTACATATTTATTGACGGTTGGATTGCAGTATCCAGGCGGATATGGATTAAAACAAAGGGGTCGGCCTCATGAAATTCAATTATGGAAAGATATTTCTTCTCGGATTCGGCTCGTTCGGATTCAGCGCGGTATGGGTGATCTACAACAGCTTCGTCCCTCTCTTTCTACAGGAGCGCTTCCTGATGGCCCCGGCCATGATCGGTTTTTTCATGACGCTCGACAATATCGCGGCGCTGTTCATACAGCCGCCCATGGGGGCGTTTTCCGACAGGGTCCGCACCCGCATCGGGCGACGCATGCCGTTTATCATCACCGGCATCCCGGTGGCGGCTTCCGCCTTCATCTTCGTTCCACTTGCACCGATCCTGCCGGTCTTCGTCGCCTGCACCATGACGCTGATACTCAGCATGGCCCTGTGGCGCACACCGGTGGTCGCGCTCCTCGCCGACATCACCCCCTCGCCCAACCGCTCGCAGGCCAACGGCATCAGCAATTTCATGGGCGGAATCGGCGGGATCATCGCCGCCGTCGGCGGCGGCGCGCTGTTCGCCGTAAACCATGCCTATCCGTTCTGGATGGGATCCTGCCTCGTTGTCCTCGCCGGAATAATGCTTTTCGCCTTCATACGGGAACCGAAGGAGTACGAATCGAATCTCGAGGAAAAACCGGAACTGTGGGCCAACCTCAGGCTTATTCTGCGCGACCGCGAGCGCAGCGCGCTCCGTGTTTTTCTCGCGCATTTCTTCTGGTTCATCGCCCTTAACGCCATCGAGGCGTTTTTCACCCTGTACGCGAAGAACCATCTCGGCTATCCCGGCGAACACGGCTCGCGCATCCTCGGGCAATTCCTGCTCACGCTCGTTCTGTTCGCCCTCCCTGCCGGGGCCATCGGCGGAAAAATCGGAAGAAGGCGTTCCATCATGATCGGCCTTTCCGTCCTTTTCGTGGTGCTCCTGACAATATATTTTCTTAAACCGGAAACCCTGACCGTCGTCATCACGGCGCTGCCGGTGCTGGGGACCATACCGGTCGTCGGGGTACTTCTGATGATCTGCGGCTGCGCGTGGATGATGGTGAACGTCAATTCGCTCCCGATGGTCGTTGACATGACCGATGACCTGCGCGCGGGCACCTACACGGGGATATACTACCTGTTTATAACGGCCGCCGCGATCGCGGGACCGAACGTCAATGGATGGATAATACAGCTGACCGGAAACGACTACAGCTCCATCTACGTCGCTTCGTCGGTGTTCATCTGCCTGGCCTTTTTGATGATGCTCGGCGTTCGCAGGGGCGAAGCCCGGCCCGAACATAAGCTTATAGATAGTGTAAACCCTTAAATGAGGGTAATCTCATCGGTCTTTTATCAATGCGGAAAATCAAAGTAGTCCCTTGCATTGAAGTAGCAGATATTCCGAACCATTCGCCCGATAAAGTCCATGTCCCGCGGGACGAGGCCGTT
Source organism: uncultured Leptospirales bacterium (assembly GCA_964625625.1). Taxonomy (GTDB): domain Bacteria; phylum Spirochaetota; class UBA4802; order UBA4802; family UBA5368; genus MVZN01. Next base: position 8,518 of record CAZVEG010000110.1, on the reverse strand, counting down.
TTCCATGTCCGAACCGATCAGGTTGCACAGCACACGCCTGAAATATTCGTGGCGCGGGAATGACAGGAAGCTCCTTGAATCGGTCGTCATCCCGATGAACCTGGCGAGAAGCCCCATGTTCGACAACGCGTTCAACTGCGCCTCCATCCCTTCCTTCTGGTCCAGGAACCACCATCCGCTGCCGAATTGCAGTTTGCCGGGGACGGAACCATCCTGGAAATTGCCGATCATCGTGGCGAACAGCTGGTTGTCGGCAGGATTGATATTGTATAAAATGGTTCTGGCGAGTTTCCCCTCGCGTTCCAGCCCGTTCAGAAAGCGCGCGGTGGATCGCGCGTGTGAAAAATCACCGATGGAATCGTATCCGGTATCGGGTCCCAGCGAAGCGAACATTCTTGAGTTCGTATTCCGCAGCACCCCGAGATGGAACTGTTGCGTCCAGCCTTTCCCGCAATCCATCACGGCGAGCTGATGCAGAATCGCCGACCGGTATTGTACGAGTTCATCATCTGCCGGCCGACTTCCCCCGAGGGCTTTCGCGAAAATTTTTTTAACTTCCTTCTCCTTCCATTCATCGGCGGGTATCGACTCGAGACCGTGATCGGAAAGACGGCACCCGAGGGAATGAAAGAAGTCATGACGAACCTGCAATGCTGCCATAAGGTCGTCATATTTATCGATCGTAATCCCGGTGATCGCCCGCAGACGTTCGATCCACGGTTCAAAAAGGTCCCGGTCGCCGGCCGCGAGCACCCTGTCGGGTCGCCATGCCGGGTACATTCTGAACGGAGCGTTATGCGCGGCTTTGAAGGCGGCATGATGCTCGAGTGAATCGACCGGATCATCGGTGGTGCATACCGCCTCGACGTTGAATTTCGCCACGATCGAACGCGCGCCTAAACCCGGCGACGCCAGCATTTCATTGCAGGCGTCGAAAACGCTATCGGCGTTATTCTCGTCGAGCAGGACTTCGGTTATACCGAAAACGCGCGCCAGCTCGAGATGCGTCCAGTGATACAGGGGGTTTCTCAGCGTACGGGGAACGGTGCGCGCCCATGCCCTGAATTTCTCGCGATCGTCCGCCTCACCCGTTATGAGGCGTTCATCCACGCCGTTCGCCCGCATCGCGCGCCACTTGTAATGGTCGCCGTCGAGCCAGGCCTCGGTAACGCTCCTGAAACGATGATCCGACGCTATCCGTTCCGGGTTCAGATGGCAATGATAGTCTATGATCGGCATCGCCGAAGCGTAATCGTGAAAAAGCCTTCGCGCGCTCTCCGACTGAAGCATGAAGTCGTCGTGGATAAAGCGTTCCATTCGTCTCCTATTTGCCGAGCAGGGCGAGATGTTTTCCTATGTGGGCGGCAAGCATGTCGCGATAGAGGTCTTCGTCCTCATCGATGGCTGACAGGAATTCCCGTCCAAGCGGATCAACCGTTCTCTCCGCCGTCCCGTTCAGTATGAACCCGTACGTGATGTGCAGCACCTGCCGGGCATCGTCGTCGTCGAGATATCCCGGTAGATCGCCGTCGGCGACGGAATCGAGCGGAGCGACGGACGCAGGATCGGCGGACACATGATAATATTCCCGTGCCAGCGAAAAGCTCGCGATCGCTTTCGCATGCACTTTGCGATATAGCTCCGGGTTCCTGCGCGCGACGAGTCTTACCGCTTCGAGCCAGCTGGTTCCCGCGGTTTTGACGTGAAACCGACCTTCCGTAAGTTCACCTATAACCGGAAACACCGCGAACTTGTCGCTGCCCGAATGAACGCTCAGACGGTAACCGAATTCATCGGCTATCGCCGCATGGACCGCGAACTCCCGTTCGAAGCGGTCGACACTCCCGCGATAATCAATCCCTTTCTGGAATTCTCCGCAAAAACGCGGCGCCAGGCTCGTTATCTCGACGCCACGCCGCCGGAGCTCCGCCGCAACAAGGTAATGGGCCTCTGGTGTGGTCGGGGTGGAGGTTTCATCGATTGAAAGCTCGAAATCCACTCCTCTCCCGGCCCCACGGATATGATCGGTATAAATCTTTTCCGCGTAGTCGATCACGCCGGAATAGAGGATCAGACATCGCGCGAGTTCGGCGGTGTCGAAAGATATCTCAGCGTTGCCCGCCCGGAAAGACACTCCCCTGTATACACGTTCGTACTCCCGGCGTACTGAAGACGGTATTAAAGTATAGCGCTTCTTCAAAACCTGGATGGTCAGCGATTCCGCCGTCGTATCGATGAAATCCGAACAGTCCAGGGTGATCATCGAAAAACCGAGCCGGATCGCCTCCGCGATATCGCTTTCTTTTTTGAGATGGTCTCCGTCCGCGCCGTAGCCCCCGGTATATCCTTCGCGGACAACGGCGAAGCATGCGGCATCCAGCACCTCCGGGTACGTTCTTCCGGTCAGTGAAAGCTCGCGCGTGCTCTGCTGGGCCAGGATCGGGAACACATCCTTTCCCGCAACGGCCCCGAGGTGTCCCGCCGCCGCCCTTCCCAGGCGATCCCCGAGGCCGATACCTGCACGGAGCCTGCCGGCGGGCCCGGGGACCGTAAATGGAAGATGTCTGTAAAGCGCGAGGCGCGTCGCCTCATTGAGAGGGCACAATCTGCAGAGACCCAGCGACTCGCCATCAAGATCATCGAACAACGGTCCCGATCCGCACGCGAGCATTTGTCCGGTATTCCCCGAGCGTATCATGAGGATTCGGCTGTTGCCGACAGAAAAGCGTGAACGCGGGTAAACGCGGCAATCACCGGTCGATTCCGGCATTTCATCGCGGGCAAAAGAATCCGCGATACGCAGTAAGTCTCCCATTTCCGTTATCTCTCAGTCTACGCGCATCGCGGCGTAAGATAGATTATTTTTTCTTTTTAATTGCGTCCTTCCCTTCGTATCCGGCGCCGATATTCCATGCCTGTCCTATGTAATCGCCGACCCTGTAATATGCGCGCTCGTGTGTCGCGAAGAGAAGCGGATCGATTTTTTTTACATCAAGCCGGCCGTCGGTGAGATACCGCCCGTCGGTATAAACACCGACTATTTCCGCAATATACGCGGTATCGACATCAAAATCGATCGTCTGGATGAGGCGGCATTCGAGGTTAAGCGGACACTCTTCTATCATCGGAGCGGTTTTGAGCTTCCCGTAAAAACTGGTGAACACGCCCGATTTATCGACCTCGGAGCCGGACACCAGTCCGCAATAGTCCGTTTTGACGGCCATGTCCGCCGACGGTATATTCACGCTGAATGTTTTGTTCTCGACTATGCCGATATTGGTAAAATGCGACTGGTTGATGGAGACTGAAATAATCGGAGGGTGCGCATTCATCACTCCGCAAAATGCTATTACGAGATAATTCGGTTTCCCTTCTATATTCGCTCCAACAAGCGTTGCGGGCATCGGATACAGAAACGAACGCGCGTCCAGCTCATTCTTTTTCACTTTTCACCGCCGTGTTGATGTATTCACGGTTCAGTGTAATCGTGTGTCCATTAATTTCAAGAAAAACGCGCCGTTGATGCTAATATTTTTATCAGGGCTTACATCGTACTTTGTGCCCGTACAACGCTTTCCGGCGATGGAGCTGGATAAATCATCCGACTTTCAGGAGTGCCGAAGTTTCCGTGGAAGGGCAGCCGGATTCCATGAGCATTTATTTATCTTGACAAATTACCTCCCCGATGAACAATGCTCATTATATGAATGTAGTTCATTTAAGGTGCGTTTGAAATATTGAATCTATGTATCGACGTTCGTGGGACTAAAGTATGGTTCATGTAACCGGTGACGATTCAATTTCATCCGGAATTGACGGGTGGAACTTCAACGGATTTCTTAAATTACAATTGTATAAACAAAACAATGGTATATGAGTCAGAAGTTTTTTGAAAAAATATCACTTACGTCGTTTTAGGTCCGTTGTTTTCTCTTGACTTAAGTGTTTTCCGGTGCTTGTCTTATAATGAGCGAACATTAATCCAACGAAGGAGGTAAAGAATGCCAAGTGATACTCCTTTACTAGATGAACTGGAGAAAGGCCCGTGGCCGAGTTTCGTAAAAGAAATTAAGCGGTCCGCCGGCAAAAACGCCAAAGCGAAGGATCTGCTCGGTGTCGTCGAACAATCCTATAAGGATAAAATAACCCACTGGAAACACGGCGGCATCGTTGGCGTGACGGGTTACGGGGGCGGCGTGATTGGCCGTTATACCGACATTCCGGAAAAGTTCCCCAACGCCGAGCAGATGCACACCGTTCGCGTAAATCATCCTTCCGGATGGTTCTATACGACAAAGGCTCTGCGCACCATCTGCGACATATGGGAGAAGCACGGTAGCGGACTTACGAACATGCATGGCTCGACCGGCGATATCATTCTTCTCGGTACCGATACCGAACAGATCCAGCCGGCGTTCAACACGCTCACCGAGAGCGGCTTCGATCTCGGTGGATCGGGCTCGGCTCTCCGTACTCCGAGCGGTTGTGTCGGGCCGGCCCGGTGCGAGTGGGCATGTTTCGACAGTCTCAATCTTATCTATGATCTTACCCAGACATTCCAGGACGAGCTCCATCGTCCACGCTGGCCGTACAAGTTTAAAATCAAGGCATCCGCGTGCCCCAATGACTGCGTCGCCGCCATCGCTCGCGCCGATTTCACCATTATAGGGACGTGGCGTGACAGCCTCAGGATAGATCAGGCGGCGGTAAAGGAATACGCCGCGAAGGGCCTCGATATCAAGGGCCTGATCGTCGACAAATGCCCAACCCAGGCGCTCGAATACGACGAAAAAAGTCAGAAGCTCGGCGTGAAACCGGAGGACTGCGTTCGCTGCATGCATTGCATAAGCAAAATGACGAAGGCGATCCGTCCGGGCAAGGAAACCGGTGCAACGATTCTTATAGGAGGAAAGGCTCCTATTCTCAGGGGTGCCTTCCTTTCGTGGGTGCTTGTGCCTTTCATCAAGGTTGATCCTCCGTATACCGAGATCAAAGAGCTTCTTGAAAAAATCTGGGACTGGTGGGACGAGCATGGTCGAAACCGCGAGCGAATCGCGGAAACCATCAGCCGGCTCGGACTCAAGGACTTCCTTAAAGCGATCGATCTCAAGCCGATGCCGCAGATGGTTTACCATCCGCGCTCGAATCCGTTCGTTTTCTTCTGATTTAAGAATACACACTGGAGGTACGACATGCCTAGAACAGATATCGGCCCGCCGGATTATAAACTGATGCTCCCCGAAGCCGTGCGAAACAATTACGGCAAGTGGAAATATCATGAAATCCTCAAGCCCGGCGTCATGAAACACGTCGGCGAGACCGGTGACGAACTCTTTACCGTACGGGCGGGCTCTCCTCGCCTCGTAAGCATAGATTTTATCCGTGACGTATGCGATATCGCCGACAAATACTGCGACGGCCATCTCCGTTTCACCAGCCGGTTTAACATCGAGCTCATGACCGGCAAAAAGGAAAACGTTGAAGGTATCATCTCCGACTTGAAAAAACTGGGCCTCCCCGTAGGAGGCCTGGGTGACTGTATTTCGAACATCGTTCATACCCAGGGCTGGATCCACTGCCACAGCGCGGCCACCGACGCTTCCGGTCTTGTAAAGTCTATCATGGACGAGTTGTACGAATACTTTACGGAATTCAAGCTGCACGCCAAGCTGAGAATCGCCGTCGCCTGTTGTATCAATATGTGCGGCGCCGTTCACTGTTCCGACCTCGCGGTTGTTGGAATCCACACCAGGCCACCCAAGGTCAACCACGAAAAACTTGCTGCAACATGCGAAATTCCGTCCGTAATCGCCTCCTGTCCCACCGGAGCCATCAGGCGGCATTCTGACAAAAACATCAACAGCGTCGAGGTCAGGGACGAACGTTGCATGTATTGCGGCAACTGCTACACGGTCTGCCCCTCTATGCCGCTTTCGGACCCCGAAGGAGACGGTGTGGCCATTTATGTCGGCGGAAAAGTTTCCAACTCACGAAAACCGCCTATGTTTTCGAGGCTTGCGGTACCCTTTATTAAGAACAACCCGCCCCGCTGGCCGGAAGTAACAGACATTCTCAAAAAGATTGTCGAGGTTTACGGCAGAGATTCACGAAAATACGAGAGGCTGGGGGAGTGGATTCAGCGTATCGGATGGGAACGTTTCTTTACGTTGACAAACATACCGTTTACCGAACAGCATATAGACGATTTCACTTACGCAACCGAAACGTTCAGAGCAACAACGCAGTTCAAGTGGTAAGCAGGGGAGGAGAATCATGAGCGAACAGGCAAGTCCCGAGCTTAAGCAAAAGATCGTCGACTATTTGAAAACCGAAGGCAAAGCGAAAAATCGCGACGTCGCCAAGGCCCTCGGAGAAGAAAAAAAGCTCGTCGACAAGGCGATCGGCGAACTCGGCAATGAGGGCAAGATCGAATACCTTTACCTTGACGGTTCCTATGTCAAACTGAAGGATTAGATCGGTTCCCGCAATTCCACACGAAAATCCCGGGCTGAAAAACGTCCGGGATTTTTACGTGCTCCCCATCCCGCTTCCGGCCGGATTCCTTAAATACGGGCCAGTGCCATTTTAACCAGCTTTTCAGGCCAGGTGACATTCTCGCTCAGGGCATGGGTATGACAGAAAGTCGCAAGTGTATTGCGATACAGGGCCCCGTCCTTTTTATCCGTGATTCCGGTACCTCTTTTCATGGAAAAAACCATTGTAAGCTTGCCCAGTTTATCCCGGTTAACTATCCGTGCGTAGCGGAATTCATGGCCTCTGACCACGGATCCACTGGTATAAAACGGATTATCTCCATCCACGCTGAAAACGGTATAGCCGTGCCCCTGAGGTGAAGACGCGATTTCGAATACCATCGGGAATACGCCCGTCATGGGATATTGTCTTTCGCCGATGCGGATGGCGCTCGAGAGATAGATCAACCCACCGCATTCGGCGTATACCGGCAGCCCCTGATCGATGCGTTCGCGAAGTGAAGCGTTAAAGGCGCCGTTTGCGGCTAATTGGCCGGCATGCGTCTCCGGGAAACCCCCGCCTATATACAGGGCATCGATATCCGGGAAAATCGCGCCATCCAGAGGGCTTATCGGGATTATATCCGCTCCGGCCTCAACCAGCGCCTCGATGTTTTCCCTGTAATAGAAATTGAAGGCGGAATCTCTTATTACACCCACACGAGGACGATGCGATGAATCCATTCCTTCGAGAACCGGCGCCGCGGTCCGGCTGAATGCATCGACAATGGCATTACCGGAACCGGACCGGTTATACCCCTTTGACGCACCCGAAAGGGCAAGCAGTCTTTCAAGGTCGAGTGAGCGTTCCATCGTATCTCCAAGCTCATCGACAAGCTCGAGAGGCCCGGCGTGCTCGTAAACCGGCACAAGGCCAAGATGACGTTCCTGGGCGCGTATTGCCTGTATTCGCGGCACCGAACCAAGCACAGGTAAACCGGTATACGTCTCGACCGCCTCGGTTATAAGCGCCCGGTGCCGCTCTCCTGCAATGTTGTTCAGAATGACGCCTTCCAGCCGCAACTCTGGATCGAACATCTTTATCCCGAGGACGAGAGCGGCAACGGTCCTGCTCGCCTTGGTGCAATCGGCAACGAGTACTACCGGGATATGCAGCAGTTTCACCAGGCCGGCGAAGCTGTGAGTTCCCAGCACATCATAGCCGTCGTAAAGCCCCCTGTTCCCTTCCAGTACACACAGCCCGGCTTCTTTATTGCTGTTCAGAAACACCGAGTGTGTGGTTTCATCGCTCATGAGGAAGGTATCGAGATTGTGACAGTTTCGTCCGGCCGAAAGAGAAAGCCATGCCGGGTCTATATAATCAGGTCCCTTTTTAAACGGAGCGACCTCGTAACCTCTTCGCACGAGGGCCCGGATCAAACCTATTGTAACGACGGTTTTCCCCATACCGCCGCGCATGCCCGCTATGGCCAGGGCATTACGCGAAGCCGAATTTTTCACTGTGCCTGTATCCATAACCACGATAAATCGATAAATATCCCACTGAAAAAACGCGAAAAGCCAGATCGTTCCGAACGACCTGGCTTTTCTTGCGAACCGGCATAAATTGTTCGGTTATTATACGCAACCCGTCGGCTTCGGCAGCCCGGCCCATTTACAGGCCGAATTTGCCGGTCCCTGCGGGAAGAGCTCGTACATTTCCTTGAGATTGACGCCCGTTTCCTTGGTGAGTTTTCTTACCATGGGGGCGATACCGTTCTGCCGGTAATAATCCCTCAGATAGTTCATGACCTTCCAGTGTGTCTCGGTCAGGTCGTTGATACCTTCCATCTCCGCCATACCTTTGGCTACATCTTCAGTCCATTTGTCCGGCTCCTGGAGAAAGCCATCCTCATCGACATCATATGAATTACCATGCAAATTGATGCTTGCCATCTTTTATCCTCCTTCAAAAAATCAGAAATCCCCCGTCCCGTGCTAATGAATCCGTGAATAACCTGATGCACCAGCCCAGAGAACGCAAC
>CAZVEG010000109.1:0-12284 GCA_964625625.1 uncultured Leptospirales bacterium | reverse complement strand
ACTCCGGCGATTTCGTCCTTCTTTCCTCGATCGAAATGGCCTTCGAGCTGTTCGAGGCGCATAAAAACATGAAGGAGAGCGCGGAGCGGTTCCGCGGCGTGTTCGAAACCAGTCCCGTCGGTATCGCCATCGTGGACACGACCGATCAGCGATTCATACTGGCAAACGAGAGCTTCAGGAAGCTCGTGGGATATTCCGCTGAAGAACTCGCCGGCATGACCGTGCAGGGCGTCACGCATCCGGACGACTGGACCAGGGAGGTTGAGATAATCCACCATCGGCTCGGGCGGCCTGCCGATGAGTACAATTTCGAGAAAAGGTACATCCATAAAAATGGCGAGGTCCGGCGTGTCCGCGTTAGCGGCGGGGTGCTCCACCAGCGGCCCGGGGATCCGCCGCTGGCAATCGCCAATGTGATCGACGTCACCGACCGGCGGAAAATGGAGGAGGACCTGCGGCGAAGGGAAATGCTGCTCGAGAAGATATTCGATATACTTCCCGTCGGGCTGTGGTTCGCCGACAGAAACGGCAAACTGCTGCGGGGCAACCCGGCCGGCATCCGGATATGGGGGGCCGAACCCCATGTCGCTCCTGATGAATACAGCGTGTTCAGGGCGCGGCGGCTCCCCACGGGCGAGGAGATCGCTCCCGAGGACTGGGCGCTCGCCCACACCATACGCGAGGGCGTCACAATCACCGACGAGCTCCTCGAAATCGACGCCCTCGACGGCCAGAGAAAAATCATTCTCAACTACACCGCGCCGGTACTGGATGACGACGGCCGCATACAGGGCGCGATCGTGGTGAACCAGGACATAACGGCGCGGGTAAAGATTGAACTGGCCCTTCGTGAAAGCGAGGTACGGATGAAGGCCGTGTTTCGCGCCGCCCCGACGGGCATCGGGGTTACACGCGAACGCGTTATACTGGACGTGAATAACAGGATCTGTGAAATGACCGGGTACGCCGGTGAGGAGCTCATCGGCAAAAACGCGCGGATTTTATATCCCTCGCAGGAGGATTTCGACTACGTCGGGAAAGAGAAATACCGGCAGATATCCGAGAAGGGAACCGGTACCGTGGAAACGCATTGGGTCAAGAAGGATGGCAGCGTCATCGATGTTCTTCTCTCCTCGACACCGATCGACCTGGCGGACGTTTCCGCGGGCATTGTCTTCACGGCGCTCGACCTCACCGAGCGCAAACGAGTCGAGAGGCAGAACCAGTCCCTGCTCGCGGAAAAGGACATCCTCCTCAAAGAAGTACATCACCGCATAAAGAACAACATGAGCACCATAGCCAGCCTCCTCGCGCTGCAGGCGAGGGGCCTTTCGTCCGATCCGGCGATCGCCGCGCTCACCGACGCCCGCTCGCGCATCAACACCATGATGGAAATCTACGAAAAGCTGTACCGTTCCCCCGATTATCGCTCGGTCCGGGCGACGGACTACCTCGGCAGGCTGATCGACGGCATACGGCTCACCTATTCGTCGGGCACGGCGGTTCGAATCGAGAAAAATATCGACGACATGACCCTCGACTCGCGGGTGCTGTTCCCCGTTGGTATGATCGTCAACGAGCTCCTCACCAACGCGCTCAGGCACGCGTTTCCCGACGGCCGGAGCGGGCTGATAGAGGTGGGCCTGGTTCGTGACGGCGACGGCATGGAACTGACCGTCAGTGACGACGGGACGGGCATGCCGGCATCGGTGGACGTTGACAACGCGAAGGGCTTCGGCCTCGTCCTGGTCAGCACGCTCGCCGAACAGCTTGGCGGCGAGGTGAAGCTCGTGCGCGGAAAGGGGACGCTGTGGACGATACGGTTCCCGGGGTGAATCGCTCCGGACAGATGATCGGGGAAAGTGAAGAGCACGGTAAAAGGCCGGGAGGAGAGATAAGCCTCGACCAATCTTCATACCTCCGGCCTTTCACATTTCGGATACAACGCGATGCCTCGCGATACACGACCGATGCGCCGGTAGCCCCTTTCCCATTTATAATACAAGTTCCAGCAGCCGTGGAAACTCCACACTATCCCGGCGCGCGCTCCCCGCTCGGTGAAACGAACTCCTCTAACGAAGAGCCTCGGCCCGTTCCCGGAACAGGAAATGATAGAGCGAATCCGAATAGAGGTTCATCCGCACCTTGCCCTTGTCCGTTATCGAATACCGCCAGAACCCGTAGAGCTTCGCCAGGTCGACGAGCCTCTCGCTGTGGAGTTTCCAGTTGAAATGCTTCCTCACCCTCTCGACTCCGCCGCGTGAGATCCTCTCCCACAGGCCGGGATCGTCCCCGGCGGCGGCGAAAAATTCTTCAAGGGAGCGCGCGATGAGTTCGGGCCTGCTGGTGTTTATCAGGTAGCCGCTCACACCGTCTTCAATGATCTCGATCGGGCCGCCGAACCGGGTTGCGAAGGTCGGAAGGCCCGAAAGCATTGCCTCCAGAATGGTGAGGCCGAACGCCTCGAAATACGCCGGCTGGACGAACACCCCGCGCAGACCCGCGATGATGCGGTACACGATGCCGGTATGCGCCTTTTCCACTCCGGGCAGCCAGCGGATGCGGCCGTGCAGGTCGTAGCGCGCTATCAGCGAGTGGGCAATACCGATCTGCTCCCTCTCTTCTGAGTCGTTAGAGTCCTCCATGTTCGGACTCCCCGCCGCGATGATCAGATTGCACCGCTCCCTGAGTGTCCCGCTCATGCCGTAGGCCTCAATGAGACCCGTGATGTTTTTAATCCTGTCCAGCCGCGCCATGGTGAAGATCGGCGGTTTCGACGGATCGGCGAGCGTTCCGTGAATGTTGTGCGCCTCGTCGCGAAAAATCCGCCGCTCCCAGGTTTCCCTGTCGCCCGCGGTCCCCGCCTCCGGATCGTAATAAGGGAAATAGACCTCCTCGTCGACGCCAGGCGGAATGACGTTGAACTTGGGGGTGAAGAGATTGATACCGCCCACCGCCTGGTAGAGCCCGGGGAGGGAGAAGAACTGATACGATTCGTACTGCCCCATGGTGTACTCGGTCCCCGTGATCTCCTGGCGCGTGCTTGAAATGATGAAATCGCATTTGTTCATGGCGATCATGTCCGCGGTGAACTGCAGTGAAAAATTATAGTCCCGTTCCATGTCCCGCCAGTAAAGGTCCGAAAACAGGTATTTGGTCTTTTCGAGGGCATGCGCGATGTTGCACTGGATGACCCCGAGGCGGTCCGACATCATGGTCGCCACCAGGTTCCCGTCCGAGTAATTGCCTATGATGAGGTCCGGACGGCCCTCGAACTCGCCGGTGAGTTCCGTGATCGCGTCGCCTGCGAAGCGCTCGAGATAGGGCCACACGTGGAAGCGCGATATCCAGCCCGGCGCCACCGAGAGGTCGCGCTCGCGGAAGGGGACCCTGAGTATCCAGGCGTTCTCGGTGTGGTAGATCTTCTCCAGCCGCACGTTACAGGTTGTGTCGCCCGCCTCCGGGATCAGACGCGTTATCACGATGATGTGTGGACGGACGTCGATCCCCGTAAGCCTGATCGACTCGGCCAGATGGCGCTCGAGGGCGCGGACCTGGTCGAGGATGTAAATGACCTGCCCTCCCGTGTCGGGCCTGCCGAGCACCCTGTCCTGCGCGAACCAGCCGTGCGGCGATATGATCGCTATCCGCGAGATGAGCGGCATGGGGACCCTCCGTATGAAGGACTCCAGCAGCGTGTCATCGGGCTCATTGAGCAGGTCGAACAGTATCTGCATGCTCTCGGCGATCCTGCCCGCGGTGTTTCCCCATCCCGGCTCGAAACCCGCAATGCTCATTTCCCGGACCAGTTCCGGGGCGGGCGTCGCCGGATCGATCGAGGATATCCGCTCCAGCATGGACTGAAGGTTCGCGTAGAAGGACTGGAAGTCCGTCAGTATGTTCCCGTTTACAAGGAGCTGCTGTCCCCGATACGAGTGAAGCTTGAGGAAGCGAAACAGCTTCTCGTTCCAGTCCGACGGATTCTGGAATATATTGCTCGAGAGATACCTGTTAAGAAAACGGATCCCGTTGCCTATGGTCCTGGTGTCTTTGATGACCGGCGAATAATCGTAAAATGGAAGAAAGTCTATACTGAGTCCCCCGGAAACGGCCTCCACGCCGAGCGCGAATCCGTCCCGGATATCCAGGTACTCGCCGACGGTGATCTCATCGGCGTCGATGCAATCGCGGTGGATAATGTAGAACCGGTACCGCGCGATCGCGTAGCGGTGCACGGCGACGATCGAGCTTTCCCGTATCACCATCTCCTGTACCCTGGCCAGGAAAGAGGACACCGACGGCCCGCCGTTCAACGCGACGGGTGCCCCGTCACGAAACTCCTCGTACAGCAGAAGCAGGTCGTTGCGCAGCAGAAACCGCCGGTCTCCATCCAGCAGCCGGCCGACGAATTCCCGGAACTCGGGCCTCCCGTCCGTACCGATCAGCATATCGAGCGCGTTCTTCATCAGACGATCTCCCCTTTCGATTTTTCGATGAACCGATAGCGCCCGATCCCCTCGATTATCCCGCCCGCGCACGCCGCCGTGGCGAAATAGATATTGCGCAACCCCTTCAATCTTTCCAGCTCCCGGCTGTAGTTGCCGACGACTACACCGAGCAGGTCCCCGCGCAGCATCTCCTCGTCATTGCCCGAATCTCCGGCAACCAGCATGTTGTCCAGCGGCACCTCCCACTTGTAGCTGATATAGCGTATCGCCTTCCCCTTGGAGGCGCGTGCCGGCAGGATGTCGAGATGCCGCCCCTGCGAATAGATCAGGTTATACGCACACCTGTTCCTCGTCAGCATCTCGTGGATGACGGGCAGGCGCTCGTCGGGGTCCTTCATGAAATAGCTTATCTTGAATTTGCGCTGGGTCGACTCATCCTGCATTTCAAGAAAGTCCAGACGGGAGAGAAGATCGACGATTCTGGCGCGCTCCCATTTTTCGGAGATGTGCGCGTGCCAGCCGCGGTCGTATATCAGGTCCCTGCCGTAATAGATCTCCGAGCCGACAGACGAGATGATGACGTCGGGCGCGCGCACGGAGTGTTTCTTTAGATGGGCGAGCGCCGAATCGACCGTTCTGCCCGTGGCGACCCCGAAGCCGATCCGCTCCCTGTTCTCCGCGAGCAGGTTCATCAGCTCCCCGAGCCTCGAGTTGTCGTCGCCGATAAGGGTGTGGTCTATGTCCGTGATGACGAAGTAATCGATGGCGGCGAGCCTTCTCCCAGCCGCCGTATCTCCGTGCTCCGCCGAGAAATCGGTGGAGCTTGCGTCGGCGCACAGACCGCCGACCTTTTCCAGGTATGTCTTAACGTGCGCCGGCCAGGAATAGTGCTCGCGGACATTGATAATACCGTTCGCCGAAAAGCGCTTCCACAGTTCGTTGTCGGACACTATTTTTCTTATCGCCGCCGCGATCTCTCGCGAGTTCATCGCGTCGACGAGCAGTCCGTTTTCGCAGTTCTTAATGATATCCCGGGGGCCGCCGTCGTCGGTCGCGACGATCGGGAGCCCGCTCGCCGACGCCTCGATGAGCGTGAGCCCGAAAGGCTCGGTAAGGGCCGCGTTCACGAAAACGCCCCCCTTGGCGGCGGCGATCTTGTAGAGCTCCGGGACCTCGAAGTCGAAGTCGTGTTTTTTGGGGATGGCCATCTTGCCGTAGAGATCGTATTTGTCCAGCATCAGGAGCATTTCGGTGAGCACCGAGCGCTCGTTTTCCTCCATCTCGACGATGTCCTTACGGATGCCGGCGAAAACGGCAAGGTTCGCCATCGCCTGGAGCTCCAGGTCTTCGCCGTAGGCCTTTATAAGCCCGTTTATATTCTTCCGTTTGTCGGGCCTGCACAGGGCGAGAACGAGGGGCTTGTCGGGATTCAGGAAAAACCGGTTCAGCTCACCGAGCACCGAAACGTGGGCCAGAATCTCCCGCTCGTCGCGCTGGTGGCCGGGCATGAGCGCATGGTGGTAGGGATAGAATTTTTCGAGGTCGACGCCCGGCGGAATGACCGCAAAGGGGGGCAGGCGCCCGCCCGAGTACGGGCCGTACTGTCTGTCCACCTCCTGCCCGGTGCTGGCCACGACCAGGTCGGCGTTCTGAAGCACCTCCTCCTCGACCTCGATCCGGCGATCGATCCGGTACTTCTTCACGATATCGCCCTCGCGCATGCCCTCCTCGAGAAGCTTGGTGAACTTCGAGCGCCCGAGGGAATGCCCGGTGAAGACGAACGGTACACCGAAAAACTCCGAAAGTCGGAGCGCCACGTATCCCGCGTCGGCGTAGTGCCCGTGCACAAGGTCGGGGACGGCGTCTTCCCGTTTTATGAACTTTATCGTCTTGTCGATGTATTCGTCCAGGTGGTCCCAGAGAAGCTCCTTGCGCGTGTATTTCCTGCCGCCGCACTGAACGCGGACAATCCTGAAGCGATCGCTGACGACCTCAATGGGATTCGAGTAATCCGCCGAGACGGTTCTGTCCGCTATGAGACGCGTGAACAGGTCGACGCGGCCTATGCGATCGTCCGTCGCGAGGTTACGCGCCAGTTCGACGACGTATTGTATCTGTCCCCCGGTATCCGCGTCCCTCCCCAGCTCGAGGTTCTCGCCGCGGAGCAGCCCATGAAGGCTGAACATCTGGATGTACAGCTTCCCGTCAATCACGGTACCGTCCCCCCGAAAAGCTCCCTGAACGGGGAATAGAAGTTATCGTATACGGGAATGGCCCCCTCGATCGCGCAGATGCTTCGCGCGAACGCGGCGCAGGAGCGTATGAGCCTTTCCGCGTCCCAGCCGCTTCGCAAACCCGCTATCAGCATGGCGCTGTACCCGTCGCCGGCGCCGACGGTGTCGACCACCGCGATATCACTGTTTTCCGCGGCGCGCACCCGTTCTCCCGAAACATACAGCTCGCTCCCCCTCGCGCCCCTGGTGAGCGCCAGGACCCGGAGGCCGTATGTTGCCATCAGATACTCCGCGAAGGCCTGTTCGTCACCCGCGAAGCCGTGCATCGTCTTTATCCGTCCGAGCTCGTCGTCGTTCATCTTCACGATGTCGGCGTGTTCGAGCGAAGTCAGCACGATATCGGGCGTCTCGCACCCGGGGCGGAGATTGACGTCGTAAAAGCAGAGGGCCTCGGGCGGCTTCTTCGCGACAAGCGCGCGTACGAAACCCCGGCCGTGCGCCGTGCGCTGAGCCAGCGAGCCGAAATATACGAGCCGCGCCGACGCAAGCGTTTTCTCGACGCCTTTTGAAAGCTCGAGATAATCGTAGGCGACGTCGGGGAGAATGCTGAATGTCGCGTTGCCCGATCGATCGAGCTCGACGCTCACCTGCCCGGTCGGGTGAACGTCGTCGCGCTGCACCAGGTCGGCGGGAAAACCCACCGAGCGAAGATAGGCGAGCATCTCGCTTCCCAGCTCGTCCGTTCCCACTCGCGACGCGAAGGCGGCATCGAAACCCAGGGAGCGCAGATGGAACGCCACATTGAAGGGGGCACCGCCGGGACGTCTGTACGACGGGAAGATGTCGAAGAGTATTTCGCCGATTGAAAGAATCATCACATCCATTTTTCAATCGATGCGCGGATGAGTCAAGGGTTTTTATGAAAAAAATTTCTGAACGGGGAAAATCGTCATTTCAAGAGTACATCGCATAACCGCACAAGCATCACGTCCGGCGGAGCTCGTACGCGTACTTGTTGTCTTTTGCGAATCCCAGTTTCTCGTAAAGCCAGTGGGCCTCGGTTCTTTTACGGTTGCTCTGAAGAACAACCTTGTAGCATCCGGCCCGCCAGGCTGTATCGATCGCCTCGCGCAGCAGCGCGAACGCCAGTCCCCGGCGGCGGTGCTCCGGATGCGTGATTACGTTTTCGACAAAGGCGATCGGCCTCCCCCCGCGAGTGAGGTTGGGAAGCAGGTAGAGACAGCAGGAGCACACGACACGGCCCTCCGATTCCGCGACCATACAGCGGCAGATGTCCCCGGATGATTGAAAGAGCTCCCACGAGCGTTCGAGCCGCCGGATATCGGAGCGGTCATCCTCCGGGTTCAAATGGCGGTACAGCTCGATGATGTCGACGAGCTCGTCCGGGCGCGCGGTCCTGATCAGGGCATCCATCCCCTACCGTTCCTTCCGGCGACCGCTTTCCATTCCGGCGAGGGCCATATCAACAGCGTGCGCCACCAGGTCGGCAAGCGGCACGCCGACGAAGCCCGTGCTCTTCTTCACTTCGAGAATAAGCACTCCGTCGATGATCCCCCAGAGCGTAACCGCGGTCTTCCACGAGTCGAGATGACGGAACTCGCCCGATCGTATGCCGTCGTCGATCATGGAGGCGATGAGCGCGAGCAGGGCTTTCGTACGCTTCTCTATGAGCGGCACCATCTTCAGATCGGAAAAGAATTCCCTTACGCCCAGGTGGTTGACGGCGATGATATCGTAATATTCGCGCTCGGTGGCGAAAAACCGGTAATAGGCGCCGGCAAGGGCCCGTATTCTATCCCCCGCGGTGGCGAAGGAGCCTTCAAGCGTTCGGGCGATCATCCCCTCGAGGATGTCCATGCCCATGAGGCTCAGCGTCCGGTAGATTTCGAGTTTGCTGTCGAAGTACTGGTAAAACGATCCCGGCGTGAGGTCGACGTCGCCGGCGATCATCCTGATGGTGGTTGCCTGGTAGCCATGGAGGGAAAAACGTCGTCTGGCCGATTCCAGAAGGCGCTCCCGCCGTTCGGTTTTCTCGTCCTTGGATCGCGCTCTCAGCTTGTTCATCGTTCAAGTCGTCCACCAATCGGATTTTTTTTGCAAATAATAAATTGACAAATAATTAAACATACGTTTAATTATCCAGGCCGTACATTCAGTATGCCCGGAAGCCGGTTATTCCGGGCAAATGGAGGCATCCATGAAATTTCCCGCCGCATATCGCTTCAGGAAACGGCATGTTGTATTCGCGCTCGTCGCGGTCATCACTCTCTACATCGCCGCTTCGTCGATACCCTTCGGCACATACGAATTCATCCCCGGCCCGCCGGAAAAGCACGCGGTGCCGCTCGATCCCCACAGCCCGTGGCCCAAGTTCCGCGCGGACGCGTCGCAGAGCGGGCGCGGCCGCGTCGCCCCTGTCGTCGATCCGTCCCTGCGCCCCTGGATGTTCAAAACCGGCAAGGGCATCTTCAGCTCGCCCGTGATTGACGCGGACGGAACGGCGTATATCGGCTCCGCCGACCACTGGTTCTACGCGATCGACGCGGGCGGACGCCTCAAATGGAAGTTCAAGACCGGCGAGGTGATCGATTCCTCGGCCCTGCTGGACGACCGGGGCCGCGTATACGTGGGCTCTGGCGACGCGCACGTATACTGCCTGGAGCGCTCCGACGGCAGGCCGGTCTGGAAGTTCAGGGCGCACACGGTGAGAGAGGTCGAGAAGGAGTTCGGCCTGAAGACCTACAACCTTGACTGGTTCGAGGGCAACATCGGCATCCTTCCCGACGGCACCCTCCTCGCGCCGAACGACAACTACCTGGTGTACGCCGTCGACCGCGACACCGGCGCGCGAAAGACCCAGTACGTCGGTAACGAGCTCATGTGGTCGCTCCCCGCGGTGAACGCGAAGACCGGGCGCATCTTCTTCGGCTCCCAGTACATGGCGCTGGAGAACGTCTACTGTTACGATACGAACACCGGAAAGAAACGCTGGTCCGCTGGCGGTCTTGGTTCGAACGCCGCCTCGCCGGTGCTGACCTCGGACGCGCACAACGGCGCGGTGGTGCTCGGCGGCTTCGACGGCTATGTGCGCGCCTACGCGCAGGACAGCGGCAAACAACTCTGGAAGCGGGGGCTGCGCGACCACATCTACGCGAGCCCGGCGCGGCTCTCCGACGGCGCCATCATCCAGCCCTCGGCCGACGGGACCGTCTACGCCCTCGAACCGGCCACCGGGAAAATCCGATGGGCCTTCGACACGCTCGAGCCCATCCGCTCCTCGCCCGCGGTGGATTCGCTCGACCGTATCTACGTGGGTTCCGGCGAGGGACGCCTGTTCTGTATCAATCCCGACGGCACACTGCGCTGGGCGTACCGCTGCATCGACGAGGACCGCAACGACCTCAACGGCTCGCCGGGCCTCGGCCGCACGGGCGTGTACATAGGCGGCGAGAACGGCGGCGTTTTCTTCGTTCCGTACGACTACCCGCTTTCGCCCGCCGGCATGCGCGACGCGCGCAGCGCGCGCGGCCCCGGCGAAGACCTCCCCGCGGAGGGCAGCCATCTGGTCTTTACCAGTCGCTTCGGAAAGCTCCTCACCGAAACACCGGACCGCATCGACGCCAACCAGCCGCTCGCCTTCACGCTTTTCGTGCGCGAGAAGGGCGACACGCTGAAGTCGGCAATCGACCGCGACAGCCTTAAGGTGGAGGTAACCGGAAACCCGGCGATGCGCGTGGACGTTTCGGCCAACCGGCAGTTTATGGTCCTCACCCCGCGCGAGACCTGGACCGCTCCCGCCGGGGGCAAACTCTCCGTACGCATAAGCGGCTTGTACGTCACGGGAATGCGTCGCTTCGGTCTGAAGTTCTTCGGCGGTTCCGAGGGCGGACGCTTCGAGTACCGGCACGTCTTCAGCGTCGCCCCGCGCGGCACGACCGCCTCGCCCTACAGTGTTCCGAAACAGCCCGGTGACCCCTCCACCGTGTTCGAGCTCAGCCGCCTGGCCGCGCCCAATCCGACCATGCTCCCCTCGTGGAACCAGATCGGCTTCGATTCGCTGCACTACCTCTGCGGCGTGGTGGAAGGCGACGGCAAACGCATGCTCGTATGGACGGTTGGAGGCAAGCTCCATAACGGAAACACCGTGGTCGACCCGACACTGGAGGCGCGTTTTCCGCTGGTGCTCGAGTACGACGGGGGCCTCGTCACCTTCCGCAATTACGACGGCTTCAAGATCAATTTCGTCGGGTCATGGGACATGCCCTTCGGCTCGTATCGTGTTTCCTCGAAGGCCGACCCGGTCACGGGGGCGCTTCGCGATACGGGCGCGTTCCACGCCATCGCGCTCTGTGACGAGATCGAGTATTATGGAAGATTCCTCAAGCTCATGGGCATGTCCGAGTTCGACACCGGCCACATGGCCGTGTTCGGCGGAATGAACCTGGGCCTGCACGGCCGCGGCTACGCCTCCATGCCCTCCGGCGCGGGGACGGTGAGCTTCCGCGTCGACGGCAACGCCGTTGTCGCCGACATCGCGGGCGGTTCGCTTAAAAAAGACGAGCACGTGTACAGCCTCATGCTGGTCGACGAGACCACGGGCAATCCCCTTGCGCTGTATTATACGAAGCACACCATGGTCGAGGCCGGCGAGAACGGCCTGGTGCGCAGGGTCGGCGTGAGCTTCCCGAAGGGCGCGGTGAAGGGCGCGCTTCGCGTGTATCTCATGGTGGACACCTATCCGGCCGCGAAAGGATCGGTGAAGATATAGGCGGACGACGTTCCAACCGCCCTGTACTCATCCGATGCCGGTTTCCCGCGATGCGGGGACCGGCATCGGCGTCTCCGCCATATGCCGCGTGCGTTTTGTTCTTGAACAGCCGGCGGACGCGCGGTACACAGAACGCGTCCGAGCGACACATACCATCACCCGCCAGGAGGCCGCGATGAAAGGACCCATGCCCGCCTGGATGTTCCGCTTCATGGAATTCATGCTCGCGCTTCGCGATGTGCTGATCAGCCCGCGCCGGCGGCTCGCCTCCGCCGGGGTGCGCGGCGGCTCGCGCGTGCTCGATTTCGGCTGCGGTCCGGGCACCTATTCCATCGACGCCGCGCGTGTCGCCGGACAGGACGGACGCGTGTACGCTCTCGACATCCATCCGCTCGCCGCGCGTCGCGTCGAGGAGGCCGCCGCGCGGGAAGGACTCTCGAACATCAGCACGATCGTTTCGGACGGAGCGACGGGTCTGGAAGAAAGGAGCGTGGACGTGATTCTCTTCTACGACACCATCCACCTCCTCGATCACCCGGAGGCGGTGCTCCGCGAAATGTATCGCGTGCTCGCGCCCGGAGGAACGCTTTCCGTCGCGTCGCACTTCATGCGGAAGCGCCGCATCGTGGAGCTCGTTTCGGGCGGAGGGCTCTTCGAATATCGGTGCGGGGGCTACGCGTCGCTCCTGTTCACGCGCGGCACGGAATGAAGACCTAACACCACTCGTCGCTCATCGCGGCACGCACCGGAGAAAGGGCGATCCCGCGCTCGCCGGCACTTTGTATTGACTGCGGCACCTTCTCCGTGTAGCAT
>CAZVEG010000108.1:0-12303 GCA_964625625.1 uncultured Leptospirales bacterium | reverse complement strand
ATGTACATCAGTACGAGCTGGCGGAACCGTTCCTCCTCCTCCCGGTCGAGGCCCGCGATCCGCAGGGAATCAAGCCGCCCGGCAAGCGCATCGGCGTAGTGATCGACGATGGCGCCGTCCGCGATCGCCGTTTTTTTCCGGATAAGGCTTATGACCTCACGATAGGCCGTCGCGTTGGCCGGATATTCGGCCATCCTGAACAGCCACATGGAGCACAGACGCAGGGCTCCATCACCCGACCCTGAAAGCTCGGCCTCGAATTCACGTCGGTTCGATTCCGGAAGTGATGCCATGGAGAAGTACGCCGTCGTGATGAATTCTTCGGCGGTATCGAGCGATGGATCCCCCTCGGTACGACCGACCCTGGATTCTATCTCGTAATCGAGCTGCATGTCCCCCGCGCTTACCGGATCGTAGCGGCCCCCCGGGAAACCGAACAGGCGCATGATGCGGTCGGCATCGGGGAAACGGGAACGTCTTTCGTCACCGCTCGCCGGAAAAACGACGGAAGCGACGATCAGCATGATAACACCGACGACCGGAAAAAATTTAGAGGAGATGGCCGACTCTACGTGCTTCATTCCATACCACCTGTGGCAATTCCCGGGATTTCCTCGAAAGAGCGCCCTGACGCATGGAAGCATCCGGTACGGACAAAACAAGCATATTTTCCATGCGCTCCGGCCCTCATTCCACGCCGACGATCACGCGTAAGGGCTGGCGTATCCCCCCGTGCTTGTCCACATTCTTCAACCTGAGAATCATCGCCGCGGTCACCTCCACGCCCCTCTGCATCAGAAGGGCCCCGCCTTCCGAATAGACGTCCTCGGCGAAGATCATCCTTGCGGACAACTGCTCCAGGGGCACCGATTTAATTTCGTAAAGCTTCTCTTTCTTCAGCACGGCATCGAGCGCGATAACCATGTTGTCGTCGTACCAGCCGTCCCTGCGCTTGATCTCAGAAATTGCGTTGAACGGATCCGCACCGGAGCTTACAAGGGTATCGAAGTCGATGGCCAGCTTCAGAATCCTGGCGCCTTCCGGAATGGCGCCGGCGACCTTTTTATCCTCGGGGAATCCGGTGCCGTCGTAATGCTTTTCCTGGAACAGGATCATTTCGGCGATCGGCTCGAGGCGCGGTATCTTCCCTATCAGATCGGCGCCCGTCCTCGGGTGTATCATGTACATCCGCTGCTCGACCGCGGAGAGCGGAACCCCCCGGTAAAATTTAGCCAGCGTCTCTTCAGGGATGGTGATGCATCCTATCTGGGACAGCATGGCCGCTATCTCGATCTGCCAGAGGTTTTTAACGCCCAGTTTTTTGCCCAGCAGCGTGGTATAGCGGCGTATTCTGGATGCGCGGCTGAAGGCCCCGGGATTGGCGAGCGACAGCAGCTCCACCAGCACCTTCAGGCTCGCTCCGAGCGTTTTCTCCATCATCTCGCGCTCGGCCATAATGAGCCGGTATTGCTCGATGCCGGCGGTGATCGCCGCGATGAGCGTCTCATGGGGGCAGGGTTTTGTGAGCAGGCGGAATATATTTCCCTGGTTCACCGCCTCGATCGCCGTGTTGATGTCCGCGTACCCCGTAAGCATCATGCGAACCGTGTTAGGTGCTATTTCCCTGACTTTCGATAGAAATTGAACGCCATCCATGCCGGGCATGCGAAAATCGGAAACCACCACGGCAAAAGAGTCTTTGATAATCGAAATACCCGCTTCGGCGCCTACCGCCGTTTCTACATTGAAGTGCTTCTGCAGCGAGCGTCGCATGGACGCGAGCAGGTTCTCATCGTCGTCGACAAAAAGTATTTTTTCCTCCATGCCTCCTCCGGATACGGAATGGCACTGCGCGGATCCCGGACGACATCAAGCGTTAACCGATGTCGCGACGTCACAAGGGCCCGGGAGATCAATGATCCTGTCGCGAGTTTTGATGCCACCGGGCGTTTCATCGCGGTGGCATTAAAACCGGTATCCCCCCGACCCATCAGCATAACAGACCTGTTGCCTGACTGAAAAGTGTCATCTCGAGGAGGCCTCAGGCCGACGTGGCGATCTCAAAAGACAACAAGTTTTCATTAAAAACCAAATGCTTTATGAGATTGCCAGGCCCCGATAAAGCCGGGACTCGCAATGACACCCGGTAATGCAACAACTCTAACGGGTTCCATTGGAAAAGTAAATTATTTTAACGGGTGAAACGTGGGTTTGCCTGCGGTCCGATGTCCTTATTTTCTGGTTCTCGAAAGGATTTTTTTTACCGAGCTCGAAACCTGTGCCGCGTCGAAGGGTTTGTGGAGGTAGTGCGAATACCGGTCCCTGCGCGCCTGCCGGTCTTTAATGTTTGAGGATGATGAAAGATACAATACCGGAATCTGGAACATCTCAATTATCTTTGTGCCCGCGTCGATACCGTCGCTGTCATCGCTGATCTGTTCGTCGATGAGGACCAGATCCGGCCTGCTTGAAGAGATCTTTCCCATGGCTTCATCGTAACTGTACGCCAGGGTCGTATGGGAATACCCCGACACGCGAAGTATATGGTCGATGTCCATGGCAATAATCCTTTCCCGCTCGACAACCAGAATCCTTTCCGACAGCATCTTTTTCACCATTTCCCCTTAACACGGAATACGCTGTGTTCTGTGTCGGCATTATTTCGAAATCAGATAAGCGAAAAACACGCGTTTTCGGGGGCAATCGGGGAAAAACCGGGAGGGGGATTCGGTACTTCCGTAACGGCGGGCGGCCTGGAACCGCCCGCCATTGTTCGGCTAGACCATCTTCGAAACGCGTGCGATTTCAGCTTTCGCCTCGGCGGCCATGCGGCCGATCAATTCCCTGCATGTCGGTATGTCGCGGATCAGCCCTATGGACTGACCGACCATCATCGGGGCGATATCGACGTCGCCGGTATCCCATGCCTCTTTCACGCGTTTGCCGGATATAAGCGGCAGGAGCTCCTCGAAACGGCAGCTGCGCGCCTCGAGCTCGAGCACATCGTTGACGGTCTTGTTTTTCAGAGCACGCCCCTGCAGTCCTATGGATTTGCATATCAGCGTCGTCTCGAATTCCTGCCTGTTGATGATTTCCTGCTTGATTTTATCATGAATGAGGCACTCCTTCGTCGCCATGAAGCGGCTCGCCATCATTACGCCCGAAGCGCCGAGAGTGAGGGCGGCCGCCATCGTTCTTCCATCGGCGATACCCCCCACCGTAACGACCGGTATCTTCACCGTCTCGACGATACGCGGCGTCAGCACCATGGTCGTAACATCATCGTTGAGCGGATGCCCGCCTTCCTCGATCCCCGCCGCGTATATCCCGTCGTACCCGGCTTTTTCAGCGTGAACCGCATGGCGAACCGAACCGACCTTGTGAAACATCTTGACGTTAGCTTTTTTAAGCATGTCGACGTATTCAGGGCCGCAGGATTTGTCGATCGGCGCGCCTGAAATTTCGAGACCGGCGACCTTCTCTTCCGCGCAGACGCGCAGGTACATTTTATGGTGATCGGCCGATATGTGAACCGATGGCAGTATTGTCACGTTTACCATGAACGGCCTGTCGGTGAGCTTCCTGGTCTGCCTGATGGCGGCGCGGAATTCCTCCTCTGTCTCGTAATTGCCGGCAGTCAGGTTCCCCATTCCCCCGGCGTTGGAAACTGCCGCGCAGAGTTCGGGCTTGCATATCCACATCATCGCCCCGCATATGATGGGATACTCGATACCGAACATTTCAGTAATTGCCGTCTTCATTGACTCCTCCTCTCGTTAAAATGATTACCGTCCGCGGCCCTCAATCGCCGAGCGTCAAAGACCGGCCGGTCCGCGCCGATAACATAACACTGTTATGTTATCGAATTGGCAAGGAAAATTTAACCCGGTCCTCTTTTTTATTTCGTCGCCTTGACACCATGTATTTCCCATGCTAGACTCGTAAATCGTCAGTAATGCAAAAGGTCCGGTAACTCCATGGATGAAAAATCGCGCCGGTCGGCCCGCATCGCGGTCGTTGAGGACGAAATCATCATAGCCGCCGATATCCGAAACATCCTGTTAAAAGAAGGCTACGATGGCGCCACGATTCTGCATTCCGGCGAGGAGGCCGTCGAGAAAATCCCGGATCTGAAACCCGACCTCGTCCTGATGGACATCATCCTCGGCGGCACGATCGACGGTATCGAGGCGTCGCTGCGCATCCGGGAAAAGATCGACGTACCCATCGTATTCCTCACCGCCCATTCCGACCAGAAGACCCTGGACCGGGCGAAACAGACCGGCCCGCACGGCTATATCCTCAAACCGGTCAACCGAAATGAGATCATCTCCACCATCGAAACCGTCATCTACCGGCACAACCTCGAAAAGCGTCTCCGCGAGAGGGAGGAGGCGCTCAGGGCGTCCGAGGAAAAACTGTCGAAAGCGTTCAGCTTCAGTCCCAACGCCATAAGTATCACGCGCATGTCGGACGGAACATTCATCGACGTCAACGAAAGCTTCCTCGCGCTGTATGGCTTCAGCCGTGAGGAAATAATCGGCGTCAGCGCCCTTGAAATCGGAATCTGGCCCACTCCCCCGGAAAGAGAAAGGTTCATCTCATCCATCACCACGAAAGGTTCCATCCGCGATCGGGACGTAACCATAACGACAAGGACCGGCGAGAAGCGGCTCATCTCGTTGTCCGCCACACGCATCGACATCGGCGGCGAACAGCATGTCCTTACGGTTATGAGCGACATCACCGAACGCAAGACCGTCGAGCAGGCCCTGAGAGAAAGCGAGGAGAAATACAGGCTCCTCTTCTCATCGGTATCCGACGCCATCATCATTTTTTACGTCTCCGGCCTCGAAATCATCGACGCCAACTCCTCCGCCCTGAATCTGTATCGCTATTCTATCGATGAAATTCAAAGGATGAGAATAACCGATCTTTCGGAGTCGCCGGAAGATTCCCGTATCGAAATGATCAGGCAGATGACGGAATCGGATAAAAACGCTCATCCGCAGAACCACCGGCGCAAAGACGGTTCCGTATTCCCCGTGGAGGTATCGGGCGGAATTTTCACCCTCAATCAGCGCGAAATCGGCATCGCCATGGTCCGCGACATCACCCGGCGCAAGCAGCTTGAGGAGGAGCTGGTAAGGACCCAGAAATTCGAGGCAATCGGCATTCTGGCCGGGGGGATCGCCCACGATTTCAACAACCTCCTGACCGCCATTTCGGGGAATGTCGCACTGGGGAAGATGATCGCCAATCCCGAAGATGAGCTGTACGAAAATCTTCTCGAGATAGAAAAAGCCTCCAATCTCGCAAAGGACCTCTCCTTCCAGCTTCTTCATTTCGGGCGGCTCTCCAAACCGGTGATCGATACCGTCCCGATGGATGACATCCTTCGCTATACCGCCGAAAAATTATCCCGTCCTGAGAATGTTTCCATCTCTATCGATATCAGCGAGGTCCTCCTGGCAGCCAGGATCGATGCGGGACAGATTCAGAGGGTAATCGGCCATATACTGGCCAACGCGGTAGAGGCGATGCCCGACGGCGGAGAGGTCCGGATCGTCGCGGATAATTTCAACATTGAATCCAGGCATGAAATGCCCGTCAAGGCCGGAAGATATTTACGCATATCGATAAGCGACAGGGGCATCGGCATTCCGCCGGAAAACCTCCCGCGTGTATTCGATCCATATTATACCACCAAGACCACCTATGCCGAAAAAGGAATGGGGCTCGGGCTTTCGCTCGCCTACTCCATCATAAAACGCCACCACGGTCACATCACTATCGACTCAGCGGTAAACGCCGGCACCACCGTGGTGCTGTATCTGCCTGCCGTAGAATAAACCCGCGTCTTTCATCAACTCTTTATATTGAATTCATGCCTGCCCTGAAGTTTCGCATGCTCTATTTTGACGCATTTCGACTGCACCACCTTCAGGCCGGCCGACCTCGCCTTCTCCGCTGACTCCCGATGCGCGAGCCCGAGCTGCATCCAGACGGCACCTGCGCCCGCGGCGATGGCCTCGTCGACGATGCCGGGTATGGCATCGACGGTACGGAAAATATCCACCACGTCGATTTTTTCCGGGACCGACGCGAGGTCGGGATATGACTTCTCGCCGAGTATCTCCTTTTTCGCCGGATTGACGGGTATTATCCTGTAGCCGTTGTTTTTTAAATATACCGCCACCTTGTTGCTGTCGCGCTCGGGATTGTCGGAAAGACCCACGATCGCGACGGTTCGCATATCGTTCAAGATCTCCCGTATTTCCGGCTCCGGGGGATTGGAATCCGGCATTTCACACCTCGTTTTATCTTCCATGCGTTCCTCCTCCTCTCGCTCACATAGATTATAAACACCCTTCCATAGTTCAATCCAGCACGTAATCCTCCCGTATCGGGCTCCAGCAGTCATATACCACGCAGGGACCTCCCTCGGCAACGGCCGAGTGCCTGGCCCCCGCGGGAATCGCGACGGCCTCCCCTGGCCCCATCACGCTCTCATCCCCGCCCAGCCGGAACCTGAGTCTTCCGGAGATCACCACCGTAATCTGTTCGTGCGGGTGGCCGTGTTCCTGGACAACGGCGCCGTCGTCCAGCTCGACGAACGTGACCATCACCTTCTCGAGATGCATGGAACGCATGAGGACGCCGGGAGCGATCTCCCTCGAAGGCAGGTGCGAGATGATCGCGAAATTCGACATCGGGTACCCCCTGTGATTGCAGGCCTCCGCTCCTGTCACCGATCATCCTTTCGGGAGCCCTGCAGGTATCGTTTGATCTTGCTGCGTATATACTCGGGCATCTTTATGCCGATGTGCCGCAGCCTGAGCTCGTATTTGTCGAATGACCGGATGTGCTGCGAGGTGGTGACGAATATCCTGAAATACGAACGGATGCTCCCCTCCAGCTCGCTCCGGAACTCCAGGTCCTGGTTGAGCATGTCCTCGACGGGGGCGATGACCCGGTAATTGACGGGCCTGCAGATCGAACGATAGGCCACGAAGCGTTGGAGCGTCTCGCACTCGTAGTCCCGTTCCACGATGCTGCGCTCAACCGAATTGAGATCGATGCAGTCGACGATCTCGAAGCTGTATTCCCCGCCGAGCGCCTCGCCGAGGAGGTCGCGCGCGCTCTTGTAATTATCGCACGACCGCAGGTCGCTGTCGCAGTCGGCTCCGCAGCGCAGGTACAGGACAAAATCGATGTCAGAGCTCGGCTGTGACATCCCCACGTTTACCGAGCCGACGATATCCATGGCGATGTTCTCGTTGATCCTGGCCTCGATGAGCCGTGCCACTCTCTCAAGCCTGTCGACGCGCTCGTCGGTTTCGGGAGTCTGGAACATTCGGAAAAACTGCTTTATCTCGTTGAAGAGACGTATCTCGGGGATATGCGAGTATTTCTTGATTTTAGTGTCAAAGTTCTCACGCTTGATCAGCGCGTCATGCCGGGAGGCGTCGATCACCTTCTTCCGCCATTTCCCCCGGTGGGGCGCGTGTTCGATGATATCATAGATACGGCCGTCGGCGATCTTTCTGAAGTCGATCCTGGTGACCGTTTTCCCTTCCATCTCGATCTGGTAAAAAAATCCGCCCTCGAGCACATCCCCGGTGATTCCCGTCACCTCGCCGAAGGGTGACGGATTGAGGTGTATCGTCCCCTCGCTGACCTCCATGCCCCAGTCGTTGTGGATATGGCCCGTCAGGCAGAGGAGCACCGGGTTGTTGTCGCAATAGGTCCGGAGCGCGGGCGAGCCCGAAGGACCGACGAAGCTGATCCGGTCGTGAATCCCGTGCGCCGGCTGGTGCGTCACGATTATGTCGGGCCGCACCTCGCTGAAAAAGCGGTGCATCTCGTTTTCGCTGTCGTCGGTTCCTATTCCTGCCCTGTAGCGCACGATATATCTCTCCGGGATGCCGGCGGTCCATATATCCGCACCACCGTAACCTGCAATGGTGAGACCGTCCGGTGAGTAGTGATGAAGGTGGAGGTCACGCTCGTGCAGGGAGGTATACTTGAGGTCCATATCGTAGTTTCCGGGAAGGCAGAGCACCTCCGAGCTCTGCTTGAGCGAGACGATGTTCTCGAGCACCTTGTATTTCTGCTGCATCACTCGACGCGCGCGAATAGTGTACTGCTGGTACTTCGTACCCTTTTTCTGTATCTCATCGGGGACGTCGGGCATCTCGAGGAGCTGGTCCACGAAGTCCTCGATGACCACGTCGTCATGCTCCATCCGCCTGCGGAGCGCGTGAAAGTACGACTGGATATCATGGTATCGTATAGCGGTGTCCATGCTGTAAAACGGGATGTCGATGAGGTCGCCGGAGACGATGTACACGTCCGCGACGGTCTCGAAGAGGAGATCTTTCAGCTGCTCGAACGCACCGTGGATATCGGTGAGATAGATTATCTTCATGGCGTCGTTTCCTTCAGCGTTCGCGCACCTTTCGTGCAAGGCTCAGGGCGGCCAGGACCGAAAGCAGCATCATCGATGCGTACAGCACCAGGTCTCCCGCCACCGAATAAAAGGTACGGCGATTCAGGGAAAAGTCAATCTCTCCGACCAGGTATCCCTTCTTCAATATCGGGATGGATGCGGTCACTCGACCCAGCGGGTCGACGAGCGCCGTGTAACCGGTGTTCCCCGCGCTGACAAACCAGATTCCGTTCTCGGCCGCCCTGAATGTGGCGTTAGCGAAGCCCTGCATGTGCCCCTTGTAGGTCTGTGTCCAGCCCAGGTTGGTGATGTTGATGAAATAATCCGCCCCCATCTCCCGGTAACGGCGGCAGAGCCTGAGGAAGATACCCTCGTAACAGATGAGGGCCCCGAAGCGCTTTCCCTTCAACTCGAACAGGCTCGGTGCCGAGCCGGGAACGAAGCTCGACGCCCCGAAGCTGTCGACGATGCGCTTTATGAGCGGAAACCATTTCTCATACGGGAACCACTCGCCGAAAGGAACCAGGTTTATCTTGGGGTACGTCTGGACCGGCTCGCCCTCCTCGCTTATCAGCACCGCGTTGTTCTGCGGATATATCCTTCGGCCGTACCGCTCCTCGAGAATTCCGATCTCGCCGGTGAGGAGCGGCCTTCCGTACGAGCGCGCGATGTCGAGCACCTCGCCCGTGAAAGGATTCATGCCACCGGTGCGGAAATTATACGAGATGAGCTCGAGCGTCGCCGACTCGGACCATACGATGAAATCGGGTGATTCCTTCATCGCGGCGTCGGTAAGCCTGCCGAGCTCAGCGAGGTACATGAACTTGTTGCTGTTCCAGGCCTCCCATGGATCGATGCACGATTGCACCATGGCGAGCTTCAGCTTCCCGCCCTCATCGGCCTTCGGCATCGTCGCCATCCGTATCGCGCCGAAAACGACCGACACCGCAACGAGCGCCACCACCATCAGAAGGCGCCTGAACGCCGGTATCGACAACATCCAGCGAAACGACACCGGCCGCCCCGAGGCCGAGCGTACGAAGTCGGCGGTCACCGTCGAGGAGAGGATCATGAGGAACGTCACACCGAATATCCCCACAAGCGAGGAAATCTGGACAAGCGCGGTAAAGGGGTACTGGGAGTAGCCCCAGTAAGTCCACGGGAACGCGAGGAATCCGATTGACTGGATACCGTCGACGACGACCCAGACCGAAGGGTATATGAGCGGCCGCAGCGGCTCGAAGCGCCGCGAAAGAAATTCCGCCACGAGTATCTTCGTGGCGAAGACGACCGCGAGCGCCGGAATCACGAAGGAGAGGATGATGACGTCGCCGCCGGGGATCTTGTTGCCGAAATCCCCGATCCAGTGATAGGTGAGGAAGATACCGAGCGCTCCCGACAGGAAGGAAGCGGTGTACACCCGACGGAAGTCCCCTTCCCGCACATAAATCAGAAGCGGGATAAGCGCGAACCACGCGAACAGCGGGAAGCCTTTTAGAAACCAGACATCGTACGAGGGGAAGGAAAAAAACATTAAAACCCCGGTTGTAAGATAATAATGCCGACGGCACCAGTCCGCTGTTTTCCGTATCATCGTTCACCGCCGATCAATTTCCGGAATTCGTCTTCCGTCAGTATCCGCACACCGAGTTTCCTCGCCTTCTCCAGCTTCGAACCGGCCTCCATGCCGGCAACCACATAGTCGGTCTTTTTGCTCACCGAACCGGCGGCACGCCCTCCACGCTTTTCAACCAGTTCCTCGGCTTCGGTGCGTGACATGCGCTCGAGCGTGCCCGTGAACACGAAGCTCCTGCCGGCCACACCCTCGATCACCCGCGTTTCCACGGACTCCGCGGTCACCACGAGCCCCGCCGCGAGCATTTCGTCGATGAGCCTCCGGTTTTCCGGCGAGCCGAAGAACTCCAGGACCGATTCGGCGACACCCGGCCCCACCTCGTTGATCTCCATGAGCTCGTCCGCGCTTATCGTGAACAGTCTCTCGAGCGAACCGACGCTCCTGGCGATCACCTTCGCCACGTGCTCACCGACGTTCCTTATGCCGAGCGCGCGAAGGAAAAAGGATAGCGGAATCCTTTTCCTTTTTTCGATCGACGCGAGGATCTTCTCCGCCAGCTTCTCGCCCATACGCTCGACCGCGAGCAGATCTTCGGCGCGAAGCCGCAGGATGTCGGCGACGCTGCGCACGCTGCCCGCGTCGTAAAGGCGCTGCACAAGCTCCGGTCCGAAAAATTCTATGTCCAGCCCGTCTTTCGACACGAAGAAGCGCAGTCGCTCCTGGAGCTTCGATTCACAGCCCTCGTTGACGCACCGGATTAAAATCTCCTCACGGCTGAGCGCCGAACCGCACGACGGGCACTTCTCCGGAACTTCGATCGGCCGCTCCGTGCCCGTTCTTTTTTCCGCCAGCACCGCGAGGATTTTCGGAATGACGTCGCCCGCGCGTATAACCTTCACGGCATCACCGATCCGTAAATCGAGCCTTGCGACCTCGTCGAAATTGTGGAGCGTCGCGCGCTTCACCAGCACTCCGCCGATGTTGATCGGGTCCAGGTTGCCGACCGGCGTAATGACACCCGTGCGCCCCACCTGTAAATCTACCGAGTTGAGCACGGTGATGGCCTCCCGTGCCGGGAACTTCCAGGCCGTCGCCCAGCGTGGAGCCTTGCTGGTCGAGCCGGCGTCAGCACGCATGGCGAAATCATTCACCTTCACAACGACGCCGTCTATGTCATAACCGAGCGAATGCCTGTTCTGCATCCAGTAGGAGTAGAACTCCCGCACCCTCTCAAGGTTTCCGAATTCAATGTTTTCCGGGCAGGGTAGTCCCGCTTTTTTAAAGAATTCGAACATGGCTCGCTGGTCGGCTATCACCGGCCCACCGGAGATCCTGCCGATACCATAAAGCGCGATGCTCAGGTCCCGTTCGGCTGTTATACGGGGATTAAGCTGTCGCAGCGAACCGGCCGCCGCGTTCCGGGGGTTCGCGAACAGTTGCTCACCCCGCTCCTCCCGCTGTCTGTTTATCCGCTCGAATTCGCCATGACGCATGTAGACTTCGCCGCGTACGGTCAGGTATTCCGGTATCTTCTCAACGTTGATGTCCCTGGGAATGGTTCTGATGGTTGAAAGATTGGCGGAAACATCCTCGCCGATCTCACCGTTTCCGCGCGTCGAGCCCTGTACGAAGCGACCCGACTCGTACAGGAGTTCCACCGCGAGCCCGTCGAACTTAAGTTCCGCGGAGTACAGGATTTCCGTTTCCACTCCCAGCGTTTTTCGTATTCGAGCATCGAATTCGTAAAGCTCATTGTCCGAGAAAACATTGCCCAGGCTCTGCATCGGTGGATCGTGCCGGACCTCGGCGAAGCTGCTCGATACGACATCGCCTACCTTCGATGTCGGAGAGTCAAGGCGGCGGAGCTCCGGGTGGTTTTCCTCTATCGAAACAAGCTCGCGTACGAGCTCGTCGTACGACGCGTCGTCGGCAAGAGGAGTATCCAGCGTATAATAGTGATAATTGTATTTTTCGATTATCGCGATGAGCTCTTCATAGCGCTCTTTTATTGTGCGTTTCGTTTTCATCACGTGTTCCCGTTTGTATCGATGTGCACGTGCGGCGGAAGTCCTCGAAATACAACTTTTTACATCCTGGCGACGGCTGCCCCGTTCCCTGTACAGGTTCCGAAATGATTCTTCTCTCTTTTCCGGAAATGTTTACTGTGGCGGCCTTATGGCCCGAAGTCAAACTCTTTTGTCCTTCAGTCCTCAAGCCTGAACCGTATGGGCAGCCTGATTCTGCATCGCATGGGGACGCGCTCCTTCGTGAGGGC
>CAZVEG010000107.1:0-12320 GCA_964625625.1 uncultured Leptospirales bacterium | reverse complement strand
GACCACGGCCAGGAGAACCAGGAGCGGCACGGAAAGCGCGCCGAGCGCGCCGAGGCCTGCGATCGCCAGCAGCGACGCGGCCTGTATCAGCACGAAGGTCGTGATGACGCGCTTGCGCGTGCGGAATGCCCGGATGAAGTCGATCGTCTTGAGCTGGGCGAGCGAGGCGACAAGGTTCGGGAGCGAAACCAGCATCCCGACCTCACGCGCGGAGCCGCCCAGGAAGAGGAGGAGTGGGGTGAAATATTCCTGCGTCAGGCCGATCATGCCGCTTGCGAAAATGCCGTCCATAAAGGAAAGTCGAAGTGTCTTGCGGACGGCTCCGCGCTCAATGCCGGCCATGTCTGAACCCCTGTATCGGGAAGTGTATGCTCATACGGGATGTTCCGTCCGTTTACTGGCCGGCGAGGAGCGAGACGAGCCCCTTGCGTACGATCATGACGGCGATCGCCGCGAGGAAGAGACTGGTGATCTTGGACAGGGCCTTCGATCCCGCCGCCCCGAGGACCCTCCCGAGGAGCGCGGAGAGTGAGAAGATTCCCCCCGCGATGGCGATGTTGAGCGTCACCGAGATGAGGGTTGGGACGATCCCGTACTCCTCGATGATGAGCAGCGACGTGGCCAGGAGCGCAGGCCCGGCCAGAAGCGGCGTACCCAGCGGGACCACGCCGAGCTGCTTCTGCGATATCCTCCGGTCGCCCTGCGAGCCCATGATGTCGAGGATCGCGATGCAGAAGAGCACCACGCCGCCCGCCACCATGAAATCGCCCACGGTGATGCCGAGAAAGCGGAAAATGAGCTTGCCGAGGAAGATGAAGCCCACCGCCAGGCAGAGCGCGGTGACCAGCGACTCGACAAGAACGCGGCGTTTTTCCGCGCGCTCCATTTTTTCCGTGAGCGATATATAGATGGGAAGCGTGCCGATGGCGTCGACCGCCACGAAGACTGGGATGAAGGCCAGAAGCAGGTTTCTGAAAAACTCTTCCATGATGAATGGCTAGCAGCGCGCGGCGTTTCTGTCAATGTATAATCGCCTTGCCGGCCGGTCGGGACAAAAAGTGCATGACATTTTCCCGTGCGGGTCGACGATTTCCGAAGGCGATGATTCGGATCATCGCCTTCGGATGGGCATATTCGAATGAAAATACTATCGGTGAAAACATCCGCCGGCATGACCGGGAGGCTCCTCTCGCTTGACGCGTTTCGTGGGCTCACCATCGCCGCCATGATTCTCGTCAACAACGCCGGGGACTGGGGCCATGTATTCGGGCCGCTCCGGCACGCGCGCTGGCACGGCTGGACCATGGCCGATCTCATATTCCCCTCGTTCGTATTCATCATGGGGGCCGCGGTTCCCCTCGCGCTGGGGCGGCGGATCGTGGAGGGGGAGTCACGAACCCGCGTTCTGGGTTCGGTCCTGCGGAGGACCGTCATTCTGCTGCTTATCGGGTTTCTTCTGAACCTTCTGCCCCTGTGTGATTTTTCGGCCGTTCGCGTCCCCGGTGTTTTACAGCGGCTTGCGCTCTGCTATCTGTCGGTTTCACTCGTATTCCTGGCCTCGCGTCGGTCCGTACCGTGGGGCATCGCCGCCCTCGCGCTCATGGGTGCGCACTGGGCCGTTCTCGCACTTGCTCCCGTTCCCGGGTACAGGCCCGGGGTGCTCGAACCCGAGGGGAACGCGGCCTGGTACATCGACAGCCGCCTGTTCGCTGGCCATACCTACGGGCACGCCCCCGTTCCCGGATTCGACCCGGAGGGGCTCCTCGGTACGCTCTCGGCCGCCGCCTCGGCGATTTTCGGGATGCTCGCCGGCGCGTGGATGCTGCGGGAACGCACGGCTCAGGAGCGGTTCCGCGGCCTTTTCGCCGCGGCGAACGGAATGCTCGCGGCGGGGCTGGTGATGGACTCCTTTATGCCCATCAATAAGAACCTCTGGACACCGGCATTCGCCGTGTTCACCGCCGGCTTCGCGCTTTATTTTCTACTGGTGTGTTTCTGGGTGATGGATGTCAAACGGTGGCTGCGCCCGGTGACTCCTTTCGTCGCGCTCGGGGCAAATGCCCTGGCCATATATGTGCTTTCGTCGCTCGTGGCGAAAATCCTGGTCGCGATCACCGTTGCCGGGCCCGATGGGAAGGCGCTGTCTTTGAAGACGGTCATCTTTGCCACGTTCTTCGCTTCATGGATGGAGCCGTACACCGCGTCGCTCGGGTACGCGATGGTATACCTCTTCCTGTGGGGCGCTGTTGCGGTGGTGCTGTACAGGATGAAACTCTTCATCAGGGTGTAAACCCGGGACCGGGGAAGAGATCATTACAAGGCTCTTCAGTTTTTTACCCGATCGGCCGTAAATATTATTGACACCGCACCGGCGGTGTGCTTAGTTGAGCACTATAGAAGGCGATAACGATGACAACCGCGCGAAACAGCTCTATTCTTCTACTGGCCCTACTATTAAACCACAGGGAGAGCGCGTGGTGCGTTTCGTGATGTAGTTACTACATAGTGCCGATACAAAGGCCGTCATGGAAACCACCATGGCGGCCTTTTTTATTTTCCGGACACTGGAGGTGAAGGGGTATGCGTATCCCGCGAAGTCTAAGGAGCCGCGAATGAAGGAGTGCCGGACGAGAGTTTGAATTAATGACAGGAGACAGCGCAATGCAGAACGACAGAATCATCATTTTCGATACGACCCTCCGCGACGGTGAGCAGTCGCCGGGATTCAGCATGAACATGGACGAAAAACTCCACTTCGCCGACCAGCTCGTCAAGCTGGGAGTGGACGTCATAGAGGCGGGCTTTCCCCGGTCCTCGCAGGGGGACTTCGACGCGGTGCGGCGCATATCGGGCCGCGTGAA
This sequence comes from uncultured Leptospirales bacterium, assembly GCA_964625625.1. Lineage (GTDB taxonomy): Bacteria > Spirochaetota > UBA4802 > UBA4802 > UBA5368 > MVZN01. The sequence goes on along the minus strand of CAZVEG010000107.1, from coordinate 9,459 downwards.
GGGGGCGCAGGTGGCGGGGCTCGCGCGGGCGAACTTCGACGACATCGACACGGCCTGGGAGGCGCTTAAGGGGGCGGAGAATCCGCGCATCCATACGTTCATTTCCAGTTCCGACATACACATCGAGTATCAGCTCAAGAAAACGCGCGATCAGGTGATGGAGCAGGCCGTCGCCGCGGTGAAGCGCGCGTGCTCCTATACCTCGAACGTGGAGTTTTCGCCGATGGACGCCACGCGCAGCGACCGCGACTACCTGGCCGGCATGGTCGAGGCGGTGATCGACGCGGGTGCCGCCACGGTGAACATCCCCGACACGGTGGGCTATTCCATCCCCTCCGAGTTTTACGGCCTTATCGCCTTCCTGTTCGAGCGCGTGAAGAACATCCACCGCGCCGTCATCTCCGTGCACTGCCACAACGACCTCGGGCTCGCCGCGGCGAACGCGCTGGCGGCCATCCAGGCCGGGGCGCGCCAGGTGGAGTGCACCGTCAACGGCATCGGCGAGCGCGCGGGGAACACATCGCTCGAGGAGATCGTGATGGCGGTCAAGACGCGAGCGAACATCTTCAACGTCAATACCGCCATCAACACGAAACAGATCATGGCGACATCCAAACTCCTGACGCACATCACCGGCGTTTCGGTGCAGCCGAACAAGGCGATCGTCGGCGCCAACGCCTTCGCCCACGAGTCGGGTATACACCAGGACGGAGTGCTCAAGAACGCCATGACCTACGAAATAATGAATCCCGAGGACGTCGGGATAGGCCGGTCGAACATCGTGCTGGGCAAACACTCGGGGCGTCACGCGGTCATAGAGCGGCTGAAGTTCCTCGGCTACGATCTCGCCGGCGAGGAGCTGGAGCGCTTCTTCAAATATTTCAAGGCGCTCGCCGACGCGAAGAAGCAGATATTCGACGAGGACCTCGAGGTGCTCATCGGCGAGACCGTCTACAAGGAGAAGGGCCGCTTCAAGGTGACGAACGTGCAGATTTCCACCGGGATGTTCTCGCCGCCGATGACGCTCGTAACCATCAAGGACCGCGAGAACGACGGCGCCGAATCCTTCGACGTGGCCGCCGGTAACGGCGGAGTGGACGCGGGGATAAACGCGGTCAAGAAGATCACCGGAACGAAGGCGCGTATCGAGGCGTTCAATCTCGTCGCGATCACGGGCGGCTCCGACGCGCTCTGCGAGGTGACGGTGACGGTCTCGGAGGAGTACGAGGGCAAAACGCTCAAGGTTACGGGAAGCGGCGTCAATATCGACATCAGCGTGGCGGGTATCTTCTCGTTCGTCGACGCGCTGAACAAGATGGAATACCGCAAGAAGGTGAACGGCGTGCGCGAGCGGGTCGAGGCGCGCGTCTGACCGTTGTATGAGTTGCGGAACTTTCAGGGGCGGGGACGGTTCCCCTCCCCTGTCGTATATATGCGGCCCGGGGAGGACCGCGATCCGCCGCCGCGTGATTTCACGCGGCGGGCCGGGCTCAATCCGCAATGAGGATCGACAGGGCGCGCTCGGCGAGCGCGCAGAACGCGACGATGACGATGAACCATGCGAGGAGGGGTGCGGTTCCCCGCGAGGGGATGACCGCCTCCGGGTCCGTCCCGCGAGGCGGGAACGACCGGCCCTTCGATGTGATGATTGATCCCAGTGAGCCTGTTGCCAGGGTCAGCGCAAACCCGCCGAGGTTCCACCACATCCACGATACCGAGCTCTCGAAAAATATCCACAGTAAGATGTTAAGGCCGAATCCCGCGGCGAATCCGGCCATCGCATGGGCTTCCCGCGCGCGGCGGGTGAATATCCCCAGCGCGAAGACCCCCGCCACCGGGCCATAAAAAGCCGAGCCGATCTTGTTGACCAGCTCGATGACGGTCTCGGATCCGCCGACGATATGAAGGGCGAAAGCCGTGGAGAAGCATCCCCAGAAGAGCGTGATAAGCCGTGAGGATATAAGTTTCCCGCGGTCGCTCATGGAGTCCAGGCGGGGGTAAAGCCTCCTCGCGAAATCTTCCCATGTCACCGCGCTGAGCGAATTTATGGCCGAGTCCAGGCTCGACATCGATGCGGCGAGCATTCCGGACACAACGAAGCCGAGCAGCCCCGCCGGCAGATAGCGCGTAAAGAAGTGCGGCATGAGATAGTCGGGCGGAAGCGAGCGCAGGGTTTCGGCGAAATCGGGCGTACGCGCCAGGAAGGGGATCATGAGCACGCCGATCGCACAGTAGGTCAGGACGACCGGGAAGCGCACGAGCGCGTTGAAGACGAGGGCCTTTCGCGCGCCATCCGCACCGCCCGCCGCGAGCAGGCGCTGGGCCTGGCTCTGGTCACAGCCGTAATACGAAATATAAAGGAAGAAGCCGCCGAAGAGCATCGGCCAGAACGAGAACGTCTCGCCGTCCCCGAGTCCGGTGGATCCGAACTCGAATATCGAGATTCGTTCGGCGGCCGCCGCGGGGATCGAGCAGTCTCCGCCGAGCAGGACGACCAGGACGACAATGCAGGCGGCGGAGCTCAGCCAGAGGACGACGAGCTGAAGAAGATCGGTGTAGATGTCCGCCCTGATCCCTCCGAACACCGTATAGATCAGGGCGACCGTTGCTATGAGAAGTATGGTGATGCGCAGCTCGAATCCGAGGAAAACCCCGGCGACGTACGAGGTGGCCAGCAGTACAACTCCCGCCCCGAGCGAACGGCTCAGCAGAAACACGAAGCCGAGCGCGTACCGCGACGTTTTCCCGAAGCGGTGCTCCAGGTATTCGTATATGGTGGCGCCGCCGAGGCGCGAGTAGGCCGGCAGAAGAAAGGATATGATGAAGAGCATGGCCAGCGGGATCGCGAGCTCGTACTGCAGCCATCTGATTCCCCCGCCGGTCTTCAGCGCGATAAAGGCCGGTGCGCCGACGAGGCTTATGGCGCTTACCTGGTTCGCGGCCAGCGATGCGCCGGCAAGCCGGAAGGGGATGCTTCTGCCTCCCAGGTAGTAGTCGGACTGGTTTTTCTGACGCCGGCCGACCAGCCAGCTCATACCGATTACGAGCGCGGTGATCGACGCGATCACCATCCAGTCGAGAATGTTCATCGCCGCTCCGTTTCCCGGACTCCGGCCACGCCGGAGCGATGACCGTGAGGATAAAAATTACTTTGCATGCTTCCGCGAGGATATTAGACTGCACGGAAGATATCCGAAGTGTGCACCGAATCGATATGAACGTCCAGTCTTTTTGGAGGAACGGATGAATGAGTATATCTCGACGGCGCTTGAATGGATTCTTGGATGGAGCATCCCGATTTCAATAATCACCTGCGCGCCGGCGGCCGGATGGATTTTTCACGGAGTGGTCGTCAGGCGTATCGCGCGGATGCTTCCGGCCGTTGGCTGGGAGCCGGGGAAGGTGATACTGGGCGCCCTCGGGCGCATGACGATATTCTGGTTCCTGCTGGCGGGCGTCTACGTCGCCGCCCTCACCCTCTCCCCGAAAGAGGCGACGCTCGCGTCGATACGCACGTGGGTGACGGTCTTCGCGATATTCAGCGTAACGATCGTCGCATCGCGCGCGATCGTGGGGATCATCGACGCCTACGCGAAAAAATCCGAGGGCTTGCTGCCCTCGACGTCGATCTTCGCGAATATCGCGCGCGCGGTCATCTTTATCATCGGCATCCTCGTTATTCTGCAATTTCTCGGAATATCGATCGCCCCCATACTGACGGCTCTGGGTGTTGGCGGCCTCGCCGTCGCGCTCGCGCTTCAGGATACGCTTTCCAACCTTTTCGCCGGGCTCCAGATCATCATGTCGAGGCAGATACGCCAGGGTGATTACGTCGAGCTCGACGCGGAACGCCGCGGCTACGTGGTGGACATAAGCTGGCGCAATACGATGATCAGGGGTCTGGGCAACAACCACATCATCATCCCCAATTCCACGCTCGCCAGCGCGGTCGTCGTGAATTACCATCTTCTCGAGGCGGACATCTCGGTCGTGGTTCCCGTCGGTGTCGCCTACGACAGCGACCTGGAACGGGTGGAACTGGTGACCCTCGAAGTGGCGTCGGAAATTCAACGCACTCTGCCCGGCGCGGTGAAGGAATTTGAGCCGATGGTGCGTTTTGGAGGTTTCGGCGACTCGGCGGTCACCTTCAATGTGATCCTGCGTGCCAGGGAATACGTTGAGCAGTTCGCGATCCGGCACGAGTTCGTTAAAAGACTTCACCGGCGCTATGCCGAGGAGGGGATCGAGATTCCATTCCCGATCCGGACCGTGTACATGAAAGAAAGCTTGAAAAATACGTGAGAGGCTGTACACTGGAGCGCATAAATATACACTTATATTAGGATATTCCAATGCATAATATCTTGATGTATTCCGATGAGGTCTCCCGGGTCGAATACGATCCCAATCATCCCTTCAAGCCCGGGAGGGGAAAGCAGCTCATGGATCTCCTCAAGCGGCACAACCTCATCTTCGAGGAGAACCAGAAGGTGATAAGCCCGCAGCCGCTCGACGAGAGCCTGCTCCTTCTCGCCCATACCCGGTATTACATCGACCTCTTCAAGCGTGCCGACGAGGGAGAGTTCTCGCTCGAGATGCTCGAGGCGGGGCTCGGCACCGGCGACAATCCCATCTTCCGCGGAATGTACCGCTTCGCGCTCATCACCTCCGGGGGGACCTGGCAGGGCGCGCAGATGCTGGACGCCGGCGAGGCGCGCTTCGTATTCAATCCCATCGGCGGTTATCACCACGCGGGGAAGAACCACGCCGGCGGCTTCTGCTATATAAATGACATCGGCATCGCCATCATGGACCTTATAAGGAAGGGGCGGCGCGTCGTCTACATCGACATCGACGTCCATCACGGCAACGGCGTGCAGGACCTGTTTTACAAGGACGACCGGGTGCTCAAGATTTCAATCCATGAATCGGGAATGACGCTTTACCCGTGGAGCGGCTTCCAGAACGAGATCGGTGTCGACGCCGGCACGGGCTACAACGTCAACATCCCGCTCCTGAAGGGCACCGACGACGAGGTGTACCTGGAGGCCTTCGAATCGGTCGTGCCGCCGCTCGTCAGGGCGTTCAAGCCGGACATCGTCTTCGCCCAGATCGGCGGTGACGTGCACCGCGAGGACCCGCTCGCCCACCTGCGCCTGACCTCGAACGGGTACAAGCGCGCCGTCCAGATCATCAACGAGCTGTCGCCGAAAATAATGGCGACGGGTGGAGGAGGCTACAACGTATACAAGACCTCCGCGCTCTGGGCGCTGGCCTGGGCCACCTTCTGCGGAATAACGCCGAGCGACCACTATGCCGGGGTGGTGGGGGGCATGATGTACGGGCCCGAGGCGCACGCGGGAAGTCTCGACGACGAACCGTTTGTCGCGAAGGGGATCGAAAAAGACGAGTACCGCAAACACGCTGACGAGGTGGTGGAATACATCCGCAAACAGGTTTTTCCCATACACGGGATACGGTGAGGGAATGATATACGACGCTTGCCGGGCAGGAGGCCGATGAAGAGCGCATTCACCAAGTCGCGGCAGCTCCTCCTCGTGGCCGTTATCCTCCTCGTGCTGGTCCTCTCCAACGGTGCGTTCCTCTGGCGTGAGGTAAGCAGGCTGCAGAACGACGCGCGCATAATCAACTATGCCGGTATCATGCGCGGCTCGATCCAGCGGGCGTGCAACCACGAGCTTGCGGGCCGCAGGGTGGACGGCATCGGGGGGCAGGTGGACGCGCTCATCGCCAGCTTCGAGAACCGCGAACCCGGCTTCGAGATTAAAATGTACGATGAGCGCTTCTTCAAGGAGCTCCAGGAGCTGAAGTCGGCATGGAGCCTGCTGAAATACCAGATTTCGACGTTCCGCTCTTCCCCCGATGACGCGAGCCGGGAACGCGTGCTCACCCTGGCCGAGCGGTGCTGGGCCGCGTCCAACCGCCTGGTCTACACGACCCAGTACGCGTCCGAGGCAAAGCTCAATGTGCTCGAATATGTTTTCATCCTGATCATCCTCAACGCGATCGCCGTGCTCATCATCATAGACCTCGTCCGCAGTTATGTACGGCAGCAGCTCGAATTCGCCGCGCACCACGACCAGCTTACGGGCGCGCTCAACCGTTACTCGTATATCATAGCCCTCGAACGGGAGGTCAAGCGGAGCCGGCGCTACGGTTCGCCGCTCTCCCTGTTGTTGTTCGACATCGACAACTTCAAGGCGGTCAACGACACCCACGGGCACAAGGCGGGAGATGCAGTTTTAAAGGAGGTGGCGCGGATCGTCTCGGAGCAGATCCGGGACAGCGATTTTCTGTGCCGGGTGGGCGGTGAGGAGTTCGTGGTGATTGCGGTCGAGAGCGACTGTAAAAGCGGTGGCGTGATGGCGGAAAAGCTCCGCGGAACGATCCAGGAGCATAATTTCAAGACCACGGGCCGGATCACCGTCAGTTTCGGCGTCGCCGAACTGGGCGCCGATGAGAATTCGGATTCATTCTTCAAGCGGGCCGACGCCGCGCTCTATCGCGCCAAGCAGGCGGGTCGCAACAGGGTTTCGTGCGCGGGGACGAAGGCCTCATAGGGGTCGAGCGGAACCGGGATTGATGTAAGGTTTGAAATTGAGATTAACAGCGGGTATGCGACCGGTAAAATCCGGTTTACGGGAGTGGAGCCATGATCATCGACACCGTTTCAAACATCGCGCTTTACGCGACGCTGCATTCGAAGCTCGGCCGGGCGCTCGAGTATTTGGCGAAAACCGACCTCGGCACGCTCCCGGTCGGGCGCACCGACATCGACGGCGCGGATATCTATTGTATCGTGAGCGAATACGATACCAGGCCGGCCGGGGAGTTGAAGTGGGAGGCCCACCGCGTCTATACCGACATACAGGTCGTTCTTTCCGGCGCCGAGGCGATCGGCTATGCGCCGGTGTCCGCGCTGAATGTCACGGCCGAATATGACGTCGGGAGGGACGTGATGTTTCTCGAGGGCCAGGGGACGCTCATGCCGGCGCTTCCTGGCCGTTTCGTCGTGCTGACGCCGCATGACGCCCATATGCCTGGCGTTTCGCTTGACGGAAGTTCCCGGGTCAAAAAACTGGTCGTCAAGGTGAGGTACGCGGAGCCGCTGTGATATTCCGGATGCGCGATGGCCGTCGAATAATGCTCGTCGTCGCGCCTGTGATTACCGGATGGTCCGCATCCGGTAATCGTTCAACTCCCGACCTTCTCCATCCCGCACGATATTCCGCCGTCGCGCGCTATCTCAATATTCACGTAGCTTCCTTTCTTGAAAGCACCCGTATTGACGATGATGGAGTCGCCGAAGCGCTCGACACCGCCCGCCTCGTGGATGTGGCCGCAGACACACAGGTCGACCCGGTTCTGTCCTATAAATCCCCTCACGCTTTTACTGCCGCCGCGAAGATAGAGAAATGTCCTGTCCCTCAGGCCGCGTGGCGGGGCATGGGATACGAGCACCTTGACAGGTGCGTTCGCCACCGCCGCGACGCCTTTGCGCAACATTTCGAGTATTTCCGGTTCGCGGTAAATCGTCCGTGTGGGAATCGGCGTGGGTGATGAGCCGCCCAGCCCGAAAAACCCGATTCCGTTAACAATCCGTCCGTCGGCGTGAATACCGATGCCTTTCTCCCGTAAAAAATCCCCGACGGCCGGCTCGTCCCAGTTGCCGTGGACCGCGATAATGTTGCGGTTGAATGACTCGATCAGCGCGATCACCTCGCGGGCCTCGGCCACGCGCCCGGTGTGTGTAATGTCACCGGCGACGATCACGAAGTCGGGGTGTCGAATGTCGTCGCCGGCACGCTCGATCATGCTCATGTTTCCGTGAATGTCGGCCATCGCCAGAATGCGAATCGGTCCGGGAGCGGATTTTTTCCCTTTCGAGGGCTTCATCTCATGCCTCCTTCAGCAATCGCGCCGCTTCATCCATCGATTCCTCGCTTTTCAACCGGGCCAGTTCCTCCGGTGACTCCTGGAATTTCTCGAGAGCGTTGAAGAATCGGTCCAGTACGTCGCCGGCGAAGGTGGGGACCAGGAAGATGTGAGTGTGCGGGATGCGTCGACCGCGCGCGTACATGCATACGAATTCGGGCTTCAGGGCCTTCATCATTTTCGCGCCCACCTCGCGCGCCAGATCGAAGAGGCTCTGCGTCTCGGCCGCGGTGAGCTCGTGCCACCACGGTACATGCCGCTTCGGGATCACCAGACAATGCCCTTTCGTGTAGGGATGTATGTCGAGTATCGCCATGGAGAGTTCGTTCTCGTGAACGATACGGGCCGGCGAACGTCTGGCGATGATTTCGCAGAATACGCATTTTGTCTCGGGCATCGGATGTCCTCGGGCGGCGATTTCACACGGTACGATAGTTCATACACTACCGTCGTTGCGATGGTCAAGCACAAACGGCCTCGCGGCGTCCGTCCGGGCGCGGAAATGCCGGGAAGTCTGTTGACAAAAAATCCCCGTGGCGCCTATTCTGAGCGCGATGCATCCAGGGAGACGGCCATGAACTATGTCGATTCGCACGCGCATTTCGATCTCCGCGCCGAAGAAGGGGCCGACACCGCTTCGCTTGTCCATGACATGGCGAGGAGCGGCGTCCACCGCGCGGTGCAGGTGGCGATAGAGCCTTCCGGTTTCGCGTGGGCGCGCGATTTCGCGAGGGACAACCGTTCCTCGGGTGTGCTCTTCACGCTGGGCATCCATCCGTCATCCCGGGCCGGCAACAACGACCTCATCCACCTCTCGGACTTCGTGCGCTCGGTGATCGATTCGCCGGAAGCGGACCTCCTCTTCGGCATAGGCGAAACGGGCCTCGACTTTTACCGTATGCGCCAGCCGCGCGACGACCAGATCCGTTCGTTCGAATACCAGGCGGGCCTGGCGGGAAGCCTCGGCCTCCCGCTCATCGTGCACTCGCGTGACGCCATGGACGAAACGATCGACGCGCTTGCCGCCCGGGCGCTTCCGTCGGGGGTGATGCACTGTTTCTCCGGTGACAGCCACGCCGCGCGGCGCGTGCTCGATCTGGTCTTTTATATCTCGTTCGCCGGCAACCTCACGTATAAAAACGCCGTCGACCTGCACGACGCCGCGCGCTACGTCCCGCTGGACCGCGTCCTCCTCGAGACCGACGCTCCGTTTCTCACGCCGGTGCCCCACCGGGGGAAACGCAACAGCCCGGCCCTTGTCACGCATACGTATGAGTTTTTCGCTGACCTGCGCGGCGTCGTGCAGCCGGTACAAGACGCCGTTCGCGTCGTCCTTCTGCACCGCGAACCGCCCGGACACCACGATCGGATCGAGCGTGTAGCCGACCGGCTCCTTCGCGAACACCTCGACGACCGCCTCGGGACCGGCCGGCAGGCAGAACGAGCAGTGCGGAGGCACGGCCGAGATCAGGAAGCGCTTCTGCTTGTCGCCCATGTCGAGCG
>CAZVEG010000106.1:0-12320 GCA_964625625.1 uncultured Leptospirales bacterium | reverse complement strand
ACCATGGACGAGGACGCGCTCACCTATCGCCTGCAGCGCGGACTGGATCGCATGGACGAGCAGATGGCGCTCCTGGTGCAACGCGTGTCGGGATCGCATCGCGGAAAGTATTTCTTTCCGGACATGGGCGGGGTTGGGATGTCGTACAACACGTTCGTCTGGAAAAGCGACATGGACCCGAAGGCCGGCATGCTCCGGCTGGTCCTCGGCCTGGGCACGCGGGCCGTCAATCGCGTCGAGGGCGACTACCCGCTGATCGTGGCCCTCGACTCGCCGCTCACCCGCCCGCACGCCGGAATGGACGACACGCGCAAATTCTCGCAGCACGACGTGGACGTTCTCGACATCCCGGCCAACGAAATCCGCACCGTTCCGCTCACGGCCCTGATCGAAGAGGGGGTCGACATCCCGATCGACGCGATGGCGGTGCGCGATCTCGAATCCGAGCAGCGGCTCAGGGACATGGGACATCCCGACCGAAAGTCATGGGTGCTCACCTTCGAGCGCCTCCTCTCCGATACCGCATTCGCCGCCGACATGCAGCGGCTGATGAAAACCATCGAGGGCGCCTATTCCTATCCCGTGGACATCGAGTTTACGATAAACTTCGACAGGGAGGGGGCTTACCATGTCAACCTGCTCCAGTGCCGTCCCCAGCAGACAAGGTGGCAGGAGAAGCGCGTGGAGATACCGGCGGAAATCGATCCGGCGCGGACGCTCTTCCGCTCGGAGGGATATTTTATGGGCGGCAACATCGCACAGCGCATCAAGAGGATAATAGTCGTCGATCCAAGATCCTACGGAACGCTTCCGCTGTCGCAGAAATATGATATCGCGCGCCTCGTCGGAAGACTCAACCGCCAGACCGGAAGCCGGGCCGAGATCCCCACCCTGCTGATGGGCCCGGGCCGGTGGGGCACCTCAACGCCCTCGCTCGGCGTTCCCGTCCGCTTCTCCGAGATCAACAACATCGCCGTCCTCATGGAAATCGCCAGCATGCGCGACGACCTCGTACCGGAGCTTTCGTTCGGGACTCATTTTTTCCAGGACCTCGTGGAGACCGACATCTTCTACGTGGCGCTTTTCCCCGACAACAGGGGGACAGTGTTCAACAACGCATATATCGCGGGCATGCCGAACATGCTGGGGAAACTCCTCCCCGACGAGGAACGCTACGCGGGGACCGTAAGGGTATACGACATCGAGAAGGAGCTCGTGGTGGTGTCGGATATCATCAGCCAGAAGATCGTGTGTTTCGAGGATGGCGGTCACTGACATTCCCGCGCACGCGTTTTACGCGGCGGTATGAGCGCAGGGCGAATAGAAACGATATCACCAGCACGCCGATATCATCCACCCAGCCGAGCGGTCCAAGTAAATCGGGGATCAGGTCGAGCGGGAACAACGCATACAGTATCCCGGCAGCCAGAAAAGCGAGTGACGCATAGTACCGGATCCGGGCGCGTAAATACCGCCCGTCGGACAATATACCGCGACCACTCATGCTGCAAACCCGAATTCAATTGAAGAGAAGCTCAAAGGCCCTCCACGCGAGCGACGAGCGTGAATAATCCATAGGCGGCGTGCCGGGGAAGAGCGCGAACATGCGCACCATCCATACCGCCACAAAGCACGCGGCGCAGATCGACCAGAATGTGCCGCTCTGATACAGTGCACGGAAAGGTCCGGTCTTTCTGAAAACGGCGACGATCCCGAGAAACGGCACGACCGGAACGAGCGGGTGAAACGCGATCGCCGAGGCGAGGTCACCTCCCGCAAGCGCGGCAAGCGCCCTCGTCATTCCGCATCCCGGGCAGGGGACCCCATAGACGAGCTTGAAAAAACACAGCGAATCACCACCGAACACCCCGATGAAAAGAAACGCCGCGACCGCGGCGAGCGGGAACAAGATGTCCCTACGCAATCTGACGTCCCTGGATCCGGTTAGCGGTCGACTGCATGATGGCCATGGTGACGATGAACAGTCCGAAAACCGAAAGGACCAGATAGAGCACGGCGTTCTCGTCCGGCTTCCGGTCAGCCTTTATAAGCGCCTCGTCGAGCACCATCCCGTATTTGTACGCCCAGTAGATGACGTAGGGGAAGCACACGATGCAGAGAAGGAGGTCCAGACCCGCGTTGAGATCGGTCCTCCCGGTGAGGTCCCGAAGCTCCTTCGCGAACCGGTATATCCAGTACAGTGCGTAAATACCGCAGGTAATCACGCTGAAGACGATAACCGCCGCCGGAGACCTGACCGTCGTCTGCTCATTCATCACCCCACCCCTTGAAGGAATATGTACGCGAAAACGCTCTTCATTTAGTACATCGAAGACCGTCGGAGGTCAATTCAATTTACCGGGCCCGGACGGGCGCCGAAATCAACTCAAAATTGCATAGCCTGGCGGAAAAAAATTTAACATTGCCGTAACAATTGAGGCTCTTCGACGGGCCTATAATCATTGACATTCCCCCCTCGCGGCCGCTGTTAGTATGACTAAATTTTCCGTGAATATAATTTAGTTTCACTATATTCGCGAGACCGCTACTACAGCACGCGCGAGGAGATCGGCAATGTCACTCATCAACGAAATCATCGACAAGGTGAAAAAGCAGGACCCGGAACAGCACGAGTTCCACCAGGCCGTCAAAGAGGTGCTCGACACGCTCGAGCCCACCATCAAGAAGCATCCCGAGTTCGTAAAGGCCAAACTTTACGAGCGGATCGTGGAGCCCGACAGAACCATTATGTTCCGCGTTCCGTGGGTCGACGACAAGGGCGAGGTACAGGTTAACCGTGGATTCCGCGTCCAGTTCAACAATGCCATCGGACCCTACAAGGGCGGACTGCGCTTCCACCCCTCGGTAAACCTGGGGATCATCAAGTTCCTCGGCTTCGAGCAGATTTTCAAGAACAGCCTCACCACGCTCCCGATGGGTGGCGCGAAGGGAGGCAGCGACTTCGATCCCAAGGGTAAGAGCGACATGGACGTAATGCGCTTCTGCCAGGCCTTCATGCGCGAGCTCTACCGGCACATCGGCGCCGACGTGGACGTTCCCGCCGGAGACATCGGCGTGGGCGGACGCGAGATCGGCTATATGTACGGATACTACAAGAAAATACGCAACGAACACACCGGCGTTCTCACCGGCAAGGCCCTGGAATACGGCGGCAGCCTCATCCGTCCCGAGGCGACCGGCTACGGCGCGACCTATTTCGCGGCCGAGATGCTCGCCACGCGCGGCCAGGACATGAAGGGCAAGGTCGCCGCGGTCAGCGGATCGGGCAACGTCGCCCAGTACACCGTCGAAAAGGTTAACGGCCTCGGCGGCAAGGTCATCAGCCTGAGCGATTCCAACGGAACGGTGATCGACGAGAAGGGGATCGACGCCGACAAACTCGCCTTCATCATGGAGCTCAAGAACATCCGCCGCGGCCGCATCAAGGAATACGCCGACAAGTTCGGCGCGAAGTATTTCGACGGCCAGGACGTATGGGATATCATCCGCGAGCAGGGGCTCAAGATCGACATGGCCTTCCCGTCCGCAACCCAGAACGAGATAAGCGGCAAGAATGCCGAGGCCATGGTCAAGAACGGATGCGTGTGCGTGTCCGAGGGCGCGAACATGCCCTCGACACCTGAAGCGGTCGACATCTTCCAGGAGTACAAGATTCTCTACGGACCGGGCAAGGCCGCGAACGCCGGCGGTGTGGCCACGTCGGGGCTGGAGATGTCGCAGAACAGCATGCGGTTCTCGTGGCCCAGGGAAGAGGTTGACGCGCGGCTTCAGGGCATCATGAAGAGCATTCACCGCTCATGCCTCGACGCGTCGGAGACCTACGGCAGAAAGGGCGACTACGTGACGGGCGCCAATATCGCCGGCTTCATCAAGGTGGCCAAATCCATGCTGGCTTACGGGGTGGTGTAAAGTCGTTGCAATAAAAACGCGACAATGTGCTATACTGAGGGCGGGGACGAAAAATCCCCGCCCTTGTTTTTTCGGGGGCTTTCCATAACCGGAAACCGATCGATGCCGGCGGCATGCCGCGGCGACGGCATCCACTACATCCACGCACGGGACCCATGCCATGAAACTCAGGGAAATAATGACCTCCGATCCTCTGATTTTACGAAGCGACCACACCATTCGGGAAGCCGCGGCCCTTTTCGTTCAGTACCGCATAGACAGCGCCCCGGTCGCGGACTCCGGGGGCGCGCTGCTCGGGCTTTTCACCAACCGGCACATCAACCGGGCCGTCAGCCAGTCGCTCGACCTGAAAGCGCCGGTGGAATCCCTGATGAACAGGGAGGTCATCACCGGACACCCCGACGACAGGGTCGAGGATCTGGTGTATTATGAACAGGGACAGCTTCCGGTTATGGAAAACGGAAGCATCGCGGGCATTATCACCAGAACCGATTTTGCCAGGGCGGTGGCGGAGCACAACCAGAAGATGCTCGGCGAATTCCATGCCATCATCAATTCCACATCCTACATGATAATCTCCGTGGACGGATCATCGGCCATTAACGTATTCAACCAGGCGGCCGGGAGGATCATGGGGATGAGGGAGGAGGAAGCCCGCGGCAAAAAAATAACCGATATCTTTCCCGATATCGACGTCGCCGGGGTGCTGTTGACCGGGAAAGCGGCACCGCTGCAAAAGGTCACGGTCAAGGGACGGCCGTACATCATGGGCGCGTACCCGATAGAGGAACACGGACGGATCGTCGGGGCCGTCTACCGGTTCCAGGATATCACCGATCTCGAAACCATCTCACATGAACTGGAAAACGTCAAAGAACTGAACAGGGACCTGGACGCGATCATCGAGTCGTCATATGACGGCATCTGGGTGACCGACGGCGACGCAAACGTGCTGAGGATAAACAAGGCATACGAAACGATAACGGGACTGCCCTGCCCCTCGTTCTACGGGCGCAACATGAGGGATCTTGTAAAGGAAGGTTTCTTTTCTCAATCGGTAACCCTGCTGGTGCTCGAAAGAGGAGAACAGCAAACCATATACCAGGAGACCAAAACGGGCAAGATCCTTCTCGTCACCGGGAGCCCCGTCTTCGACGAGGACGGGAACATCATCCGCGTCGTCACCAATGTCAGGGACATCACGGAGCTCAAGTCTCTCATCACGAAACTCGATGAAAGTGAAAAGCTGGCCGGGATATACCAGAGCGAGCTGAGCGATTTGAAGAAGAAGTATAACGCCTTCGACAAGATAGTGGGCGTTTCCCCGAAAATGAAGAACCTGATGGATACGGTCTGCCGCATCGCGCACGTAAATTCATCTGTTCTCATTACGGGCGAGACCGGCACCGGCAAGGAACTCATCGCGGAATACATACACAATCACAGCACCCGCGCGGGCAAACCGCTTATCAAGGTGAACTGCGGGGCCATACCGGAGAATCTCATCGAATCGGAGCTTTTCGGATACGAGACCGGGGCCTTCACCGGCGCCCGGAAAGGCGGCAAACCCGGGTATTTCGAGATCGCCGGCGGAGGATCGATTTTCCTCGACGAGATCGCGGAGATGCCGTTCAATCTTCAGGCCAAGCTGCTGCGCGTTCTCGAATCGGAGGAGATCACCCGCGTGGGCGGGCACAAGCCCCATCGCCTGGACGTGCGCGTTATCGCCGCCACCAACCGGGACATGCTCGAGATGGTTCACCGGCAGCAATTCCGGGAGGACCTGTATTACCGGTTAAACGTGGTCCCCCTGAACATCCCGCCGCTGAGGGAGCGCAAGGAGGACATCCCCTACCTGATCGCCCATTTCGTTTCGATGCTGAATAAAAACCATGCCATGACCCGGCGTATCTCCCCGTCGGTGATAGACATCTGCATGGGCTACGACTGGCCCGGGAACATCAGGGAGCTTAAAAATCTCGTGGAGCGCATGATGGTCATGGCCGCCAGGGACGAAATAACCAGGGATGATATTCCACTCATTCTGGGCAACGGCACGGCCGGAAACATCGCCCAGGTGCTGGTGACGGCCCTGATGCCCCTGAACGACGCGGTGATGAGCGTGGAGAAACAGCTCCTGGAAAAAGCGTACGCCTCGTACAGGACCACGCGGGAGATGGCCCGAGAGCTGAAAATCGACGCGTCGACCATCGTCAGGAAGGCCGCCAGGTACGGCATATCCCATACGGATAAAAACTCCCGGTGACCTCCGGCGGCATGGCGCGGAGCACCGTACAGGAAGCGCCATAATCCTCGGCGCATGAATACGTTCCGAAACCGGCCGACTGGCACGAGACTTGCTATGTAATAGAGGGGCCGGTTTCACCGGCGGGATCGGCCATCATCACGGAAGGGCTTGTGTCGTGCGGCCCCCGCCGGTGGAACACGGACGTGTATTTGAACGTACAGGATGAAAGCTTATTTCATTTAACAACCTACTGGAGGATGCTATGGGAATGCCCGGAATCTGGGAACTCGTGATCATTTTTTGCATCGTGCTTCTGATTTTCGGCGCGGGAAAGATTCCGCGTCTCGCGAAGGATATCGCCGGTGGCATACGTGAATTCAAGAAGGGAATCAGCGGGGAAGAAGAAACCGATAAGAGAAAACAGCTCCCTTGATGTTTGTTGCATTCGGGAAACCGCTGTTGCCAGAATGCAACAGCGGTTTTTCTTTCATCTCGATACACCGCGGGAATGTATATCGGTAATCCCACACTTCTCCGGCCCCTGCCGGATTTTTTGCCCCAATTGTGCAACGGGCGCGGCGGTATGCACGGACGAACTTCATTAAAAATTTTGATTCGTTTCAAAAATTCCACAGACACTCACAATATCATTGAGATTGTTGCTTTTTGAATTTCATTCCTGAAATTCAAGCGGATGACATGACGTATTTCGCCCGGGATTCCCTGAAGCCCCCGGGCTCGATGCATTTCCGCAACAATCTCAATCGTCTTTACCCGGCATTTAACAGCCCTCGGAGCGTATCTGCCCGAAACATATCCAGACATGTCGGCGATAGCCCACCGTTGCCGGGATTTGCTGAACAATCCCACGCAAACGGCCGGGTTTAAGCCTGACGCCGGTGGTCCGTTCGACCACCCACCTCTTGAAAACAGACCCATCCCTCCTTCCGGAATCGTCAGCGGCTGGCACGGAACTTGCTAATAGGTAAGCAGGGCAATAATTCCAAATCTCACACGCACCAGCGATGGAGGAGTTGCTGCTGACTATAATAAAAATTGCTTTATGGAGGTATGGATGCGAAAATCGATGGCAGTCCTTTTAAGCGCCTGTATCATCATCGGCGCGCTTGGCTCATCGCGCGCCGTGCATGCACAGGAAGCAAGCCCCCTGGGACTCACCGCGGGCGTCGAATTCTGGAATGACTATTTCTGGAGGGGCCTGGATTTCTTCGGGGCGGGTAACGGCGTGTTTTTCCCCTATGTCTATTTCGGCATCGGCAAAACGGGCCTGAGCCTGATGTACATGGGCCAGTACGGCTCGGAGACGCTGGGAGACGGCACCGGCATGAACGACACCGGCCGCGAACAGGGCAACGTGGCGTACAATGGCGCGCACTGGAACATGGCCTATACGTATACCGTCGAGAAGGTGGTGGCCATCGGGGTGAGCGGCTGGTATTACTGGTTCTACAACAGCGACGACAAGCTCGGCTACAAATGGGACTGGTGGGAAGGAACCGCGTCGGCTACGATTCTGGCGCTCCCGCTGAACCCCACCATCTCGTACACCTATGATTACTTCGTGGATAAGGACGTTACGGTTAACGGTGAACGCGGAAAGAACCATTACATCAAGCTCGCCCTGGGGCATTCTTTCAAACTGGGCGAGGGAAGCCAGCTGGGACTGGGACTCTCCGCGGCATATTTCGACTGGAACTCGATGGAGATGAAGGGAATCAGCGACGTGGTCGCTTCCGCGAAACTTTCCACGAGCGCGAGCGGGGTATCATTTAACGGCAGCATCAATTTCGCGTACATTCCGTCCAGCGACTTCAACAACAACGCCTTTACCGGAAACGTAAAGGACACGTATCGCTGGTGGGCGACGTTCGGGGCCTCTTATTCGCTGTAATACCCCGGGCTTCTTTCAAACCGTGAATCTGCGCTCCTGCCGGACCGAAGAGCGCAGAAAATTTTAAACAAAGGAGCGAATTATGAACCGTAAAACTCTTGAGCCGCAGGAATCCGGAAACGACGCAATCGAAGCGCTCATCAGCCACGACGCTTCGCATGGCGAGTTCGACCGCCGGGACTTCTTACGCCACATGGGGAAGGGCCTGGCCGTGGTCGCCTCCGTACCGCTCCTCGAGACCATGATGGGCAAAGCCGGTGCCGCGTTCGCCGCGGCGCCCGCGACACAGCCCAGGGTCTCGAAGTCGGGCCTTGCCGACGTATACGCCTTCAAGTGCGGCATCCTCGAGACGCAGACCCAGTACATGCTGAAAGACACCCGCGTGGGCAGCCGCATGGATATCCCGGTGACCTTTTTCATGATCCGTCATGGCAAGGACTGGGTTGCCTTCGACACCGGCAACAACGCGATGGTAGCGAAGGACCCCATAAAATACTGGTCGGCGCCGATCTGCAAGGCCTACAATCCGGTCATGAAAGACTTCGAAGAATTCAAGGTCCAGATCGACAGAGCCCTCGGGATACGCCCCAAAGACCTCAAGGCCGTTGTCCTGAGTCACGGTCATCTTGATCATTCCGGCGCCATCGACAACTTCGCCGGTACCAATGTTCCGCTGTATTTCCAGAAGAAGGAGATACAGGTCATCAAGGACGAGATGGCGAAGCACAAGGCTACGGGCGTAACGACGGCGTATATCCCCGGAGATTTCGCGAAAATGAACAAGCTGAACATAAAAGGTGTCGACGGCGTTTACGACCTGTTCGGCGATAAGTCGGTGGTATTGTTTCCTACTCCCGGGCACACCCCCGGGCACCAGTCCATGATGGTGAAGCAGAGCAACGGTACCGTCGCGATCCTCTGCGCCGACGCCGAATACACGCTCGAGAACATGAACGAAGCGATTCCTCCCGGACTCGCCTGGGATATCCCGCAGTCCACCCAGGCGCTCTATATATTCAAGGTGATGCAGTGGATGAACTCCAACGTGGCGATCGTTCCGTCGCACGATCCGAAATACTGGAGTAACAAACCGCTGGCACCGAAACTGTACGAACTGTAGGAGATAACGCCTGATTTCAATCCTCCACAATGGCGTGGAGACGATCCGTATTCCGCGCCATTGTGCGCCTTTTCCCGAAAGCCGGCGACGGCGTTTCCGGGAAGGGGCCTTGGCCTTTGCAGTACCCCCGTAAGCCGACAGTCCTCGCCGGGCGACTGGCTGAAGGATTCCGGGAGTACTGGAACGGACTCAAGCGGGACCCTGGCGCTTAAGACGATCAAGATCATTACGAGGAGAGCAGAACATGAAGAACGAAAAGACGGCCCTGAAAACGGCGGAAGAATACGAAGAGAGTCTGAGAAAACTCAAGCTGGTGGTATACATGTTCGGCGAGAGGGTGAAGAACGTGGTCGATGACCCCATCATCCGCCCGTCAATGAACGCCGTGGCAATGACCTACAAACTGGCGCACATGCCGGAATATGAAGACCTCATGACCGCGACATCGCACATCACCGGAAGGAAGATCAACCGGTTCTGCCACATACACCAGAGCACGGAAGACCTGGTAAAGAAGAGCAAGATGGGCAGGCTGCTCGGCTCGCTCACCGGATGCTGCTTCCAGCGATGCGTGGGAATGGACGCGATGAACGCCCTTTCGATGGTCACCTACGATATCGATAAAAAATACGGTACGCAATACAACAAGCGCTTTCTCAAATATCTCGAATATGTCCAGAACAACGACCTGGTGTGCGACGGGGCCATGACCGATCCCAAGGGAAACAGGGGGCTGGCCCCGCACCAGCAGGCCGATCCCGACCTCTTTCTGCATGTGGTCGAGGAAAAAAAGGACGGCATAGTGGTGCGCGGCGCGAAGGCGCACCAGACCGGCGCGGTCAACTCGCACGAGATCATCGTGATGCCGACCATCTCCATGAGAGAGGAGGACAAAGACTTCGCGATATCCTTCGCCCTGCCCTCGGACACGGAGGGAATCACCTATATCATGGGCCGCCAGTCGTGCGACACCCGCAAGCTCGAAGAGGGTTCCGTCGACAGGGGCAACCAGCTGTTCGGCGGACACGAGGCCCTGGTGGTCTTCGATAACGTGTTCGTCCCGTGGGAGAGGGTCTTCATGTACAAAGAATACGATTTCTCCGGACAGCTCGTCGAGCAGTTCGCCTCGTACCATCGCCAGAGCTACGCGTGCAAGGTCGGCGTGGGTGATGTGCTTATCGGTGCGACGCAGACCGCGGCCGAGTACAACGGGGCGGAAAAGGCCTCCCATGTAAAAGACAAGATCATCGAGATGAACCACCTCAACGAAACCCTTTATTGCGGCTGCATCGCCTGCGCCTCCGAAGGGCACAGGGAGCCCTCGGGGACGTATTACGTCAACACCCTGCTCGCCAACGTTCACAAGCAGAACATCACGCGCTTCCCCTACGAGATCGCGCGCCTGGCGCAGGACATCGCCGGCGGCCTCATGGTGACCCTCCCTTCGGAGAAAGACTTCAAATCACCCCTCGTCGGGAACTGGCTCAACAAGTATTACCGGGGCAGGGCCGATGTCCCGACCGAAAACCGCTGCCGCATCCTCCGCCTCATCGAAAACATCACGATGGGCACGGCGGCGGTCGGATACCTGACCGAGTCGATGCACGGCGCGGGCTCCCCGCAGGCCCAGCGCATCATGATCGCCAGGCAGGTCAACCTCAAACAGAAGCAGAAGGTCGCCAAGCAGCTCTGCGGCATCGAGGAGCAGCCGTCATAGGACCGAGGATAGGGATAAAGTACTGCGGTGGATGTACCCCCCGTTATGACCGCGTCGAGGCGGTCGGGTACATCCGCCGAAACCTGCCGCACGACGCGGTGCTGACAGGCTGGGATGATGCCGAAGCCGACATCATCCTGGTCGTAACCGGATGCAAAACGGCATGCGCCGACAGGTCCTCGCTGGAGGGTCGGACCGTCAGGGTCCTGACCTGCGAAGAGGACGCGAGGAAGTTTATTGATGATATGCACCGTGGCCGGCCTCGATAAGCGGCACATCCGGCTGAAACGACAGAGGAGGCGCAATGGACTGGAAGAATGTTTATAATGAAAAGCTGACAACGGCAGCCGAGGCCGTGCGCCGTATCAAATCCGGCGATCGCGTGGTCGTGGGGCATGCCAGCGGCTCTCCGGAAGTGCTGCTGCGGGCCATGATGGACAACCGCGATGCCTATAGCGGGGTCGAGATCGTCCATATGGTGGCGATGGGCCCTTCCGAGTATTGCCGTCCCGAAAACGACGATCATTTCATCCACAACTCGCTGTTCGCCGGCACCTCCAGCCGGGAGTCCATCAACCAGGGAAGAGCGGTATTCACCCCCTGCCACTTCAGCCAGATCCCGCGCCTTTTCGCGGAGAAGATCCTGCCGGTGGACGTTACGCTTTGCATGCTCTCCGCACCCGACGAGCACGGCTTCTGTTCCTACGGCATCTCGGTCGACTACACCAAACCCGCCGCCGAGAACTCGAAACTGGTCATCGCCGAGGTCAGCCCGCACATGCCGAGAACGCTCGGGAATTCCTTCATCCATATTTCCAAGATAGACTGTATCGTCGAAACCGATTCGAAACCGATCGTTCTCTCTCCGCCCAAGATTACCGCGAACGACGAGAAGATCGGAAAGTTCTGCGCGGAGCTCATCCGCGACGGCGACTGCCTGCAGCTCGGCATCGGCGCCGTACCCGACGCGGTGCTCTGCTTCCTGAAGCACAAGAAGGACCTCGGAATACACACCGAGATGTTCTCGGACGGGGTGGTGGACCTGGTCAATTCCGGCGTCATAACCTGCGCCCGTAAAAACTTCCACCCCGGCAAAATGGTCGCCACCTTCTTCATGGGCAGCGAAAAGCTCTACCACTTCGTGAACAACAATCCCATGGTGGAAATGTATCCCGTCGACTACACCAACAATCCGGCCGTTGTCGCCAGAAACGATAACATGGTTTCGATCAATTCGGCGCTCCAGGTCGACCTTCTCGGGCAGGCCGTCTCCGACACCATCGGCTACCGACAGTTCAGCGGCTCGGGCGGCCAGGGGGATTTCGTACGCGGCGCCGCATGGTCCAGGGGAGGACGATCGATCCTCGCCTTCCACTCGACGGCCTCGGGTGGA
>CAZVEG010000105.1:0-12435 GCA_964625625.1 uncultured Leptospirales bacterium | reverse complement strand
GGCCGGCAAGGTGACGAGCATGCGCCCGGAGGAAGCCGTCGAGATAATGATCAAATGGGAAGAGCCCCTCATCGTCGACGTGCTCAGGCGCATCGACGCGGACGCCGTTGAGCAGGGGCGCAGGAGCATCTCTCCGTACCTCATCTCGCTCATGCCGCGCGACAAGGCCAGCCGTATTCTGTACCTGATGACACAGATCTGATGCCGGCGGGCTTCCCGCCATTCCCGTAAAATTGGGTTGATTTCCATCCCGCGCCATGATACAGACGTATACGTGACGCGGGTCGGCGCGTTCGGCGTCCGTTGCCGGCGAGTCGCCCGTAAAGATCTTTTATCCTCTTACTATCATGATGGATTTATGCGATTCCAAAGTACAATCGCCGCTCTGACGGCGTTCCTGCTTGCGGCATCCTTCGCGGTGTTGTCGTGCGGATCGCTGGGTGAGCGGAGCAAAAAGCTGGGCGGCATGAAGGGCGAGGCCTATGCTCCCGTCCGGGAGTATGACGCGATGGAAGGCGCGAGCGGCCTGCTCGGTGATGAATTGAAGAGCAAACGGGCGGCCCCTTCGTCGAAGCGCGGCGACAGGACCGAAACCGCCGCGCGGGAGCGGATGGTCATCTATACGGCGGACTTTTCGCTCGAGGTCGAGAGCATCAAACAGTCGCTCGACAGGATAGGGGGGCTGGTCAGGACTCTCGAGGGCTTCGTGGAGTCGGTGAATACGTCGGATTCCTACGGCGGCGCGCGCGTTGTCCTTCGGGTTCCCGTGAAGAATTTCGAAAAAGCCCTTCCGGAAATCGAGAAGCTGGGGAGCGTTCTGGATCGCAGCGTTACGGCCTCGGACGTCACCATGGAGTTCAACGACATCACGCTGAGGATCGATACGGCGAAGCGGGTGCGTGAGCGGATGTACGAGCTCCTCAAGCGGGTGACCAAGGTCGAGGACCGCGTGAAAATCCTGCGCGAAATCGAACGGCTCACCGAACAGATCGACGTAATGACGACGCGGATGAATTACCTGGCGGGACGTGCGCGCTTCTCCACGATTACCCTGAGCCTCAAGGCAAAGATGAGAGATTCAGTTCACTCATTCATTCCATCTCCATTCCAGTGGATCGCCGGGCTTTCACCCGACAGAAAAAGCATATTCGATGACGGTAAAAAAGCGGCCTTCGAGGCGCCCGTCGGTTTCTTCGCGCTGAAGAGGAACTTCTATGAAGGGGATTCGCCGTTCCTCGTGAGCGCTCCCGACGGCGCGACGGGAATGAGGCTGGGGATTACGGATAATTATCCGCCCGCGGATATTGCCTTCTGGGCCGAGGCTTTCGAGATCGACGCGCGCAACCGCATGTATAAGCTCGAAAAGGCGGACGAGGTTTCGGGTCAGCACGGGCTTTCATTCAGGCGTTACCTTTTCGCGCTTCCGGGTGGGAGGCGGTATCTCGTGGCCTTCGCGGTCGGCGGTGGGAACATCTATGTGGTGGAGGCCATGTCCGAAACGGAGGCCGAATACTCGAGGTATTCGGCGGCGATCGATGCGTTCATTAAATCGGTAAGGAGTGCGCGATGAAACGTGTGGTCGTCGCTATCGCGCTGTTTACACTCTACGCTGCCCCCGCGCCGGCGGGAGAGGACACGTTCACACAGGAATACTTTTACGACATGTTCTCGGCGGAAAAGGAGAAATCCGTCGCGCGCCTCCGCTCGTTCGCCGCGGAGAACGGCGGATACGTCAAGTTTTATTCCAGCACGAAGGTTGTCCTGCGCATGCCCGCGACGGCGGTGCAGCGCATACGGGACGTAATCCTCGACACGGGATATATCGGTGATGAAAGGATCCAGCGTACCGATGTCGGCGAGACGCTCCTCGATCTGCGCACCAGGCTGAAGACGAAGGAGTCGCTTTTAACGAGTCTCTATAAAATCTTCGAGGACGCACAGATCCAGCAGACCCTCGAGGTAGAGAAGGAACTCGGAAAGGTGGTGATGGAGATCGAAGACATAAAGGGACGTATCGCGTACCTTGATGACAGGATCTCGCTGGCCGAAGTGACGGTCTCTATCAATATTCAGCCGAACGCGAAAAAACCGGCCACGGTTCCGCGATCCCGCTGGGAGTGGATGAATTCCCTCGGGATCGAGGCGCTCCTGTCCCCGGGGGGCTGGCGATGAGAGCGCTCCTGAAGGCCCTTTCGACGGCGATGCTCATCTCCCCTCTTGTCATCGCCGGTTGCCGTACCGGCGGCGTCAATTACCGGATGGATGCCCCATCGGGCTTCGCGGTGTATGAGAAGGACACCGAAACATTCAGGGCGATAAGCGCCGACGGTGTGCGCATCAGGGTCCGCCGCGTCGAAAACAATCCGCCCGGGGATGCGGCCATGTGGGGGCAGGCGGTCGAGGCGCACCTGAAAAACAGGGGATATCTCCGTGTCGCGGACCGGCAGGTGACCGCCCGAAACGGCCTGACGGGAACATTCACGGAATACGCATACTGGTATAACGCGGAGGAATACCGTTATGCGGTCACGATTTTTGTCGCCGCGGAAAATATATATCTTGTTGAAGCCGGCGGTACCGCCGAACGCTATGCCCGCAAGCGCGAAGGGATAATCGGCTCGCTCGGAAAGTTCAGCGTCCGGTGATTCCCGCATTTAAGATTGACGTATTATCCCCACTGGTATCTTCCTGAATGCGGATAGCGGGATTGACCCGCACCATGGAGATATCGGGCGGTCCCCCGAGCGGGCGGTGAATCATCGGGTTATCCGGTTATCCATCAGCTCAACTTCTGAATAACAGCCGACAATGGGGTGGAGATGAAAGTTCTTGTTACCGGTTCCGCCGGTTTTATCGGGTCGTTTGTCGCGGCCAGGCTCATGGAAGAGGGACACGAGGTGGTCGGCATCGACAACCTCAACGATTATTACGACATCGGATTGAAGAACGGCAGGAACGATCTGTTGAAAGGCCGTTTCCCGTCGTATGTATTCGAAAAGATTTCCATAGCCGATTATCAGTCCCTCGAGGCGCTGTTCCGGGCGCATGGGTTCGAATACGTGGTGAATCTCGCGGCACAGGCGGGCGTGCGCTACAGTCTCACCAATCCCCTGGCATACGGTGAAAGCAATCTCTCGGGATTTCTGAACATTCTCGAATGCTGCCGGCGGAACGGTGTGCTGCACCTCGTTTACGCGTCGTCCAGTTCGGTATACGGCCTGAACGCCAGCGTGCCCTTTTCCGTGCACCATAACGTTGACCACCCGGTTTCGCTTTACGCGGCGACGAAGAAGTCGAATGAGCTTCTGGCTCATTGTTACTCCCATCTGTACGGTATTCCGACGACGGGTTTGCGGTTCTTTACGGTGTACGGACCGTGGGGGCGTCCGGACATGGCGTATTTCATGTTTACCAAGGCGATACTGGAAGGCCGGTCGATAGACGTGTTCAACAACGGGGACATGGAACGTGATTTTACCTATATCGACGATATCGTCGAAGGTGTGTGCAGAATAATATGGAAGATTCCTTCGGGCGATCGGCTCTGGAACGCCGAAAACCCCGATCCCGGGACGAGCAGCGCACCGTACCGGATTTACAATATCGGCAACAACAATCCGGTCAGGCTGATGCACTTTATAGAAGTGATTGAAGATGCTCTTGGCAGAAAGGCCAGGATCAATTTTCTTCCCATGCAACCCGGCGACGTCAGAACGACCTATGCGGACATAGGTGATCTCGTGCGTGACGTGGATTATGCCCCGGCGACGTCGGTAGAGCGGGGGATTGCCGAATTCGTGCGCTGGTATCGCGGGTATTATCATATTGATGTATGACATCGTCGGAGGCCCAAAAGTGTCTTGACTATTCGCGGTGTTGATTTCAGATAGCATTCCGCCGTCGGGGGCGGTTTATAGAGTGAGAACGGCAATCATATTCTATTAAATGTAAACGCTGCGCGCGTTTCAAGGAGGAAATCGTGAAGGTTACCGTTGTTGGTTCAGGTTATGTGGGCCTCGTCACCGGCGCCTGTTTCGCGGAGATGGGTAACGATGTATACTGTGTTGATATCGATAATAAGAAGATAGAAAACTTGAAAAAGGGGGTCCTGCCCATTTATGAACCCGGCCTGGAGGAGATAGTAAAAAGGAACTATTCCGGCGGGAGGCTCCACTTTACCACCGACATCAAGGAAGGGCTCGATGACGCGCTGTTCATGTTCATCGCCGTGGGTACCCCTCCCGACGAGGACGGATCGGCCGACCTGCAGCACGTGCTCTCCGTCGCGCGTGAAATCGGAAGGAAGATGGAGAAGTACGTAATCATCGTGAATAAATCCACGGTCCCCGTGGGGACGGCCGACAGGGTGCGGGAAGCCGTTCGCGAAGAGCTGACAAAGCGCGGCAGGACCGAGCTCGAGTTCGACGTGGTATCGAATCCCGAGTTCCTCAAGGAAGGCGCCGCAATCGAGGACTTCATGCGGCCCGACCGCATAATCGTCGGCACGGATAACGTGCGCACCGGGGAGCTGATCAAGGAGCTGTATGCGCCGTTCGTCCGCAACGGCCACCCGATCTTCATAATGGACGTGCGCTCTGCCGAGCTTACCAAGTACGCGGCCAACGCCATGCTCGCTACGCGCATAAGCTTCATGAACGAGCTCTCGCGGCTCTGCGAGATCAGCGGCGCGGACATCGAGAGCATCCGCCAGGGTATCGGCTCGGACACGCGCATAGGGATGCCCTTCCTGTACGCAGGGCTCGGCTACGGCGGATCGTGCTTCCCGAAGGACGTCAAGGCGCTCATTCAGACCTCGAAGGAGTTCGGCCTGGAGGCCAGGGTGCTCATGGCGGTCGAGGACATCAACCACGAACAGCGCATGCGCTTCGCCGAAAAGGTCAAGAAGCATTTCGGCGGGGACGTGAAGGGAAAGACCTTCGCAGTATGGGGGCTTTCGTTCAAGCCGCAGACCGACGATATGCGCGAGGCGCCGGCGATCGATATAATAGGCGAGCTCCGCAAGGCCGGTGCGAAATTCAGGGCCCACGATCCGGTGGCCATGGAGGTGGCGCAGTCGATAATCGGTGACAAGGGTGTCGAGTACATGAAGAATTATTATGACGCGCTTGAGGGCGCCGACGCGCTGCTGCTCCTCACGGAGTGGAACCAGTTCCGCAGGCCCGACTATGACAGGATGAAGTCGCTGTTGAAGCAGCCGCTTATCTTCGACGGGCGTAACCAGTACGACCCGGCAAAGATGAAGGAGCTCGGATTCACCTATTACTGCATAGGGCGGCCGTAAGCCCGCACAGCGTGCGTGCGTTATGGAAGAGCGGGGCACGCCGGTGGCATTCGGGAAGCGTATCCTCGTCGCGGGGGGCGCGGGTTTTATCGGCTCGCACCTCTGCGACACGCTCATCGCGGAAGGGCACGATGTGTTGTGTGTTGACAACTTCCACACGGGTTCGAAGCGCAACATCGAACAGCTCCTCGGTCATAACGCATTCGAGCTCTTTCGCCACGACATAGTACATCCCCTCTATCTTGAGGCTGACCGGGTGTATAATCTCGCCTGCCCGGCGTCACCGGTTCATTACCAGTCCAATCCCGTCAAGACCATCAAGACAAACGTTATAGGCACCATAAACCTCCTCGGGCTTGCCAGGCGCGTGAATGCCAGGATACTGCAGGCGTCCACCAGCGAGGTCTACGGTGATCCCGAATCACACCCGCAGAAGGAATCCTACTGGGGACGAGTAAATCCCATCGGCCGGCGGGCATGCTACGACGAAGGCAAGCGGTGCGCCGAGTCCCTCTTCGTGGAGTACCATCGCCAGAACGCCGTCGATATCCGGATCGCCCGGATATTCAACACATACGGCCCCCGCATGCATCCGGGCGACGGACGGGTGGTGAGCAATTTCATCGTCGGCGTGCTTCGCGGAGAGCCGCTTACCATTTACGGTGACGGAACCCAGAGCAGGTCCTTCTGCTACGTCGACGACATGGTGAGAGGGATCGCCGCGTTGATGAACCATGAATCGGGCTTCGCCGGTCCGCTGAACCTGGGAAATCCGGAGGAGATAAGCATCGGGGGGCTCGCCGCGCTTATCGGCGATCTGGCCGGTTCGTCCCCGCGCGTCGAATACCGCCCGCTTCCCGAGGACGATCCCGTGCGGCGGAAACCGGACATCACGCTCGCCGAACGGACGCTCGGCTGGAGACCGTCCACGACGCTCCGCGAGGGACTGAAAAAAACGATTGATTATTTCGACAAACTGCTTTCAAACAATAGCTGACGCCCTGCGCTGACGCACAGAGAAAAGAAGAAGCGGCCGAGATGAAAAACCCCATTCTGGTACCTGAACTCAGGGAGCTTCTGAGAAAGAAGCGTTTTGCCGTTTTAAAGGAATTCATTGACGAGCATCACGAAAGGGAAATCGCCGAATACCTGGGGCTGCTGAGACCGGACGAGATTTTAAGGATACTGAACCTCACCGGGCTCTACAAGCGTGCCGAGATTTTCAGTTATCTCGATATGGACGTGCAGGTGGAGCTCGTCTCGGGCGAGTCGAAAAAAAACGTCGCCGAGCTGCTCATGCAGATGTCCCCGGACGACCGCGCCGACCTCTTCCAGCATCTGGAGAAGAGCGTGGCCGACAAGCTGCTTCTCCTCCTTCCGCTCAACGAGCGGCTCGACGTGATCAGGCTAACCTCCTACCTCGAGGAGACCGCCGGGGCCATCATGACCACCGATTACGCCACACTCCTCGAGACCGACCGTGTGGAACAGGCCATCAAGAAGCTTCGCAGGGAAGCCCCATCGAAGGAGACCATTTACTACAGTTACGTTACCGATGACGGCGGGAGGCTCATCGGCTTTGTATCGCTTCGCAATCTCATCCTTGCGCGGCCGCGCCGGCGCGTGGAAAGCGTAATGAAGCGCGACATTATCTTCGCGCGCGTCGATGACGACCGGGAGAAGGCCGCGGGCCTCATCGCCGAATACGACCTCATAGCGCTTCCCATCGTCGACCATAGCGAGCGTCTGGTCGGCATAATCACTCACGACGACGCGATGGACATCATGCGCGACGAGCAGACCGAGGACATGGAACGCCTGATGGCCATAAGCGGCGGTGTCGAGGACAAACCTTATCTCGACATCCCGGCCTTCACGCATTTCCGCAAACGGGTCATATGGGTGGTGATTCTCGCCGTCCTCGGTCTGGTATCGGGATTGATAATCGAGGGATTCCGGGACACGCTGGAGCAGCTCATCATCCTGACCTTCTACATGCCGCTCCTCAACTCAACCGGTGGTAACACCGGTTCCCAGTCGGCGACGGTCGTCCTTCGCGCCATCGCGCTCAACGAGCTCTTTCCGGAAGACATCGTCAAGGTCATATGGAAAGAGTTCATCGTGAGCGCCCTGCTCTGTGTCTGCCTTGGGGCCCTCGCGTACGGACGAGTGCTCCTGCTCTCGAACCCGGCCGACATCCCGCCGCAGTTCACCCTGGGCGGTATAGCGACCGTCGTTTCGATCGCCCTGTCGGTGCAGGTGGTATGGTCGACCGTTTTCGGTGCCATCATTCCGATCATTGCCATAAAGCTGAAACTCGACCCCGCGGTGATTTCGAGTCCGACGCTCGCCACGCTGGTCGACATGGGTGGGATCACCATCTACTTCGCCATCGCGCGCGTGGTCCTGGGAATATGAGCCCTGGTCCGGAATTAGTTCTTGACGAAAAACGTGTAAATTAATTGTATTCAACTCAGTGACTGTAAAATATGGAACGTTCATATGAAGCGGTTGCCAATCACGAAATGGAAAATGCCCGATAATGAAGCTATCTGAAGTAAAAAAATTGCTGAACGCGGACGTGATCTTCGGCGAGGAGATGATAGACCAGGTCGAGGTGGAGACCGCGTTCGCCTCGGATCTCCTGAGCGACGTCCTTGCGTATTCCAAGGAAAACGCGCTCTTTCTTACCGGGCTCACCAATCCGCAGGTGATCCGGACCGTCGAAGTGCTTGATCTCGTCGGCGTCGTATTCGTACGGGGCAAGGTTCCCCAGATGGAGACCGTGGAGCTTGCCAAGAGGAAGGGCATACCGCTTCTTCGCACCAAGTGCATCCTTTTCGAGACGTGTGGCAGGCTGTATGGCGCGGGAGTGAAGGCCTCGCGGATAATGGTAGACTGAACAGCCGATGTATCCGGTCCAATTTTATCACCTTAAAGGCAAGGACTTCTTCAACGCCGGCCGGACATCGACAACGATCAAGCGGTTTCTGAGAGAAAAAGAGTATCCGTCCCAGGTGATCCAGCGGGTCGCCATAATAGCCTATGAGGCGGAGATAAATATCGTCTGTTACACCGATTACGGTTATTTTTTCCTGTATTTCCTCGATGACCGGGTTCGTATCGTCGTCAAAGACCGCGGGCAGGGGATTGAGGACATCGATCAGGCGATGCAGGAAGGATTTTCAACCGCCTCGGACGAGATACGAAAGCTCGGTTTCGGTGCGGGAATGGGTCTTGCGAATATCAAAAAGAACGCCGACAGGCTGCACATCCAATCGGTTCCGGGCGTCGGCACGGTCCTCGAGATAGACGTACTGGTTAATTCCGAAGGCAGGAGCGACAGTATGGGCACAACCCTCCGGGAAATAATGAACAGGGCGAATCTTGAAAATCTCACCGATGGCCTGGACCTCGATAAAGCGGTCACGGGTGGATACGCGGGCGACCTTCTGAGTGACGTCAACGCGAATTCAAGCGCCGGGAATGTATGGGTGACGGTCCTGACCCATCCGAACGTTACGGCCGTGGCCGGGCTCAAGGATCTTGCCGGGGTGATAATCGCCGGAGGCATCCGTCCGGGCGCTGACTTCGTAGAGAAGGCCTTCGCGGAAAAAGTCCCGATACTGTTCACCGAAATGAGCGCCTTCGATGTGGTGGCGATGCTCTCGACGATGGGAGTCTCCGGTAATTCCTGATACGCCGTCCGTCTTCTCAGTCCAGTGAAAAACCGAACATGCGCGCGGCATTCCCGCTCGTATCGGTCGCGATACGCTCCTCGCTTACCCCGAGTATTTCCGAGGCCGCTTTGAGATTATACAGGATGTTTGCGGGCACGTTCGGGAAGTCCTTCACCTCGACGGGCGGTATGTCGGGGCTGTCGGTTTCGAGCATCAAATGGTCCGGATAAACCGCTTTCAGCACCGCCTCCTTCTTGCGGCTGTTTCGATAGGTGAGCGCACCGCCGAAAGAGAAGCTGAAACCGTACTTCATGAATTCCACGGCTATCTCCACGCTTCCGGAGAATGAATGGATTACGCCGCCGCGCGCGGGGAGTCCCGTCTTTTTGAGGTATACATGAAGCTCGTCGAAGGCGCCGCGGCAGTGGACGATCACGGGGAGATTGATCTCGCGGGCCATGGCCAGTTGCCGTTCGAACAGCCGCTTCTGGATCTCCATGGGTACCGTGAGGGTCTTCTTGTCCAGCCCGATCTCACCGATTGCGACGGCTCCCCGATCGGGCGCGGACGCGAGCTCGACGATGCGCTCCTCGTCTCCCTCCCTCCCGTACCAGGGATGGATACCCAGCGCGAACTCGACCTCATCGTATCTGCCGGCGATGGATTCCGAGAGCGCCCATTCTCCGGGCGTGATGGACGAGGTGATGAGCTTCACGATTCCGGCTTTCTTCGCCGCGGAGACGGTGGAGTCCAGCCTGCCGCTGAATACGTCGCTCTCGAGATGGCAGTGTACGTCGACCAGCCGCACGGTCATTCTCCTATGATCTTTACCATGACCCGTTTGGGGCGCTGCCCGTCGAACTCTCCGTAGAAGATCTGCTCCCATGGCCCGAAGTCGAGCCTGCCTGCGGTGATGGCGACGACCACTTCGCGTCCCATGATGGTGCGCTTTATATGCGCGTCACCGTTGTCCTCGCCGGTGCGATTGTGACGATAGCGGCTTATCGGCTCGTGAGGTGCGAGACCCTCGAGAAAATCGTCAAAGTCCTGGATGAGCCCGCCTTCGTTGTCGTTGATGAAGACCGAGGCGGTTATATGCATGGCGTTTACCAGGCACAATCCTTCCTGAACACCGCTCTTTTTTACCAGATCTTCGACTTTCCCGGTGATATTGATGTAATCCCTTTTTGACTTCGTTGTAAAGGTGAGATGCTCGGTGAGTGATTTCACAACGTCCCCCGTCATTCGATGGTTTCCGTCGGGGCCGTCGGTTTCACGGGCGGCCCCGATGAATGATCGCCGATTGCCATGACCGCGTCAACCAGATATCGGCGAAAGCGCGCCGGTTGCGGTCGTGCCCGTAACGGACCTCGTGCCGGGGCCGGTATAATTCCAGAATCATGATTGACATACTACAGTAAACCTGTTATTACTACACGCACGCTGGTGTCGTTTAATGGTTATAAATGACGCGTGCGGCGGTTTTACTACCATAAATATAAAAGGTGGAACACGGCAGCAACCATCACACTGCAGGGAGCGTATCATGCAATCACCCAATTATTATGAGTTTTTAGGCCGGCCCAAGATGATTTCGGGTAAGCGGGCGCTGGAACAGATACCCGGTGAGCTCGAGGGCTATGGCGCGGGGCGACCCCTCGTACTCGTTCAGAGCGGCCCGGGATCCGGGGCGCTGGCCGGTGCGATTACGAAGGCGCTGTACGACTCAACCATGGTCATAGGGGCCCTTTATGACGGTGCCGTCGCCGGATCGACCTCCGGTATCGCCGGCGAGCTCGCGGGTCTGTTCAAGGCGCGCAAATGCGATTCGATCATCGCCATTGGCGGCGGGGCGCTCGTGGACGTGGCGAAGTGCGTCAATATGGAGGTGACCGAAAAAAAACCGGCCGGCCAGATGGCCGGACAGGGAAAGATATCCCGCGAGCTGAAACCAATGGTGCTGGTGCCGGTCACACTGGTTTCGGGCAACGAGGCGGCGAACCGGGCCTTTGTCGACGGTCTGGTATGCATCTCGGATTTCCTCTCCCCCGATGTCGTGATTGTCGATCATCGCATGACGTCAACCGCCGAAGCCGGACCGGTTCTGTGTTCCGGCATGATCGCGCTTGCTCACGCGGTGGAAGCCGCAATTTCGACATCCGCGAACCCTATGATCGACGCCTATGCGTACGCAGCTATCCGCCTTTTGATCGAAAACCTGCCGGCGGCCGTCAGAAAACCTTCAAATAAAAAGAATTCCGTGGCCGTCGCCAATGCGGGCGCTCTCGCGGCGACCGCCTTTTCGAATGCGCCGGAGGGAATTACGCATCACCTGGCCGAGGCGCTCGCCGACTGCACGGGCATCAACCCGGGTGTCGGTATGGGATTGTTGATCAGGGCATCCCTTAAGGCGCGCCTGGCCGTGAAAAAGGATATTCGCGAGGAGTTATGCCTCGCCCTTTCCGGACCCGAGCTGTTTTCCTCGAGCCCCGCGTCCGCACGCGCTGAATCGGCGTTAGGAGCGCTTGATGGAATGCTCGGCGAACTCGGCGCTCTTATGCCGGGAAGCCTCAAAGAGATGGGGGTAACGCGGGAAAGGATGAGGGAGGCGGTGCGCGCGGCGATGAAGGCGAGCCCGTCGAAAATTTCCGAAAAAGAGTGCATGGACATCGTCGGCCGGGCCTGGGACGGGCGATGAGAATCGCGTCAAATCCAATATAAGCGGGGCATATCATGAATTATGACATTTATCCCGAGATAAAACCGGGAAGAAAGACGATAAAGCGCATCTATATCGCGGTCATGCTCTTCATAGTCGGGAGAGCCATACAGGCCGCATGCAGAACGGACAGAACGGTCAGGAAGGAATTCCAGAACCTGAAAGACGGCTTCGCGTTTGCGCTCGGCGTACACCCTTCCGGACCCTGGATGGTGGTGGGCCGGGACGCGAAGGGAAGGGCCAGATATATGGGGTGGAATCCCGAGGGGAAAAAAATCCCCCTCAGGATGAGCATAAAGAACGTCGAGTCGGCGATCCTGGTATTCACTTTTCAGGAATCAACCGCGGTCGCGTTCGCGCGTAACCGTTTTGTGGTCGACGGGGACCTCATCGACGCGCTCGCCGTGGTCCGGGTGCTGGACCTGGTTGAGGTGTACCTGCTCCCCAAGCTGATCGCGGCCCTGGCGGTGAAAAGGTATCCAAAATGGTCGGAGCTCTCACCGGTGCGCAAGCACGTCGGCAGGATACTCATTTACACGCGCGCACTGCTGGGTTTCTGAGTGCTTTGCAGATACGGAAAAATTGAACGTAAAGGAGTCCGCCATGTTTCTTCCAGATTATTATGAATTCTGTGCAAGGGTCAAAACGGTCGCCGGTCACAGGGCGCTCGACAGGATACCGTCGATGTTATCGTCCCTCGGAGCCACAAAACCGATGATCATCACCGACAGGGG
>CAZVEG010000104.1:0-12759 GCA_964625625.1 uncultured Leptospirales bacterium | reverse complement strand
TATGGGGATCGACGAAGCCGGGCAAGACGCAACGGCCGGCGGCGTCGATGGTCTCGCGTGAGGCCGCCTCCCCTGCGTCACCCACCGCGGTTATGCGGCCTTCTCCGATCGCGATATCGCCCCGGAACCCCTCCCTGCCCGTACCGTCGATGATCGTTCCGTTCTTGATCAGTATATCGTGCATGCCGTCCTCCGCCTTTCGATTCGTACGTATATTCACATCGTTGTGTAGCATGCGGGAGGCCGGCCTGTCAACAGTTTCTATCCGGCCAGGACGACCGTAATCCACACCCCCTGTTCGTACAATCATTTTCAGAGGCCGCTTCAGCCATTATACTCTTGACGTCCATATCCCGCGCGTATAGCATAGGAACAGGCAGACAGAAACTGGCGCGCCCATACATCCACCGGATACCATCGAATGACGAAAAAGCAAAAAACCATCCGCGCGGCCGTCATCGCGACCGTCACGCTCGCGCTGTTCTCCGCGTGCGCGACACTGTACAGATCATATTTTAAAACTCCCGATCTCACACACGGCGTCATCTCCCTCAGAGGAGCGCGGGGCGATATCATCGTCCGTCGCGACGCGCTGGGCGTCCCGTTCGTGGAAGCGGCCGACGAAGACGACCTTTTCTTCGGCGCGGGATTCGCCGCGGCGACCGACAGGCTGTGGCAGATGGAGGTGATGAGGATGGCGGGCCGGGGACGGCTTTCCGAGTTCACCGGGGCCGACTCGCTCCCACTGGACCGCTTTCTCCGCACGCTCGACATCCACTCCTCGATCGGTGCCGCCCTCGCCTCGATCGATGAGCGCTCGCTCCGCATCCTCGAGAGCTATTCGCGCGGCGTGAGCGCCTTCATCGAAACGCAGAAGCTCCCGGCCGAGTTCTCACTGACCGGCCACCGCCCGGCCCCCTGGACCCCGGAGGACTCGCTCTACGTCTTCGCGATGCTGAACCTTGGAATTTCTTATAACGTATGCGAGGAACTCAATTTCCTCCTGCTGGCGAACCGGGTTGGATACGACCGTGCGGCCTGGCTCGTGCCGGTTTACCACGACGAGTCGCTCCCCTTCGACGAGGCCGGAAAGCTCGGCGAGCTGCCGCACGAAAAGCTCATCGCGTCCGTCTCCGGCGGGGCCAGGACGGATAAATTTCACGCGTCCGTGCTTCCCGGGAGCACCCCGGCATCGAACAACTGGGCCCTTTCGGGACGGCGTACGCGAAGCGGCCGCAGCATCGTCGCCAACGATACGCACCTCGTGCTCTCCATACCGAATTCGTGGATGATGATGCACCTGCGCTGTCCCGGCTACGACGTCGCGGGAGTCGCGGTACCGGGGGTGCCGCTCGTCACCCTCGGTTTCAACGGCCGCGTCGCCTGGGGGGCCACCATGGTTATGGCGGACAGCCAGGACGTCTTCCTGGAAAAAACACGTATCGCGAACGGGAAACGCCAGTACCTGTACCGCGGTCTGTGGCACCCGGTAACGGAACGAAAGGAGTTAATACGGATCAAAGGGGAAAAACCGGTCGAGGTGGTCCTCGGGCGGACGCGCCACGGCGTGCTCATCGACGAGGCGCTGGCTGGCATTCCCTTCGAGGTCGCGGCCCCGTTGCAGCCCCTGCGCCTTCCCGACGGCCACGCGCTCGCGCTTCGCTGGCCCCTGGAGGACGGAGCCGAAACCTTCCGCGGCTTTTACCTGCTCGGCCGCTCGCGCTCGGTGGGAGAGGCCCGCGAGGCCATGCGAAAAATCAAAAGCATCTACCTGAACATCGTCTACGGCGACGCGGACACCATAGCCTGGCAGGTGACGGGAAAATACCCTGTGCGGCGAAAGGGCACGGGAATGCTCCCCTCCCCGGGATGGACCGGCGATTACGACTGGACCGGCTGGGTGCCGTTCGAACAGCAGCCGTACGAGATCAATCCGCGCAACGGATATGTCGCCACCGCCAACCAGCGCACGGTTCCGCGCGGCTTTCCCCGGCATCTCACCGCCTCGTGGTACAGCCCGGCGCGGGCCGGACGCATCCGCGAGTTTCTGGATGGCGCGCACGGGGCGACGCGCGAACACTCGCTCGGCATGCAGATGGATACGCTTTCACCGACCGCCCGCGTTCTACAGAAGATGATCGGGCCCGGCGGCGCAGAGAGGGCCGGGATTGAAACGGCGATCGGATCGTGGAGCGACGGACGGATGGCCGGACGCGCGCGCGAGGCTCTCGCTTTTCTCGACCATTCGGCCTTCGACGCGGTGCTTTCGGCGGGCTCATCGTCCGCCGCGGTGTACGGCGCCTTTCTGCACTGCTTCACGCGTAACACCTTCCTCGACGAGCTGGGGCCGGACGATGGCCCTGCATGGGAGGCTTTTCTCGACGCCAATTTAAGCTCCTACTCCGCGATGGAAGACCACCTGCTCTACCGGGCGGAGTCCCCGTTCTTCGACGACGTCACCACGCCCGGGATAGAGGGCAAGACCGATATCATCGCCAGATCGCTCGCCGATGCCGTTTTACTCTGCGAGGAGCGCATGGGCGGCAACCGCGCGCACTGGCGCTGGGGCCGTCTCCACGCATACTCGTGGCGTCACGATATCGCCAGGAAGGTGCGGTTTCTGCGGCCGCTCCTCGACCGCGGCCCCTTCCCCGCGCCGGGCGACGCCTCGACCATGAACGTCACCGGCACGTCGCCGGGCAGGGACTTCGAGGCGCTGTGGATACCGGCCATGCGAATGGTGGTTGATTTCGGGCTCGACGAGCCCGCCGTCCTGGTGGCGGTCCCCGGGCAGTCCGGCGACCCGTCGAGCCCCCACTACGACGACATGATCGATTTCTTCCTTTCGGGACGAAACCGGCCCCTGCCCTTTAAAAAGGAGAACGTGGAGCGCCAGTACTCGCGGGTGCTGACCATCCGCCCGGCGCGTTAGATGACTACGCGCCGCCCTCGGCCAGGTTCCCGAGGATGAGTCCGTAGAAACCCGAGGAGCTTGATTCGTAGCGCCAGCCCATCTGCGCGCCGCATCCCCTGCAGTGCGCGTAGCGCCAGGAAAAACCGGGAAACCAGGTATACGCCTCCGTGGGCGCGCCCGAGGGGAAGCAGCCCTCCGCGCGCGAAAAACAGCGGATCCGGAAAACCACGCCGTCGGGGTTGGCGAAGTCGTGAATGCCCGCGCCGTTCACCTCGATCATGTCGCGCGGCGAGGCGATGGTCTCGCCGCAGAACACGCATATGAAACGCCGGTCGGGCGAATCCTTTTCCTGTGACCCGTCCTCGGGAGTGATCTCCGCAAGGAGGCCCTCCGGCCCGGGTCGTTTGACGAGAAGAGGCGGACGCCTCGGGTATCCGGCGGGCGTAACGGCAGGCTCCATCCCGATCATGCCGGCCGCTCTCCCGGGAGTGCCGCCGTTTCGTCGAACAGCCTCATCACGCCCCCTTGAAAAAGCGCGGGTCCGGAAACACGCGATCCCCGGACCCGACGCCGTGTAACGCGCTTACCGTCTTTAGGTCAGTTCGCCTTCGACCCCATGAGGTCGCTCGAGAACGAGAAGCCGACGAGCACGTAGGGAACCGCACCCACCCTGTCGGGATGCTTGAAGTACCAGCCGAGGATCATGAGGAGCGTCGGCTTGTTGAAACTGCTGTAATCGCGCGTGTGGAACGACCAGGCCATGAGCGGACCGACGCGCATGTGCTCCAGGTCGTTCCCGGGGAATACGGCCGAATACCGCACACCGAAGGTCAGCTGACCGCTCATGTAGATGAGATCGGTATCGTTCGACCACAGCACCTTCTCGTTCGGCACCAGCGTGTCGAGCGTGGCGTCGTAGAAATAATCGTCCTCGTCCTCGAGATCGAGCTTCCAGTATTCGATCGCGAATTTCGAACGCGCGGCGATCTTGCCCACCTTCATCTGGATCGTGGGCTCGGCGAAGAAGTGATGGCCGCCCGTGGAGTAGGCGTCGTCCTCGGCGTCCTTGCGCGCGTCGTCGGAGAAGTTGACGTCCGCGTTCGGGGCCGACTGCAGATACCCCATCGTTCCGAAGTATTCGAGGTATTCGTATCCCAGCCTGAGGTTGAATATCCCGATCGGCTGGAAATCGATGAGCGGCCCGACCTTGACATACGCCGGATTGAGCTTGGTGGAGAGGCCCAGCGCGAAAAAGGTGTCGCGGAAGAGCGGCGACGTGCTGTCGGCCAGCCTGCGGGCGTACATGAGGCGGTTCTGCGTCTCGAGTCCGAGGGGATTGTAACGCATAATGGTAAGCGAGGCCAGGTAGAGCCTGTTCTGCGGCGGGGCCTGAAACGCCGTCCCGTCGGCACCATCCGTCTTCTCCTGCGCCATCACCGGAACGATGAACAGCCCCGCGACAAGGACCATGCACGCGACCATACCGAATTTTCTGAAACCCATGACACCTCCATCCTGTAATTGTTGGTTGTTGCGTTACCGCGGATAAAGCCGCTTCCACCCGCCGCCGGCGGGGAAAAACCCGGCATTCCCCGGCAGTGCAATAAATCTATTAAATTATGACCGGAAACTTTACCCGATTTGTTATACTACAAGCCGGTCCGCGACTCAACCATTTTTTGCCCTGTGTCCGCAAAAACGAGAACGGGCCCCGGCCTCATCGCGCGCCGCGGATCGATTCCAGTATCCGCGGCGGCAGGTGCTTCTGCGCCGCGGAAAGGTCGGCGTCGCTGCCTCCGGAAAGCCAGCGCCGCGCGGCCTCGGCCACGGGGCCGATTATGAGCACCTCGTGCACGAAGAACGGAAGCTCCTTCACCCTTCCCCCGCCCACATGCGAGTGCAGGAGCGCGGCGAGCCTTTCCATCCTGTCCGATTTTTCTTTTTCTATCTCGGCGCGATACTCCCCGATGAACGGCGCGAACGCGGACGCGTGTATGAAGCGCGCTTTCACCGCGTTCCGTTTCGTCCAGGACAGGTATGAACGGACGATTTTTTCGATGACCGCCTCAAGCCGCTCGGCCCCGGCGATCGATTCGAGCAAGTGGTCCAGGAGCGCGCCCATGCAGTGCGAATAGAGCGCCGCGGCCACGCCGCTCACGCTCCCGAAGTGATGATAGATGGAGCCCACCGAAACGCCCGAACGTTCGCCCAGGAGCTTCACCGGAACCTCGACCGATGAGGTCTCGTCGAAGAGCGCGAGCGCGGCGTCGAGCACGCGTTCGCGCGTGTTATCCGAACGCGCCTGCCGCGTCATCGCCCGCCCGCCCCCGCCGTCAGGGACATGGCCTGCTCCCATACGACCCGGTTGAACCCGGCGTCGAGGGCGACGGGCGCGAGCTTTCTCTGTTTGAAGCGGTCGAAATAAGCGCCCGAGAGCGATTCGTACGCCGGGTCGGTAACGAGCATCACCGGGGCCGCGGCCCCGTCGGCCGGTTTCAGCCAGAGTTTTTTAAACAGGCGCAGGAGCGCTCCGCCGAGTCCCTTCATTTCGCCGAGCCCGGTGTTGACCACGCCGGGATGGATCGCGTTGATCGTGACGGGCTTTCCCTTCCAGAGCCCGGCGAAGCCCATGGTGGCGATGAGGTTGAGGAGCTTGGTGGTGGCATAGGTCTTCATGAGGCTGTAGTTGTCACCGCTCGCCGTGGCGGCGCAGTCCTTCTCCCCGGCGATATAGAGGCCGGCCGAGATCTGCACGACGCGCGCCCGGTTGGCGATGAAGAGGTCCTCCAGCCGGCGGTTCAGAATGAAGGGAGCGAGATGGTTGGCGACGAAGGACTGCTCGAGCCCGTCGGCGTTGATGATTTTCTCCGTGGGCCAGAGCGCCGCGTTGTGGACGAATGCATGGAACTCGGGTGCTCCGGTGCGGATCCTGTCCGCGGTCTCGATTGACGAAGCGATGGTCGAGAGGTCTCCCTCGATGAATTCGATGCCCGTAATGCCGCGCGCACGGGCCGACTCGATGAAGCCGCGCGCCCGCTCCCGGCTGCGGCAGACGATCCTGACCGCATACCCTCCCGCGGCGAGCGCTTCGGCCATGGCCGCGCCGATTCCCCTGTTGCCCCCGGTAATAATGACCGTTTTTTTCATTGCCCACCTCCGCGGACCGCCGCTCTCCCCGCGACACACGGCACGACCCTTACCGGCCCGGGCGGCGCGCATGGATCGGGGCAATCCGATTATTAGAATATTATTCTAGAATTATATTCTAATATATAGACAACGGGTTTCCGGCGCAAGCTTTTTTCCGGAAGAGGCGGGCGGGAATCGGAAGGCGGACCGGCGCCCGGAAGGATTCCCGCGCACCGACCACACCTCCGGGTCGGGAGCGCATGATTCAGGCGGCCTTCCCCCCCCGCCAGGGCCTGAAGACCGATATCCACACCATCACCACGAGGAAGGCCACCTGCACCACGCCCCAGAAGGCCACCATTTCCCGGTTGTGCATAAATACCGCGTTCTCCGGCGCGGCCGCGCGTTCGGCGAAGGCGATCGCCGTGTTGGCGTTGAGCCAGGGCCCCAGGCAGAAGGTCCCGAAGAGTATCTGCGCGACGGTGAGGACCCACTTCGCCGTAAGCCAGCGGTGTATGAAGAAGCCCCGGTTCGTGAAAAGGCCGTACAGCAGGCCGATCAATAAATTTCCCATGGCGCCGGGGATTATGACGAAGTCGTCGACGATCTTCATGGCGGCCCACGACGCGTAGAGCTCGTCGCCGCCGGACGGCGAGGAGAGGAAAAAGACGAGCACGATGCTGATCCCGCCGCCGACCCACATGGTTACGAGGAAGAGGTGTACGGTCTTCAACCAGCGCATGCCGTTCGGCCCGAGCTTTTTCATTGATGGAGTCCTCCGTCGCCGGGATGATCGCGCAGTGTATACGGCCGGGTGGAAGCGGCAAGCATTATTCGGGCGGAATGCCGGCGGAATCAAATCCTGTCGCTCGGGATGCTCACGAGCGTGCTTTTTTCGGAAATCCCGAGAGCCTCTTTCAGGCGGTTCTCGCCGTAAAGAAGGACCCTCTCCATGGCGTACACCGCGTATTCCGCGTCCTCGCTCGCCAGGGCCTCGATGAGGCGCTCGTGCAGCCGCACGGCCTCCGCGGACGCCCCGTCAAGCCTGTAGAAAAAATCGGTGTAGTAGCGGTATACCGGTTTAAAGGAATTGAACATCAGCTGAATCACCATGTTCCGCGCTATCCTGACGAACGCGAAGTGGATCCGGAAATCCATCTCGGAGAGGACCTCCGGGGAATCCGCGTTCTCCTTCATCGTATCGACAAAGCCGCGCAGGAGGTCGACATCCTCCCGCGAAATGCCGCTCATCGCCCTGCGCACGGCGTACAATTCGGCAAGCCGCCTGAACTCCACGAGGGAAACCAGCGTTTCGGAGCTCACCGGCTCGCCGGAGCGCATGATGCTTATGAGCAGGTCCATCGAGGCGTCCGTTTCGAAATTATTCACGAAGGTGCCGCTTTTGGGAATACTGGTGACGAGGCCGAGCTGCTCGAGCCGGTTTATCGCCTCGCGAACGGTCGTCCTGCTGACATTGTACTCCCCGGACAGCCTTCTTTCCGAGGGGAGTTTCGTTCCGGGAACGAGCGACCCATCGACGGCCTTTTTACGCAGGAGATGAAACAGGTGATCGGGGGTCTTTATGGTGCTCAAGGAACAAATCTCCCATCAATCGAAAAGTGGTTGTACCAGAAATACCCGGAAAAGTGCATCTGTCAAGAAATATACCGACAACTTTCATTATAACTGACGATAAAGCGCTATTTACTTGACATATTGAACCAAGTGTAGCCTACTGTAGTCGATCTGGTCGTACCAGATCGACTACAGTAGGCTGTATCCGGGAATGCCATGAACGATACCATGATAACACTGGACCTCCCGCCCGTCGGGATCAGGATAATCGGGAACCGGGACTCCGGATACGATCACGTCGAGCGGTTCAGGGGCGTATCCTACTGCCAGGCCGTTCTGAAAGCCACCTTCGGCAGGGAGGTGGTGCTCGAGCCCGGCTCAATCCAGGTCTGCCAGTGGGCCCCCGTGGTGCTCGGCCACAAGGAGCCGGAGAACGAATTCGAGAAGTCCATCAACAGGCGCTTCCCCGTCGGGACCGGCTCGTTCTACCTGGCCCCGATCACGCATTTCAACGAGGAGCGCGGCCCCGATGTTGTCGTGATCCGGGCCAGGCCCGGTGAATTGCGCGCCATCGTACAACTGCTGGGATACGGGTCATTCATCCCCTACGGGAACTACAAGCGCGACGAAACCGCCCTCGCCGTGATAGCCGAAGGCCCGAAAAAGGGCTTTTCGCAATGGGCCATCAGAAACGTAAACCGATGGCTCAACTGGATGAACGGATTCACCCTGTGGCAGAAGACGACCACCTTTCTTTTTCGAAGCACCGTCATCACATGGCTTCTCGACCGCTTCATAACCAAATATATGGCCAACATGTCGGTGTGCCGGAACAGCACCCTGATCCCCCGGCAGACCGGCAGGGCCAATATCAGTCACTTCTGTACCGGAGGGATCGCCTGGGGTAAGAACTTCCCGGATTTTCTGACATCGGGCTTTCCCTACGAAATCTTCAGGCGGATCGAGCCGCATCTCTCTTTCCCGGGCGGCCGGGAACACGATAACACCTCCGCGGAATCGAAGAGGCTGATGGAAAAAATGCTGAACAACGCCTCCAGGATAAAGGGCTGCGTATCATGACGCACTCTTTGATGGCGGACACAAACACGCCCGTCGGCATCCTTTCTTTCTGCTCGATCTGCCTGCCCGTCGTCGCGCATCTGGTCATCGCGGAGCGAAGCCGGATCAGGAGGTTTCTTCTTTTCGTTTTCGCGCGTCATCTCGAGGTGCCGCTGTTGAGGACGTCGTATTTTCTGCTCCGGGGAAAGTGGAAGCGCGTCGGCTCCATAAGGATTTTCCGCTGGTTTCTTTCCCGCTGCCTCGTGCGCCCGTTCGGCTACCTCGGCGACACCGCAAAACCGGTCCCCTTCCGCGAGATACTCGATTACATCGACGCGACCGAGGGGCCCATCGCGGTCGGGCCGTGCAGATGCAGGATAGGGCACGGCGCGTGCGGGCACCCGCTCGAGACCGACATCGTGCTCAGGACGGGCCATGAGGCCTGGACGAGGGCGTTCCCGCGGGACTACCGGACCATCACAAAAGACGAGGCGAAGGATATCGTCGCGAAGTGCCACGGCCTCGGGATGATGCACATGATTTTCATCCACTGCCCGGTGAACCTCTACAACGAATACGTCATCTGCAACTGCTGTACGTGCGGATGCGTGCCCTATATAATCAACAGGGAGCTGGGGCAGCTGAATTATCCGCTCATCGACGGGTATTACCTGGCGGTCACCGACGCCAACAGATGCGCGGGGTGCGGAAAATGCGTGGAGGTGTGCCCATTCGGGGCCAGGGTTTCGGTCGGCGAACGGAGCATGACCGGCAACAACTGCTATGGATGCGGACTGTGTTCGTACGCCTGCCCCGAAGGCGCCATCACGATGAAAAAAATCCGCGAGCCCCTTCCCCCGAGAGGGGATGACGGCGAATGGCCCGAGGGCTACAGGCCCGGGCTCTACAAACGGCACAGACCGTATACCGAATAACAGTGTGAAGGATGATACAATGAACTTCTCCGATGAATTCTCGAGGGACAGATGCACCCGATGCGGCCGCTGCTTCGAGGAATGCCCGGTCATGCACCTGCCTTCGGAAAAGGCGAAACAGGAGATAGCGCGGCTCCTGAACGGCGAGACGACCACGGACGTGCTTCAGCGGTGCACCAGCTGTCACAGCTGCAACATCATCTGCCCGGAAGGGGCGAACCCGATGCGCCTGATCCTCGACACA
Source organism: uncultured Leptospirales bacterium (assembly GCA_964625625.1). Lineage (GTDB taxonomy): Bacteria > Spirochaetota > UBA4802 > UBA4802 > UBA5368 > MVZN01. The sequence goes on along the minus strand of CAZVEG010000104.1, from coordinate 2,903 downwards.
TGGCACGAACGGTACGTGGAGGAAGGAATGCCCGCCCGGGCGCTGTATTTCACGCCCCACAACAGGCCCAATTTCAGGACGTACGCCCTCGACCGGCTTCCGGATGACGAGAAGGCGCTTCTGAAAAAATGGGACGACGATTCGCCGTGCGAGGAAATACTGTACCCGGGATGCAATGTCATCACGGTCCCCTATCTCACGATGTCGCGGATATTCGACGGCCTCGAGATACGAGGGTCGCTCGACCTGTGCTGCGGCGAAATGTATTATCGTACGGGTCACTTCGACGAGCTCCGGATGGTCGCGGAAAAGCTCACGAGGCACTTCAAAAAAATGGGCGTTAAAAGAATGCTCATTCCCTGTACGGCGGGGCGCAACCTGTTTACGAACATCCTCCCCCGCTTCGGCGCGAAGTTCGATTTCGAGGTGGTCCACCTGCTGCCCTGGCTGTATAACAGGATTGAAAGCGGCGAGCTCAAGGTGACCAATCCCCTCGGCATGACGGTCACCATTCACGACTCCTGCCACGCGAAGGCCTTCGGCGACGAGTTCATGGACCTGCCGAGAAAGCTCCTGGAGGCGCTGGGGGCCACGGTCAGGGAACAGGAATATATCCGGGACAACAAGCTCTGCTGCGGCATCGGCGGCGGTTTCAGCCACGGCTCCTCGTACAACCCCTTCAGGATCATCCTCTCCACGAACAGATCGCTGAGATCGTCCCATAAGCCCGGGGCCGACGCCATAGCGGTCTACTGCGCGGGCTGTCTCCAGCAGATGACGGGCGGACAGCTGCTCAATCCGATACGGAACATCCCCATCTATCACCTGATCGAACTGGTGCAGCTCGCCATCGGGGAGAAACCCGAACGCCGCATCAGGAGCCGCGCGATGACGCTCCTCGCTGGGATAATCCGGGAGCAGTCGCCGAAGCTCCTTTCACCGCGCCGGCACCGGGCTGCCGGGCTGGAGCGGATCGAACCGCTCGATTGATCGAACAAAACGGGCGGCCTTTCGGGCCGCCCGCGGTTTTTCCGGCGTAATGCCGCCTCACTTTCCGGTGAACTTCGGCTTGCGCTTTTCGGCAAAGGCCGTGAACGCCTCGATGAGGTCATCGGACGGGACGATGTTCGCGCTGACCGATGCGACGTACTTCAGGGCGTCGTCCACGGTCTTGCCTATACCGTAGTTCAGCACCACCTTCGACGCCTGCACCGCCAGCGGCGAATTGCCGGCGATCTCGAGCGCCATGGCCTCGGCTTCCTTCATGAGGGTCGCCTGGTCGGCGTACACCTCGTTGACCAGTTGCATCTCCTTCGCGCGCTTCGCCGTGATGTTGTTGGCGCGGTAGGCGAGCTCGCGGGCGTTTCCCTGGCCCACTATATGCGGTATGCGCTGGAGCACGCCAACGTCGGCGACGAAACCCACCGCCGCCTCGCGCAGGGAAAAGACCGCGTCCTCGGTGCAGAGCCTGATGTCACAGGCCGTGATCATGTCGAGCCCGGCGCCGATGCAGATGCCGTGCACCGCGGCTATGACGGGCTTGCGGCAGCGCTCGATGCAGGTCATGGTCTCCTGCAGCTGGTATATCTTTGGCAGGAATTTCCACTTGGTGCCGCCCTTCTGGTTCGGATCGGCGATTTCGGTGATGTACGAGCTCATCTCGATGAGATCGATTCCGGCCGAAAAACCCGCGCCCCTGGCGGCGAGCACGATGACGCGGATCTCCGGGTCGTTGTCGAGATCGGCGAACACGGCCGGGCTCTCCAGCCACGCCGGCGGGTTCATCGCGTTTTTCTTCTCGGGCCTGTTGAGATATACCCAGGCCAGCGGGGGTTTCTTTTCGACGAGGTAGAACTTGTAGTCGCCCATGGCATGCTCCTCCGGGGATGATGGAATGACCGGTAAAGCCTACAGGCCGGTGCCCGGAAGTCAAGGGATTATCGGCGAAGCGATGGATTAAGTTGACTATACAACAGAAACCGGCGCGCCGCCGGGCCGGTGTCCGCGATGCGCGGACCTGCCCTATACCCGCGCCCGGTAGGGATCGTCCACGGGGAAGGTGATTATCACGCCCGCGCCGCCGGCGTTCCGTATCTCCATCGTGCCGCTTATCTGGTCCACGAGCGAGGTGATGATCTGGAAGCCCAGCGTGGAGGCGCTCCCGGCGGCGGGGTCGCCCGGGAATCCCACGCCGTCGTCCGCGGCCTTGAGAACGTAGCGATCGTTATGGCGGCGGAACTCCACGCTGATCTCCCCGCGCTCCCTGCCGTGGAAGGCGTGTTTGAAGGAGTTGCTGAGTATCTCGTTCAGCAGCAGCCCGCAGGGAATCGCCCGGTCGATGCTCAGGAATATGGCCTCGACGTTCACCTTCGGGATGATCGCGAAGGCGCGGGACTGGTACATGCCGTGCAGGTAGCGCACCAGGTTCTCGATGTACCTGCCGAAGTCGATCATGGAGAGGTTGTCGGAGCGGTAGAGCTGTTCGTGGATGAGTGCCATGCTGCGGATGCGCCCCTCGCTGTTCTTGAAGAGTTCGAGCGATGCGGTGTCCTTTATCTCGCGCGACTGGAGGTGCAGGAAGCTCGATATCACCTGGAGGTTATTCTTCACGCGGTGATGTATCTCGCGAAGCAAGGTCTCCTTTTCGTGGAGCGAGGCTTTCATTTTCTCCTCGTTGAGCTTCCGCTCGGTGATATCGCTCAGCAGGCCCGTCAGGCCGACCGGTTTTCCGTCCTGGAGCATGACGCTGCTCGATGTCCGCACATGGCGGATCGAGCCGTCATGGTCGAATACGCGGAATTCGTGCGGCTCCAGCCGGCCATCCAGCGTATGCTCGTAGCTCTCGAGCAGGCCGGGCAGGTCGTCGGGATGTACGAAATCGGCGAAATTCCTTCCCTCAATCT
>CAZVEG010000103.1:0-12805 GCA_964625625.1 uncultured Leptospirales bacterium | reverse complement strand
GACGGATGATCTCGTAGCTGGCGCCCCCGGAACCGATGATGACACCCGCGCGAAAGTGCAGCGTCTGGATTTTTTCCGGGAATGCCGAGAGTATCGTCCCTGTCTCGATACGGCTTCGCAGGTGATGTGACCCGGTTTCAGGGGTCCCCAGGCCCCCGAGATAAATTATGCGCCTGACACCGCGGGCGATGCAGGCGTTGCGGAAGTTCTCGGCGCTTCTCCGGTCCAGCTCGTCGAATCCCCGGCCCGAGGCCATGGAGTGAATGAGATAATAGCAGGTGTCGATTCCGGCAAGCGCCGGTTCGAGTGATTCCGGTATGAGCGTGTCGCCGCTTACAACCTCGGCGCCGGCCGAGCGTTCAATCAGCTTGCGCGGGTTGCGGGCAAGGATGCGGAGCTGTATGCCGGGGATGTCGAGGAACAGGCGCATCAGCCTTCCGCCGATATAGCCGGTCGCACCGGTCAGCAGGACTTTCATCACTTTCACTTCAATGTCTTCTTTTCCTGAAAGCGCACGGTGTATGTAGTGCCGCCGTCGACATGAGTGTCGATCACTCCTTTTATCTGATTCACCAGTATGCCCGCCAGGGAGAGCCCGAGCGATTCATTCTTCCTGTTCTCCAGATCGTCTGGAAGCCCTATCCCGTTGTCACCGACGCCCATCTCGATGGTTCCATCGGCGGATCTGTGAAGCCTGACGGTGATCGTGGGGTCGCCGCTGAAGGAAGGGGGAAAAGCGTGTTTGAGGGCATTCGATATCAGCTCGCTGACTATCAGTCCGCAGGGAATCGCGGTATCTATTCCCAGGGAAATGCGGTCGGTGTCAAAGCGCATCGTCACTTTCCTTGAATAGGCTCGCTGCAGGCCGCGTGACAGGCTTTCCGCATAAGAGGCGAAATCGATGTGTGAGAGCTCGTCGGACTGGTACAGCTGCTCGTGCACGAGCGCCATCGCCCTGATCCGGTTCCTCGAGTCCGCGAACTCGGCGGCAGCCTCTTCGCTCTGGATTTTGCGCTCCTGAAGGTTCAGGAGGCTTGTGATAATCTGGAAATTGTTTTTCACGCGGTGATGGATTTCCCGCAGCAGCGTCTCCTTCTCGTGGAGGGATGCCTTTATTCTTTCCTCGGCGATTCGTCGCTCGGTGACATCGCGGGCGACGGATACCAGGTATTCTCTTCCGCCCAATTCGACATGACGGATGCTGATCTCGGCCGGGAATGTGTTGCCGTCCTTACGGCGGAGAATGCCGTCGAGTATGAAATGACCGTATTCCCTTGTCTTCCTGACGACCTCCTCCCGGTCCACTCCCCTTCGATAGACGAGTTCGATGTCGACGGTGCTGAGCGAGAGCAGTTCCTGGCGGGTGTATCCCAGGGTTTCCCATGCCGTGCTGTTCGCTTCGATGATACGCCCGCTGTCGGGATCGACCAGGAAGATGCTGTCCTGCGAATTGTCGATCAGGTTTCGGAAAAGAAGCAGCGATTCCTGCGCCTGCCTGCGTTCGTCGATCTCGGCGGCGAGCACACGGTTGCGCCGTACGATTTCGCGGATCGCTATAATTGAAGGAATGATCAGCAGGATTAAAAACGCGACCGACCAGGTCCTTACCTTGCCCATGATCTTCCGCTGCTCGATATATGCCTGCTGCATATACATCCCGGTACCTATATAGCAGTCCAGTTCCGGAATGCCGAGAACGAAGGCGAGTTTTTCCTGTGCCTCGGTCGATCCCGGAGGATAATAGTAATAGCTCACGAACCCGCCGTCGGGCCCGCTTCTGGCCGTTCGCACCAGTTCGCGAATGATGTAGGAACCGTGTTCGTCGACCAGATCCCACTGGGAGGTGAGCTCCTTGTGCGCTTCGAAGGGCTGGACGAGCATGGTGCCGTCATACGCGCTCATGAAAATATAATTGGCGCCGTACTGGTCCTCGTACGTCATTCTGCGTACGAGGTTCCTGACCCGGAGGAGCCCTTCGCTTTCTGACAGCAGGCCGTTTCTCACTTCGGCGATAACGGGCTCAATTGCATTGCGTGACAGACGCACAAGCTGCACGATACCCGCTCTGCGCTGGATCTCGGCATTCTGAATGAATTGAGTCGAAAGATCGGAGAAAAGAAGCAGGTAAAAGAGAATGCCGATTGCGGCGCTGGCGATGATGACGGCATACGGCGCGAGGCTCGACATCATGGAAAGTGTTATGCCCCGCGCTGGTTTCATGGTTGATGGATCGCCCTTGTGACCGGCCTGCGGCTCGCTCCTGGCATACCGGCGTTTCCCCGCCGACGGGAGGGGGCCGGCCCCGATTTCCCGATGTGCGGTAACTCCAATATTATTATGGACAAATTCCCGCTGAAGTTCATCATATTATGCTATGCCATGTTTGACAGGCATGTATATTTTAGGCCATCTCGACCTATAGCGCAAGCATTATAACGGGGAGCACGACATGGGAACGAAAATCGGCGATTTCTTTCTGGGACGGTACGCGGACAGGAGTTATCACGAACGGCAGAAGGCCCGGGTCATCGTCATTATTTATTTCGCGCTGGCGCTCGGTCTGCTCGCGCTCGCCTTTTCGGTCGGCGTGCTCCAGGGCAAGGGGGTGAACGAGTCGGTTTCCGCGGTGCTCGTCATCCAGGTGGTCCTGCTGGCCGCATTGATACTGACGAAAAAAGGCATGATCAGGATAGCGCCGCACTTCATGCTTATCCCCATGAACGCCGCGGTATGGTTTGTCTGCCATACCACGATCGGGACGGCCGAGCTGGTCAGCGTGATCGATACGCTGATGCTGCTGTTCCCGATCATTGCGATTGTCACGATCATAACGGATCGGCCTTCTGTCGTCATCTATACGGTCGCGAATATCCTAACACTTGTCATTCTGGTCCTGAGCTGGAAGAACGCCGGTATACTGGTAAGCTCCCAGGCCGTGGATATTATCCAGGACGGGGCGCTCGCAATGATCGTCATGGGGGTGAGTTGCTATACATTTCTCAATATGAGCATAAAGGCGCACGCGCTCGTTGTGATGTCCGGAAGGGAAACCGAACGCAATGCGGCAAAGATAAGAAGTATCCTCCAGCAGACATCTGAAGTCGCCGCCCGGCTGGCGGCGTCCACCGAACAGATGGCGTCAACCACCTCGTCGTTCTCCAACAACGCACAGAACCAGGCGGCATCGATCGAGGAGATCACTTCCACCGTGGAGGAGGTGGCCGCGAGCGGCGAGGGAGTGTACACGATGGCGAGGCGGCAGTCGGATCTGTCTGACAGGGTAAAGGGGAACATGGACAACCTGTACCAGATAGTGTCACAGGCCGGTGAAAGAATGAAGGAGGCCCTGGGGATACGGGATCTGCTTAATGAAATGATTGAAAAATCGCGTGCCGACATCCGGAACACCCTCTCCATGATGTCCACCGCCACCTCGAAGTTCCAGGGCGTCCAGGAGACCGTGGGAATCATCGAGGACATCTCCGACCAGATAAACCTGCTCTCGCTCAACGCGGCCATCGAGGCCGCCCGCGCCGGGGAGCACGGACGTGGTTTCGCCGTGGTGGCCGATGAAATAGGGAAGCTCGCCGACAACACCTCGAACAATCTCAAGTCGATCAACATGATGTATAACTCGAGCAGCCAGGAGATCGCCAGAGCCTACAGTCAGCTCGAGGTATTCATCGAATCGCTCAACGGCGTGATCGGGCAGATCGCCGAATTCAGTACGCGAATAGACATGGTGGTCGACCTGGCGAAACAGGACCTCGCGCTCAACAGGACGGTGAGCGGTTCGATCGACGATGTGCTCAGGGAATCGGGAGGTATCGTTACCGCATCCGGGGAGCAAAAGTCGGCGCTGGAGGAGATTTCGAAAAGCATAGCCTCGATCAATCAGATCACCCAGGAAATGGCGCTGGGTTCACAGGAGCTCTCGGGTACGGCGCGCGAACTGGCCGCTTCGGCACAGGAGCTCATGGGACTTTCGGAGAACGTCGACGCGGGCTCCGATCCGGCGGTGTCCGCGGCCTGAGTCGCTTTTCGCGATGGAAATTTCCAGACAGGGCGTGATCGAATATGTTCACCGCGAAACCGGGGAGGAGGTCGAAACAGCCGCATGGTGCTACAGGCTGATTGAGGAAATACGCCTGCCCGCCTCTTTCGGAGAGGTGCTCTGCGTATTCGCGTTTTCGAATGCAGGGAGCGCGTGCTGCGGCGCGGGAGAGGTGCGCTATATCATGGTGCCCGGCCGCATCATCTCGTGGAGGAGTGGAAAAACCGCCGGGGGCAGAATCTCCAGCCGGGTAAAAGGACTCATCGACGAAGTGGAGATGGATGAGGTCCGGTCCGCGCTCGCTGAGCGTTTTCCCTGTTGTCAGGTCTGCTTCTGACCCGGGCTGCGGATATGCGTTTGACATGCGACTCCCGCGGATATACAATCGACTATCCTCCGCGACAGCGGTGCCACAAATGAAAAAAAGACGAATGTTCCGCGCACTGTATACATCTATCTGTCTGTGCACGATCTTCATATGCCTTGAACCGGTGGATGCACATCCACGCGCGGAAGCCGGCCTGCTTGACCTGCGCTCTGTCGACCTGTCCGACGAAGGCATTATTCGTCTGGACGGAGAATGGGAATTCCACTGGGGAAAGTTACTGGAGCCGCCGTTCCCCCCCGTCTCCGGCGTTCCCGGGGGCGTTTCATCAATCAGGGTTCCCCGCCCCTGGAACGAGGCAATGCTTGACGACCGGTTTCTGCCCGGGAAGGGGCATGCGACGTTTCGTCTGCGCGTGTTGACGCGTGACAACTCCCGTGTGCTGGGCATCAAACTGAACCAGGTGCTGATGGCCGGTAAGGTGTTTATCGATGACAGTCCGGTCGGGACGATCGGTCTGGTGGGTACGGGACCAGCCGGGATGGTATCGCAGCGAAGGGTAGGATTGTTTTTCTTCAGGCCGGCCCATCCTTCCTTCAATATTACGATACAGGTGTCGAACTATCACTATATAAAGGGTGGCATAAAGGGAAGCATCGAGCTCGGGTATGCCGAGTCCCTGCAGTCGTCGCGCGAGACGCTGCTCGCGTTCGACCTGTTTCTTTTAGGGAGCCTGCTGATAATAGCGCTTTATCATTTTGGACTGTATATTTTCCGCCGACGGGATTTCCCCGTCCTTTTTTTCGGGGTGTTCTGTCTTCTGTTCGCAACGCGCTCGCTCCTCACCGGCGAAATTCCGCTGACCGTGCTGTTCCCCGATATCGATTGGATGCTGATGATCCGCTGGGAACTGCTCAATCTCTACCTCAGCGGAATGGCAGGAGTCCTTTTTTATCATTCATTGTATCCGGTCGAATTCAAGCGCCTGATAAGTCGGGTGCTCATTCTGATTTCCGCCGCATTCTGTCTGGCGGCACTCTTCGCTCCCATGGGGATTCTGACGGAAACCCTCATGCCGTATCTCCTCCTTATGTCCGTAATACTCGTGTATATCATCGGCTGCCTGGTTCTCGCGTCGATGCGCGGGCGGGATGACGCGCCGCTGTTTCTCGCGGGGTTTGCTTTTATCTTCATCTCGGCCCTCAACGATACTTTGCTGTCGCTGGATGTGCTGGACACGGTGCAGATCATCCATTTCGGTTATTTTCTTTATGTGATTTCACAATCCTTCGTCCTGTCCCGGAGGTTTGCCCACGCGCTGACCACGGTCGAGCGCCAGAGCGGTGAGCTCACGGAAGCAAACGAGGCCTACCGTAAGGAGCTCGAAGAACGCCTGAGGATTGAGGACGAGCTCAAACGGTATAGGACCCAGCTCGAGGAACTGGTGCTGGAGCGCACGTTCGAACTCGAGAAAGCCAACGTGCGGCTTCAGGCGGAAATGGTCGAACGGAAAAAGGCCGAGGATGAGCTGATAAAGGCGGGAAAGATCGAATCGCTGGGTGTATTCGCGGGCGGGATCGCTCACGATTTCAATAACCTGCTGACGGCGATTATGGGGAATCTTTCCATCGCAAGACTCGAGTTAAGCGATGATGAAAAGCTGTTCTCCATAGTGAAAGAGGCGGAAAAAGCCTCCGAGAGGGCGAGGGATCTCACCCGCCAGCTGCTGACCTTCTCGCGCGGCGGGATGCCGGTGCGGCGTCCGAGTTCCATGGGAAGCGTCATACGCGACACGGCTGATTTCATCCTCCGTGGATCGAGCATCCGCTGTGATTACGATATAGCGGTCGATCTATGGGATGCCGAAGTCGACATAAACCAGATCGGACAGGTGATTCACAACCTGGTCATAAACGCGCTGCAGGCGATGCCGGATGGCGGTAGAATGAATATCGAGGCGGCGAACGCCGTGATGAAGCCGGGAGACGTGGCAACGCTTCGGGAAGGACGGTATATTAAAATCAGCGTCACCGACAACGGGGTCGGCATCAATTCGGTCGATCTTGTGAAAATCTTCGATCCCTATTTTACGACCAAAAAGGAGGGAAGCGGCCTTGGTCTCGCCATCTCATATTCCATAGTCAGCAAGCACGAGGGCGCAATACTGGTGCGTTCGACGCCGGGGAGAGGCACCACCTTCTCGGTGTATCTGCCGGCCGCGGACGAAATGACCGAACGGATTCCCCGGGCCCCCGGTGCCGATTCGGTAAAACCCGGACGAGTGCTTGTTATGGATGACGACGAGGCCGTGATTAAAACACTCGTCTTCATGCTTGAAAAGCTGGGGATGGATTCGACCTGCGCGAAAGACGGGGCGGAAGCACTTGCATTATATGAGGAATCGGCTGGAAACGGCGAACCATTCTCGGCGGTTATAATGGACCTTACTGTTCCGGGGGGGATGGGGGGAAAAGACGCGGTGCGAATACTGAAGTCCAAACATCCCGGGGCGAAAGTGATAGTTTCGAGCGGTTACTCCAACGATCCGGTACTGGCCAATTATCGTCGTTATGGCTTCGACGAAGTGCTGTTGAAGCCGTTCGGTTATGAGAATGTTGTCGAGGTGCTGCGAAAGGTGACGGTGCAATAATTCAAGGAGAAAAATCATGACGATCAAACTTCCAGTGCCCGTTCTTGCGGGCAAAATGACCGTCGAACAGGCAATCCACGCGAGAAGATCGGTCAGGATTTACGACGATTCACCGCTGCCCGTCGCGGCGGTTTCACAGCTGTTATGGGCCGCCCAGGGGATCACCGGCAGCGGCGGCATGAGGGCGGTCCCTTCCGCCGGGGGGCTGTACCCGCTCGAGCTGTACTGTGTTGCCGGAGCGGTCGACGGTCTGCCGGCGGGCGTATACCGCTACGCGATGTTCGGGCATGAGCTCATACCCGTCGTCGAGGGTGAATCGCGCGAATCGCTCGCGGCGGCAGCCCTGGGGCAGAAATGTGTTCGAAACGGTGCCGCGTCGATAATAATAGCCGCGGTGTTTGACCGCGCCACGGGGAAATATTCGCGGCGGGGAATCCAGTACGCCTCGATGGAGGCCGGGCACGCCGCCCAGAACATATATCTGCAGGCCGTGGCTCTCGGGCTGGGCACGGTCGCAATCGGTGCCTTCCAGGACGACAGGGTAAAATACGCCGCGAGGATGCGCGAGAACGAGACGCCGCTCTATATAATGCCGGTCGGCGCGGTTCAATAATCCATGCTCGGGTCGACAAGAGCGCTTCTCGGAAAGCACCGCTGGCGTCTGGACCGTGCGGCCCATAATTATTTATATTTCGTGTATTATTATCCCTATGTCAGGACGCTCTACCACCTCTTTCGCTTCCTCGCGGCCCACTTCACATGGCTGCGTCCGCTGCGATCGATAATCAGGATGGCGTTCGATCGGTATCACGCGAAGTTTCTGTCGGGGGACGACGCGCGAAAGATACTTACGCTCAACGCGGACCTCAGGGCCGTGGGCGAAAGGAACAGGGACATCGTTCCTTACAGGTACGCTCATTCAGTGATTTTCAACAATCCGGGTTACATAGCGGTGATGGACTGTCCGTGTAAAAAAACGCTGGGCGCTCCGGCGGAAACGCTCGGCTCCTGTATCTGCGTGGGCGAGGCAACCGCCCGTTTCTGGGTTGAGCGGCTGGGAAAGAAGTACAATGCCAGGAGGATATCGCGGGAGGAGGCGCTTTCAATCGTTCGCCGTTTCAGGCGGATGGGTTACGTTACACAGGCGTTCTTCAAGGTGGCGACCGGTGGATCAACCGGCGTTATCTGCAATTGCCATCCCGACAGCTGTGTCAGCCTGAAGGCGACGGGTTTCGCCCGGCGGTTTGCCCCGGGGCTTTCGATGGCGGCCGATGCAGGATACGGGGCGAACCGTGATGCGGTGAAGTGTGCTCTGTGCGGAGAGTGCGCGAAGGTCTGCCATTTCGGGGCGATCCGGATCGAGGAGGGGGCCTGGTCCCTCGATCGGGGACGCTGCGTCGGTTGCGGACTCTGTGTGGAGCACTGCACCGAAAACGCGCTGTCACTTTTTATCGACCCGGAAAAACCCCTGCCGCTTGATGTCGATCTCGTCCGCGCACGGCATACCGGATAGATGTCGTGATCGTTTCCCGCCTCCGGGATCGATCCGGCGGAATCGAGCATACGGCGCGTGTGGAAGGTCATTATCGGTTGACTCGGGGATCGGTGCGGCGACAATGGACACTCCGCGCCGAAATGTACCCGGGCGGCGACATGGAATTATCCGTGGCACCGGACAGGCCAGGAGCGTTGTGATGGAAAAAATGCGACCGACGGTTGTGGTGAGTAAATGCCTTGGATTCGCCGCGTGCCGGTACAACGGACAGGTGATTCCGGATGAATTCGTCCGCGGGATGGAAAAGCACGTCGATTTTATTCCTGTCTGTCCCGAGATGGAGATTGGACTTGGGGTTCCCAGATCTCCGATCAGAATTGTGCTGGAAGGGGAGCGAAAAATCCTCTTTCAGCCGTCAACCGGCAGGGATGTTACCAGGGAGATGGGCGATTTTTCCGACGGCTTTCTCTCGTCCCTGGGTGCGGTCGACGGTTTCATATTGAAAAACGGGTCGCCCTCATGCGGGCCCCGTAACGTGAAGGCCTACATCGGAAAAGATAAGGTGACACGCACCGTCAGGGAGTCGGGATTTTTCGGCGGAAGCGTACTCGCCGCATTCCCCGATTTGCCCGCCGAGGACGAGGGGCGTCTTCGCAATTTTACGCTTCGTGAGCATTTCCTTGTCCGGCTCTTCACCCTGCGAAGGTTTCGGGACGTCGAGCGCGCCGGAACGATCGGTGCGCTGGTTGAGTTTCATACGCGCCATAAACTGCTTCTGCTCGCCTGCAGCCAGGCGGGCATGCGCGAAATGGGACGAATCATCGCGAGGCATGACAGGACGAACGCGCCGGCGCTCATCGCCGAATACCGCGGACGACTTGAAAAGGCTCTCGCAAAACCGTTCACGCCCGGATCGATCATTAACGTCCTGTTGCACGCCTTCGGCGGCTTTTCGGAAGACCTGTCATCGGGCGAAAAGAAGTTCTTCCTCGATTCGATCGAGGAATACCGCGACGAGCGGATTCCTCTGAGCACCCTCGTTTATCTACTGCGTTCGTGGTCACACCGGTTCGGGAACCGGTATCTGCTTGACCAGGTATTTATCGATCCCTATCCGCGCGACCTTGTCGAGATCGCGGACTCGGGCAAGGGGAGAGACCTGTAATGGAGAGCTTTACGCTGGTGGCGGTATGCGCCTTCGGGCTTGAGTCCATCGTGGCGGGCGAATTGCGAGGCCTCGGCTACTCCGATCTCAAAACCGGCGACGGGAGGGTGTATTTCAAAGGTGACGAGCGGGACATCGCCCGATGCAACCTCTGGCTGCGATCGGCTGATCGCGTGCAGATTCGCATGGGGGAATACGACGCGGACGATTTCGGCAGGCTTTTCGACGGTGCCTGTTCCATCGAATGGGAACGGTTCATCCCCGAGAACGGGAGGATGCACGTCGAGGCGCGTTCGGTCAAATCGAAGCTCTCCAGCCTGCCGGCCTGCCAGTCCATAATCAAAAAGGCCGTGGTGAAGGCGATGTCGAGAAAATACCGGCGCGAGCGTTTCGCGGAGGATGGTCCGCTCTTTACGATCGAGCTTTCCCTTTCCTCCGACCGGGCCCTCCTGACGCTCGATACCAGCGGTCCGGGACTTCATAAAAGGGGATACCGGAAGGGCAAGGGGGAGGCTCCCCTGCGCGAAACCCTGGCGGCCGCGCTGGTCCTGCTCAGTCGATGGGACGTATCGCGCCCATTCGCGGACCCGTTGTGCGGCTCGGGGACCATTCCAATCGAGGCGGCCCTCATCGGGGCCAATATCGCGCCGGGGCTGGGGCGCGAGTTCGCGGCGGAGCGCTGGCCCTTCATCTCGGAAAAGGTGTGGATCGAGGCGCGGGAAGAGGCGCGCGCGTCGATCCGACGGGATGAGTTTTCCATATACGCATCGGACATCGATACCGACGTATTCAGAAAAGCCCGCGGAAACGCCGCGGCGGCCGGCGTGGCGGACAGGATCATTTTTGAGAAAAAGAAGCTGGAGGAATTCAGCTCCCGGAAGCCCTACGGCTGCGTTGTCTGCAACCCTCCCTACGGTGAGCGCATCGGTGACGGCGATGAGGTCGCGGCGCTCTACAGGCAGATGGGCCGGGTGTTCGGCGCGCTCGAATCGTGGTCGGTCTTTGTGCTCACCTCGCACCCCGATTTCGAGAAATACTTCGGCCGGAAGGCGGACAAAAACAGAAAGCTCTACAACGGAAAGATCAGGTGTTACCTCCACCAGTACTTCGGCCCGCTCCCTCGAACAAACGTTTCCCGGCCGGGAAGCGAAAGAAGTCCTCGCGATGCCTGAGACGATCCGCGTCCACTTCAGAATCACATTATCTGTTGACATATGAAATCTACCGCGTTATAAACCGGTCGTAGCGTCCGCATGCGGCGCTTGCCGGCAGGGCGGAAGGGGGACACATGCAAGCCAGTGCTTCGGGGAAGAGAGCGTTGACGGGACGTGAGGAGAAAAAGCGCGTCGAAGGGCAGTTCGCGAGGCATATCAACAGCGGACAGGTGAAATATCTCAAGGCGGGACATCTCGATGTGCTCGAGACCATGCGCCGGGGGATTCGCTTCACCGACGAGGCCACGGGGCGTACCATGATCGACTGTTTTACATCGGCCGGCTGTTTCAACGTCGGAAGGGGGAACCCGCTTGTGCTCGCCGCGCTCGAGGACGCGCTCGGCTCTCTGGACATGGGAAGCCGGGTGCTCATGTCGCCCTGGAAGGCGGCCCTGGCGAGGGCGCTGGTTGAAATAGCGCCGAAGGGACTGGACCGGGTATTCTTCGCGTCCGGCGGCGGTGATGCCATAGACTGCGCGATCAAACTGGCCCGCGGAGCGACCGGCAGACCGACGATCGTTTCCACCATCAAGGCCTATCACGGGCATACGGGTTTTGCGCTGTCGGCAAACGGAAAAGAGCATTACAGGCGCCATTTCGAACCGCTCATGCCTGAATTCAGGTTCGTTCCGTTCAATGATTCCGAAGCCATGGCCTCGGCGATAACGGATAAAACCGCGGCGGTCATCATTGAGCCGATCCAGGGTGAAGCGGGGATTTTCCCCGCCGCCGACGATTACCTGGTGGATTTGAGAAGACTCTGCGACAGACACGGCGCGCTGCTGATATTCGACGAGGTGCAGACGGGGTTCTGCCGCACGGGACGTTTTTTCGCGTGCGAGCACTCGGGAGTGGTTCCGGACATCATGGCCCTGGCGAAATCCATCGGCGGAGGGGTCTATCCCAACGGTGCGGTGCTGTACAGGGGGCTCCCCGTCATCAACAGATTTCTAAAAAAGCATCATGATTTTCACCCGTCCTATGACGGTGGAAGCGATATCGGCTGTTGCGTCTCACTTGCGGTAATACGGTTCATGCGCGAAACGCGTTTATGGGAAAAAGCGGAACGGTCGGGCGCCCGGCTTTACTCGGCGCTCGAGGATCTGCGACGTGAAAACCCGGCCATAATCCGCGAGGTGCGCGGCAGGGGTCTCATGATCGGAATAGAATACATTCATGAATTCATGGGGCCCATGATGTCCGACGCGCTCGCCAGAAACGGGGTGTTCGCCGCCTATTCCGGAAACGCTCCCCAGGTGATGCGCTTCATGCCGCCGCTCGTCGCAAGCGACGAAGACATCGACGAGATAATCGCCGCCGCGCGCGCGGCCGTCGCGGTCATGAAATCGCTCCTGCCGCTGGCGCTCCCGGCCGCGCGGGTTCCCTTTTTACTGAACATGCTCAACAATGAACGCGTCCAGACCCTGCTTTTCAACTGGTTGAGGAGCGTCGAAGATCTTATCGCACGAATCCCCGGGCCCGGAGGGAGTAATAAATGAAAACCGCCACCGTAAACAGGAAGAAGGTGCTTGACGATTACCGGCGGTTTTTCCCGGCGGCGGCGCTTGACCGGATGCACTCCGAAGGGCTCGATATCGTCGAGGTCGAACGTGATGGGGCGTTCATATTTGACGAAAAGGGCAGGCGCTACATCGACTGTATTGCCTCCGCTTCCGTGTACAACCTCGGCCGCAGGCCGCGCGGTGTGACGACCGCGTTCAAAAAGGCGCTGCGCGAAACCGACCAGGGCAATTTCCCGATGATCTCGCGGGAGAAGGCCGCGCTGGCGGCGAAAATCGCCGCATTCGCGCCTTCCGGTCTGGAGTGCGTGGTCTTCAGCGTTACCCGCGGAGAGAGCGTGGATTTCGCCTGCAAACTGGTAAGAGGGGCCACGGGCCGGAG